>NZ_BAABAT010000079.1:0-32571 GCF_039537565.1 Dactylosporangium darangshiense
CACACGAACGGCATGCTCCGTTCCCCGGCCAGCTGACCCAGCACCCGCCAGCGGTGACCGGTCGGTTCGCACGCCACCGTCACGCCGGCGAAGCCCTTCACCGCGGCCTGCTTCCCCGCCCAGTCCAACGCCACACCCAGATCCCAGGCGCGGCACCGGAATGTCCTGCGTGCCAACACTTTCGAGTCATGGTCGGTGACCACGACCATCTGCTTCCTATCCGCCAAGTCGATACCGACGATCGCGTTCACAGGCGGGACCAGCATCCGCAACCGAGCCAGCCGCGCGTTGCGGTTGCGATCACCGCGGGACACACCGCTACCGTTACCCATGAACGTCCTCCTCCTGCGATGGGACACCAAGCCCGACAAGCGCATCAGGGGGACGTTCCCACGTCCTGCATCGACACGCAGAACATCTTTCTATGCCGCGAGTGTTGCGCTGCGGCAGGGCCGTCGTCGTCGCAGTGAGTGACAGGCGCGAGCGGCGCCGAGGCCGGGGCCGGGTCTGCGGTTTCGGGTCGCGGGGGACGGCTGCCTTGGCACGGGCCGGCGGGCGGACGGGAGCGGCATGGCCGGTTGCGGGCGACGATGGCGATGGCACCGATCGGGGCGTGCCGGTCGAGGTGCAGTGGTTCGGGGTGCCAGTGGGTGATCGGGTTCAGGTTGGGCTCGGTGCGTGACCAGCCGTCGAGGATGGTGTGCAGTTGTGCTGCGGTTCGTGGGTACAGCGGGGTCGCGGTCTGCCGGAACAGGCGGCGGACGCGGTCCTGCTGTGCGATGTTGCGGCTGGTTACGAGACTGTGGGATAGGGCGAGGTAGCTGCCGGGGGCGGCTGCGGCGGCGAGCTGGGTGAGAATGCCGGCGGCGTCGCCGGGGTCGGCGACGAAGTCCAGGACCGCGCCCAGCAGCACGCCGATCGGCTGGGTGAGATCCAGCCGGGCGGTGACGTCGGGGTGGCGCAGGATCTGCTCGGGCTGGCGCACGTCGCCGTGGATGACGCCGATGCGTGGGTGGCCGGACCACAGATGGCGGCAGTGGCCGACCACGACGGGGTCGATGTCGACGTAGACGATGTCGGCGTGGGGGGCGGCATCGTGGGCGTTGGTGCGGGTCGGGACGCCGCATCCGATGTCGAGGAACTGGCGGATGCCGGCGTCGTGGGACAGTGTCCGTACCGTGTCGAGCACGAACGCCCGGTTGGCCTGCGCCTCTGCGAGAAAGGTCCGGCCCGATGCCTGGTGGATGTCCTCGGCGAATTGCCGGTCGGCGTGGAGGTTGTGGGGCTCGCCGATGGCGTAGTTGTAGGCGCGGGCGGCGTTCGGGACGGTGGGATCGGCGTCGCGTAGCCAGTCCAGGGTGTCCATCTGGGCTCTCCTCCGTGTTGGTGTTCTACAGCTGGCAACGGCCTGGCGGATGGGCCAGGTGAGGGCAGTGCCGGCAGGGCGGTGTTCACCGTGCGCCTGCCGTGCCCGCCTCAGCGGTAGCGGTGGACCTCGTTGCGGTAGTCGCCGCCCGACGGGCCCGCGGACTGGCAGCCGAAGGCGCCGTCCGCGGCGGTGCCGCACAGGCGGATGCTGGGAGTGGTGGTCCACAGGCGACGGCCGGTGGCGGTGTCGATGGCGGTCATGGCGTAGGCGACCTGGACCTTCGGGGCGGCGCCGGGGATCGGGTCGAGGCGGTCCAGGGTCAGGTACAGGGTGGTCCCGGATAGGGCGAACTCCTGGTTCGCCGTCCCCGCCGGATTGGTGTCGTGCCCGTCGAACGGGGTCGACCAGCGGATCTTGCCGGTGGTCAGGTCGATGCCGGTCAGCGGGCCGGTGCCGTGGCAGGTGCGGGTGACCACGACCGGGCCTGCCACGGCGATCGGGTAGTCGCCCGCCGCGCCGGTCCAGGCCGGCTGGCCGGTGTCGAGGGGTGCGAGCTGCGGGTGCTCGTCGGGGTCGAGGGTGAGCAGGCTGTCGCCGGCGACGGTGACGTACCCGGGCGTCGTGCACGACGGCGTGTCGCCGGTGCGGGACAGGCGCCACTGGCCGATCCGGCGCTGCCACGCCTCGGCCCCGGTCCGGGCGTCGTAGGCCTGCAGCAGGACCGGGCAGTTGCGCGCGGCGGGGTCGTGCGCGAGGACGATGCCGGGCGCGGCGAGCTCGACGCCGCGGGGGTCCTGGGTGTCGCGGGTGGCGATGACGGCGCCGGTGGCGGTGGCGAGGAACGTGATCCGGCTGTGGGCGGACTCGGTGGTGACGACGGGCAGCGACGCGGGGGTGGTGCCCTGCAGGGCGGTGACGCCGCGGGCGACCTCGGCGGAGCCGTGGCCGGGCAGCGTGCGGGTCCAGCGGGGGCGGCCGGTGGCGGGGTCGACGGCGGTGACGGTGTTGCCGGCGGTGGTGGCCTCGATGGTGTACGCCGAGTCGGCCGTCGCCGCCGCCAAGGTCCCCGGCACGGTCGCGCGGTCGGCGCCGGTGGCGAGGTCGAGCACGCGCGCGGAGCCGCGCTTGGCGCCCAGGACGATGCCGGCGCGGGCGATCGTCACGCCGGCGGTGGCGGTGCCGGTCGAGTGCCGCCAGCGTATGGCGCCGCTGGCGGCGTCGAGGACCGCGACGCCGTGCTCGGCGCGCACGACGACGGCGTCGCCGGCGAGGGCGGCCTCGAGCGGGGCGCCGACGTCGTCGGGCAGCGGGGTGGCCCACACCGGGGCCTTGCGGCCGCCCTCGTCCGGCGGCACGGGGTCGTGCCCCGTCGGCAGCGTGCAGCCGGCGGCGAGCACCGCGACGGCCAGGAGCACCGCTACGGCACAGCCGCTGCTGCTCGTCCTGGCGCCGGTCGTTGTCATCCGCGCCCCGGTTCGTGGTTGGCGTCCCTGCTGGTCACGTCCGTCGACGCGACCGGTGATGCCGCCGGCATCGCCCCGGCTGGCCGTGTCGCGCCGTCGGGCATGCCGGCCACGACGCCGTAGCAGGCGACATCCTCGTCCCGCGGGAGATCATGCGCGCTACGGTCGGGCCGCCACCGCACGACCGACACCAGCTGCGGCCCGGACCGGTCGATCGGCACCAGGGGTGCCACCGTGCCTGGTGCGGGTGGGGCCGGGTCGACGGCGTACAGCCCGGCGACAAAGCCGGCGACCTGCTCGCGGGACCGCGGCTGGAAGCGGACCTCGTTGTCTTGCTGCAAGGCCGGGATCCTGGCCGCGGTCTCGACGCTCACGTAGTCGGTGGTGCCGTGGCTGAGCACGATGTAGCTGCCCGGTGCGAGCGCGGCGCGCAGCTCGGCCACCGCGCGGGTTGCCTCGTCGTCGTCGAGGAAGTGTAGGACGGCGACCAGCAACAGCCCGACGGGCTGGGACAGGTCGATGGTGTGGTGCACGCCGGGGTCGTCCAGGATCGCTGCCGGGTCACGCAGATCGGCCTCGACGTAGGCCGTGGCACCCGCCGGGTCGCTGGTGAGCAGCGCTCGGGCATGGGTCAGGACGATCGGATCGTTGTCGACGTAGACGACCCGGCAGTCGGGTGCGAAGTCTTGGGCGATCTCGTGGGTGTTGGGTGACAGCGGGATTCCGACACCGACGTCGAGGAACTGCCGGATACCGGCCTGGCCAGCGAGGTAAGCGACGGCACGCTGCAGGAACCACCGGTTCTGCAGCGCGGCCTCACGCACGTGCGGGAACACGGCGGCGATGGCGTCGCCGGACTCGCGGTCGGCGGCGAAGTGGTCCTTGCCGCCCAGCCAGTAGTTGTACCGGCGGGCCGGGTGCGGAGTCGACGTGTCGATCATGGCGACGGCGGCCGGGGTGTTCTCGGCGCGCCGCTGGGCCGCCACATCGGGTACAGGTACGGCCCGCCCGGGATCCACACGACGTCGCGGAGGTTGAAGCCGTGCCGGTGGTACAGGCCCTGGTTGCGGGTGCCGGTCGCCTCCAGATACGCCGGCAGCCTCGCCTGATCGGCCAGGTCGAGCCCGTGGTTGAGCAGCGCGGCGCCGCGGCCCTCGCCCTGCTGCTCGGGACGTACCGCCAGGAAGGCGAGGTAGAGGTGCGGCTGGAGCGTCGGGTGGTGGGCGTCCTGGGTCATGTCCAGCATCGCGAATCGTGCCATGGCGGTGCCGGTCGCTTTCGCCAGGCGCACGTCGTAGTCGGGGATTTTGATCCAGAGGTGGTCGTCGACCGGCAACCACAGTGCGACCGCGTTGAGGTCGGCGGTGGCGTCGACCCGGCCGTGTTCCAGGAAGTACTCGGCGAAGATGCGGAAGTACATCGGGTAGACCTTGGCGCGGGTGGCGTGATCGGGGACCAGCCACGGCGCCAGATCGCCGCCGAAGAATGCCTCGGCAAGCGCGGTGGTGACCGGCTCAACGTGGGCCGGCGTCGCCTGCGTGATGCCGAAGTCCGGCCGGTCGGCGGTCATCGGGCACCGCCCGTGGCGAGGGCGGTTGTCGGGGCGGCGGTTGGTGTGGCGGTGGCGCTGTCGGCGCCGAGCCCGATGGTGGCGTACGTGCTCGGGCGGGTCAGTTTGATCAGCAGCGCCCAGATCGCGCCGAGCAGCGCGGCGACGGCGAACGACGCCGGCAGGATCACTGGCCACGGCGAACCGGGATCTGTGATGCCCAAAAGTACGTCGAACTTGGTCAGCGTCAGCCACAGCACGTACAGCAGCGCGGCGGTCGCGCCGGCCGGGGCCACGACCCAGCTCCACAGGCCGATGTCGGTGCGGTTGGCGCGGCGGGCGAAGAACGCGATGACGGCGATCGAGGTGGCGGTCATCAGGATGAGCACGCCGAGGCCGCCGAGCACGGTCAGCCAGAAGAACATGTAGACGATCGGGTCGACACCGGTGGCGGCGTAGACGACGATCGCCGCGCCGGCGAGGACCGTCTGGGTGATCGAGCCCCACGTCGGGGCGTTGTTCCGGCCGGTGCTGCCGAGCCAGGCGGGCAGGACGCGTTCGCGGCCCAGGGCGAAGGAGTAGCGGGCGACGGTGTTGTGGAAGGCCAGCAGGGCCGCGAACAGACTGGTGACGAACAGGATGTGGCCGACGTCCAGCCACAGCCGGTGCAGGTACGGGCTGACCAGGTTGAACATCAGTTCGGTGCTGTCTTTGCGGGCGCGGTCGACGATCTGCTCGGGTCCGGCGGCCACCGACATCGCCCAGGAGCTGGCGCTGTACAGCAGGCCGATCACCAGCAGCGCCAGGTAGGTGGCGCGCGGCACCGTGCGGCGGGGGTCTTTGGTTTCCTCGGCGTAGACCGCGGTCGCCTCGAAGCCGACGAACCCCGCGATCGCCGTGGCCAGGCCGGCGCCGATGTCGCTGCTGAGCAGCCACGACGGTGCGAGCGTGTCGACCGTGATCTGGCCGCGGGCCGGGTGGGCGACCTCGACGACGCTGTACAGCACGGCGATGGCGATCTCGGCCACCAGCAGCACCGCGAGGACACGGCCGTTGATGTCGACGCGCATCACCCCGAGGATGCCGATGATCGCCCAGGCGATGAGCGCGTACAGCCACCACGGCGCCGTGAAGCCGAACCGGTCGGCGACCAGACCCGCCAGGACCGGGCCGAAACCGCCGTACAGGCCGATCTGCATCGTGTTGTAGCCCAACTGCGCCACGAACGCCGCAGCCACGCCAGCCACCCGGCCGAGACCCTGGGCGATGTAACTGTAGAACGCCCCGGAGTTGACGATCCTGCGGCTCATCGCCGTATAGCCGACCGAGAACATGGCCAGGACCGCGGCGATCGCCAGGTAGGCGATGGGGATGCCCTTGACACCGGTCACCGCCCAGCCGGTGGTCGCGCCGCCGGCCACGACGGTCATCGGCGCGGCGGCCGCCAGGACGAAGAAGACGACGGCGGGCACGCCCAGCCGGTTACGGGCCAGCGTCTGCGCGACGATGTCGTGGCGGGTGCTGGTCCTGGATCGACGCATCACAAATCCAATCGATAGATGTCAATGCTTCGGGCCGCACTGGTGCCAGGCACGGCTCGGTCGGGGGTTACGCCGGTCGCGGGGCGAGCACGGTCTGCCCGACCGCGGCTTCGCACTGCCTGACGACGGCAAGGAGTTCCGGTGGCAGCGCCGCGATCACGTCCGGCACGACGGCGCGGCCGACCACTGACGTCTCCGGATTCCACAGCACGTGGTTGATCAGACCGGTCGCCGCGACCAGCCCGGTCAGGAAGGAGTCCGCCAGCACCATCGGGGTACGGGTGTTCAGCAGCCGCTCGAGCCGAAGCGATTCCCATGCCGCCTCGTTCGCATCGGCCGGCACGGTCACCCGCACCGAACCGATCAACCGCCGTTCGACCACGTCGTGGACGAGGCGCTGCTGCCGCAGCCGCCGCACGATCCAGTCCTCGGCCTCCTCGGCGAGGAACGCCATCCAGACAGACAGCTCGCGGTGCTGCGGCTGCATCACCATCAGGTCGAGAACATCCCGCAGCAGCGGATCCGGCAGCGCCCGCTGCCGGACGTGAACCCGGCCACCACCGTCCACCGCGAGACCACCGGCCATGACCAGCTCGCCCAGCACCGCCGCACCGAGACCGATCCGGACCACCCGTGAACCGGACCGTCGTCTGCGCGTCGCCTCGTACGCGATGAAGTAGAACGCGTCGGCAGGAGGTAGCCGAGGGTCGAGCGGTGCCATCGTCATTCCCCACCGTGCGTCGCAGATACTCCCATTGGGGAGGCGCGGCGGCTCGTGGCCTCGTGGCGGAGTTTTCAGCCGGGGCGACTGTGCTGCCGCCGACCTTCGCGCCGCCGCGCTCCGGGCCCGGTGAGCCGCGGACTGGGAATTGGGACCCACCGGACACGGGTGACGGTAGGCGCGGCTAGGTCGACGGCTCAATGAGTGTGCACGAGTGTGCACGGCCTTTACCGCATCGTATTGTCGAACGCTGCCAGCGCTTCGCTGATCAAGGATCGGGCCGCCGCCCCATAGACCGCCACCGCAGTCTGTTCGGCGAACATCCCCGCATACATGCTGATCTCGGTTGGCTGTGTGATCGTCAGGTAGCCCGAAACCAGCTCGACGCCGACCTGCTTCTCGTCATACATCCAGAAGCTCTCGATCGGCCACGTGGCGCTCCGGTCGGCGTTCTGCGGAACGATGCCGAGCGAGATCGACGGCAGGGAGCTCACCGCAAGCAGGTGGCCCAACTGGCCCGTCATGGTTTCTACGCCGCCGATGGCGTTTCGCAGGACGCTCTCCTCAAGCACAATCGCGAACCGGTGGTCGCCTTCGTGGAGAAAGCGCTGCCGCTCCTCGCGGACGCGCGTGGCCGCTTCGATGTCATCGGGGATACGCCGCCGCGCGGCGAGCGCCCTCAGCACCGCCACGGTGTAGGAACGGGTCTGCACCGGCCCGGGCACGACGAACGACGAGTAGATGCGGAACGTCCTCGTACGCTCCCACAGCGGCGTCATGGAGTCTTGAACGACTCGGAGGCCAGTTCGCTCCAAGCGTCGCCACTCGACGAACATGCCCTCGACGGCGTTAAGGGTCGCCACGAGGTCTGGGATGAGTTCAGGCTGGCCGCAGTGGTTGCACCAGGCTCGAATGTCATCGGCCGACGGGCTGATCACGACATACTCAATCTTGCTGATCTTGGTCCGGTGCCAGCCCGCAAGAGCAGCGAGGCGCGCACCCGTGAGACCCGCGCCGAGGCGGATCTCACGGAGGCGGTCCGCAAGGCCCTGCCGCGCCTGCTGAACGCTCGATGACTGTGAACGCACTGGATTGCCGACTAGCCGCTTCGATCAGGAGGGGTGGTACTCGGCGTGCGGCACAGCGCGCTCCCACACCGTCTGGAACGCCGATTCGCAGAGCTTGATCAACGCCGGGTCGGTGCTGAACTCCTGGCCAGCCCCCTCCCCGTCACCGGAGAAGTGGTTGATCATCACGGTATGTCCGTCAAACACCCAGAAGTCGTTGCCGGGAAGCGCAAGGTCGGATGCGCGCCGACGAGGCAGCCACCGCACCGCTTCACCTGCGGCGATGTTCATAAACGTCACGTCGTATTCGAACCGGATGTAGTCGCTGATCGGCTCGGACACCACTCGCGCCCGTTGCATCTGGACTCCACTTGCAACGATGTCAGCTGTCAGCTGCCACCAGGAGTCCCACCATGCGTCTCGGTCATCAGGATCCGGATGCTGGCCCTGCTGCCAGGCGACGAACATCGGGTCGCTGCGCATGTAGCCATCGCGCATTTCGAGGTGCACCGCGGAGTGGGCGCAGCCGCGCAGCAGTTCGTCAATCCTTGGGTTCCGCGCCATCCCTCACCTCCAGGAAGAACTGCATCATGCGCCGCGGGAACTCGATCACAGTCTCGTGCTCGGGGACGTTCAACTGCGCCAGCCGTTCGGCGTCAGCGACCTTCCATCCCTGGATGATGTAGTGCCCTGTCTCGTCATCGAGGTACAAGGTCGGCGATTGGTCCTGCGAGCTGTCCGGATCTTTGCCGAGGAACTGTAGCGCCACCTTGGTCTCCTTCACTCGTTGGATGCCCGAAGATGCACGGACGAGTTTTGTCCAGCACAGTCGATATCACAAGCCGTGCGCTCGCGGTCGCCTGCTGTGAATGTGCGGCCCGGGGGTTAGGCGCCAGGCCAGCCGCCGACGTTCCATGATTCACCGGCATTGGGTCGGAAGTCCGCGGACGTATGGGGCGATGTGACCGGCGAACAGGGTGAGTGCAGCGGTTGCGTCGGTCAGGGCTGCAACGTCAAGGTGCGGCAGGTAGCTGCTTGTTGACGGCGACGGGCGCGGCAGGTGCGTCGGGGCCGTCGCGGGCCGCTGCTGTCACCATGCACGGCGGAGAGACTGACTGCAGGTTCGTGTCGTAGCGACGTTCCTGGATGTCGATCATGGGCGTTCCCTAGGCCGGTTTGGTGGTCCAGGCCGCGCGCCGCGCGGGACCGTTGACGACCACGATCATCCGGATGGTGCCGGTTGGATCAAGTCGAATCAGGAAGGTCCGACGTGCCGCCGCATTGTGTCCGCCGAAAGGACGTCCGCGCTGGCCAGCGGGTATCTCAATCGTCGGTGCCGATCTTGGTTCACCTCCTCGCGTGTCCTCTTGCTCATCGTCGTTGGTGACTCCGCGATGATGCCGCCCCATGCTGCTACGACTGGCGTACATGGGCATCACCAACGCGTTCGCGCTACTTCGACTGCTGCCCGGCAGCGACCGGGACAAGGACGCCGAGATCCTCGCGTTACACCACCAGCTCGCGGTGCAGCGCCGCCAACTCGAGCGGCAGCGGGTCCGGTTCGAACCAGCCAACCGGGGTGGGGGTCCCGGCGGGTGCACGGCGAGCTGCTCACACTCGGGATCGCTGTCGCCGCATCCACGGTCTGAGAAATCCTGCGCGAGGCCGGCATCGATCCCACCCCGGACCGCGCGGCCACCACCTGGACCCAGTTTCTCCGCTCGCAGGCCGAAGCGCTGCTAGCCGCAGACTTCATCGAGACGACCACGCCCACCGGCACCCCGATTTACGTCCTCGCGGTCATCGAAGCACGCCAGCCCCCCCGAATCCGCGTCCTCGGCGCGACCGCCCACCCGACCACCGCCTGGGTGACCCAGGCCGCCGCAACCTCGTAATGGACCTCGAGGATGCACGATGCCGAGTGAAGTACCTGATCCGGGACCGGGACGGCAAGTACCCACCCCCGTTCGACACGATCCTCGCCGACGCCGGCATCACGGTCGTGCTCAGTGGCGTCCGGGTTCCCCGTATGAATGCTGTCATGGAACGTTGGGTGCGGACCTGCCGGCGCGAGCTGCTCGACCGTACCCTGATCTGGAACCAGCGCCATCTGCTTGCACGCGTTGCGTCAGTTCGAGGTCTTCTACAACGAGCACAGGCCGCACCACCGCATCGCCAACGCCCGACGACGCGCGCCGCTGCCCGAGCCGATCAGCGATCCGGACCGACTCGCCCACCTGAACATCCATCGACGTAACCGCCTCGGCGGTGTGCTCCGCGAGTACGAGCATGCCGCCCGACCTGCGCGGACGGCCTCTCGGCAGGCACAGGATCGCGGCTGCGTTCACCGAACTCGCCGAAGCGATCTGACCGAGGACCCGACACGGGGTTCAACACGTCTGCCGATCCCACAACGCAACGGGGCCTACAGGCTGGTTTTGGCTCCAGTTAACGATCTTCGTACTCTCAGGCCGCGACGAGATCAGGGCAAGTCCTCTCGGAACTTCTGGTAGGCCTGGCCCGGCAGGTAGCGATGCCATTCGTCCGGATTCAGATTCCTTGTCAGCCGGGCTCGGGCCTGTTCGATGAGGGCCTCCGTGCGGAGGTCCCAGATATGGACGGTCTTGTCGGCTGTAGCGAGGCGGACGCCGGACGCGTCGAACGCCACTCTACGGAGGAACCCAGCGGAGTAGAGGCGGTGGGTCTCGTCGCCGTTTTTCATTTCCCACACATGGGTCATGCCGTGGCTTCCAGCGGCGAGCCGTGCGCCGAGAGGATCGAACGCAACCGCATACAGCGCGACGTCGGTGGTGAACCTGCGGACCTCGGTGCCGGTCGTCATATCCCACACACGCACGATGCCGTCCTCGCAGGCGGTGGCCAGTAATGCGCCGCTAGGATGGAACGCTACGTCCTGCACGATCCTGGGATGCGCGAGGTGGTGGATCACGCGGCCGGCGGGCAGCTGCCACACTCGGGCCGAGTTGTCGCTGCTGGCGGTGGCGATTCGTCCGCCATCCTGGTCAAAGTCCAGCGCGTACACCGTGACCGACGGCCCGTCGTCCCGGGTGTCCTCGTCTCCGGCTCCTGCGAAGTGCGGCAGGCGAACGGACTCTTGCCCCGTCTCCAAATCCCATAGCCGTGCGGTGCCGTCGCTGCTGCAACTGGCCAGGAGAGTCCCGTCGGGATGGAAGGCCACACCGTTGACGATGCTTCGGTGGGAGAACCGGTGCAGCTCCTGCCCGGTCTCCAGATCCAAGACTGACGCGGCCCGGGTGCCGATGGCCAAGCGCGGACCTGTGGGGTCGAATGCGACGCTGTGGACCTCGCGGCTGTGCAGCCGGTGCAGTTCCTCGCCGGTGCTCAGATCCCATACCAGTGCGGAATCGTGGCAGGCTGCTGCCATTCTGGTGCCGTCGGGGTGGAGGGCCGCATCGTCGAACCAGCGATCATCATCAGCAGGGGCGGTGAAGGTCTCCAGATGCGTGTTGAGGTCCCACAGCAGGATCGCCCCATCGGCGGTGCCGGTGACCACATGTCGCCCGTCCGGGTCGAACGCTACCGCATACGCGGGGCTGTCGTGGATGAGTCGATGCAGCTCCTCGCCGGTGTCCAGGGCCCACACGCGCGCCGTGCGGTCTGTGCCACGAGTGGCTACGACATCGCTGTCGAGATGGAACGCTACATCGTAGCTGCCGTAGGAGGCGTCGAAGGCCAGCTGACGGCTCACTTGCCCGGTGTCCAGGTTCCACACTCGGGCTACGGTGTCAGGGCGGCCGTGCATATCGGCGCAGGCGGTCGCCAACCTTTTCCCCTCGGAGGAGAACGTCACGACTGTCACTGTTTTCTCGTGGTCCAGACGGGTCAACTCGGTTCCGGTCGCCAGGTCCCAGACTCGCGCCGAGTGGTCGAACCCTGCAGTGGCCAGCAGGGACCCCTCGGGGTCGAACGCGACTGAGTTCGCCCTGTGCTCGATGCGCTGAACCACTGTCCCTTCGTGCTTCGACAGATCCCAGACGCGCGTGATCCGGTCGCCGCCGGTGGCCAGACGCGTGCCGTCGGGATGGAAGGCCAGGCCTTCGACCGATCCTTCATAGGCCAGCTGGTTCAGTTGCCGTCCGGTGGCGAGGTCCCACACCTCGGTGTCCAGGTATTGATAGCCGATCGCGAGCCGCGTTCCCGCAACATCGAAGGCAACGGCTGTCACCTTTGTGAACACCGCTTTCGTAAGGCGATGTAATTCTCGTCCGGTCGCGAGATCCCACACTCGGACGGTGGAATCGCCGGAGGCGGCGGCCAGGACGTCCGCATGGGGATGGAATGCCAGACAACCCAGATGGTCATCGTCTACCGCCTGGAATCGGGACAGCAGAATCGTGGAACCGCTGGCTCTGCGGTGCAGCGCCCGATTGGCCTCTACCGTTGGAAAGCGTCGCAGGGAACAGATGTCGAGCAGTAGCGCCTCCTCCCTGCCGAGGTGGGACGTGACATCTGCCAGCTCCGCCCTGGCGGACAGATGCAATGCCTCGGCTCGAGCCGTTAGGTCTCGCCGATGCCGTTCCTCGGCATCCTCAGCGGCGCGGCTTTCTTCGACGAACGGGCGCACACCGTGCGTGTCCTCGGGGTGGGAGGAGACCATCGCCTCGGCGCGGGCGAGGACCGGCCCGCGAAGCAGCAGACTGCGGTCCTTGCCGTTGTCCAGCCAGGTGTTCTGAAGTGAAGCAGTGCCCAGGCGCCACTCACGGAACTCGCGGTCGTCATGAAGCCACTCGCGGAGCCGGTGCCAGCCCCGCAGCAGCGCTTCGTGGGCGACCTCGACCGTCTGCTGCGCATCTTCGCGGCCTGACCTCTTGGTCACGACGAGACGGTCCTGTTCGAGACGCTCGACGATCGGCCAATCTCCATCGCGTAGCTCGGACCGGGCGACCGGCCGGCCGACGTCCTCGGTTCCCGGCAGGATGAGACTGGTCAGAATCCTCCTGGCCGCCGCCAACTCGATCTCGGACAGAAGCGCGACGCGTTCGTCGGCGTACTGGGCGAGCGCGGCCGTGCCGCCGATCCGCTGGTAGGACTCCAAGGTGAGCTCACGGTCGCGTTGCGCCTCCCATACTCGGGTCAGCGCGAACTGCAGGAGAGGAAGCTCGCCGGGACGGCCGCGAAAGTCGGCGCAGAGCTGGTCGACCAGCGACTCCCGGATCCCGATCCGAGGCGCAGGAGTGCTCAGCAACGGCTGGGAGATCGCCGCGCGCAGCTCGGGCTCCGACATCTGTCTCAGGGTGCGTGCATGTTCGCGCACGTAGTCGCCGACCCGCTCGTGGGCGACGATAAGTTGGCCGAAGTAGTCGGCGCGGATGGTCATCGCGACAACGATGTCGGGAGGTCCGGCGTGGTCGGACTCTCCGTGAATCATCTCATCGAGAAGGTCGAGGAAGCCGTCCTCCGTTGCGCGGGTGATGAGCTCCTCGCCTTGGTCGACGACGATGACACACCGATCGAACCCCGCCTGCCGCAGGAACTGTCTGACACAGTGACGCAAGCCGTGCGCGCGAAGCCTAGCCACCCCAGCGTCCGGGTCCTCCGAGGGCCACAGCGCCCACGCGAGCGCCCGCGCAGGCATTCGGCCCGGACGCATCCGCACCGCGGCGGTGCGACCGGTGGCGGTGAGCCTAGGCACCAGCCCGGCGTCGATCGTCGAGGACTTTCCGCTCCCCGACGGACCCATCACCACGATGAGGGGGATCCGCGCGGCGTCGGCTACCAGAGTTCCGACGAACTCCTCGCGTCCGAAGAACACCCCACGGTCGTTCGCGCCGAAGGCGCGCAGCCCGACATACGGCGAAGGCGGTGGACGGAAGAGCACATCAGGCCAGGCCTGAAGCAGCACATCAGGCCGGATGACATAAACGTCCTCCCGGCCGACCGCCTGAAGCATGCCGACCACCTGGCCGGTAGCGCGATTCCAGACCGGACCGCCGCTGAACCCGGCTCGAGCCACGAAGGCTCCGCCGATTTGCTGGTCCACCTGCAATCGCACCGCGTCGACCGCGCCCTGCAACTCACCTGTCACGTGCCCGCCGGTCTCGCGCAACGGCGACGGTCCCCACATCTGCACCGTGGCAGGGCTGCTGCCCTCGTCGGCGAACGTGAGCGGCAGGGCCGGTTCCGGCATGGGTTCGGATAGGACCAGACCGCAAACGTCAGCGAGCTCGAACATCTCCGCCGGATGCGGCGACCAGACCGCAATCCGCGCAATCCGCACCACTTCCTCGCCGGAGAAGGGGAAGCGCAGCCAGACCGGCCGGTCCGGCGGCGCTGCCACCTCCCGCTGGTCCCGGCCCAGGGCGGAGTTCACCACATGCGCGCAGGTGATCACCTGGCGCCGACCGACGACGAACCCAAGCCCGACGGCCTGCGCGCCGTCGTCAAGGACCTGGACGATGCCGTGCTCAGGCTGGGGCATCTTCGCCCGCACCATCCCATCGTGCGGTTACCGTGAACGATGCCTCGGCGGTGCCCTTTGTGAAGATCACCCCCGCCTCGCCGCCGAGCTTCAGGCCGAACTCGATCTCGACCTCTTTCGGTGCACGCAGCTGGGAGCGGAGTTTGGTCAGGACGACGTGGAGAGCGGGCCCCACTCGATCGAATGCCTCGGCCAGCGACCAGCTCGCCTCCTGGAGCTTCCCGCCCGAGGCGAGGGTGACGCCCGGTCCGGGCTCGATCTCGGCTTCGATGTACTGCACCTGACCGTCGATGCCCGCGTCCACGGGGATACGCACTCGCACAGAGTCCATAGGAAGCACCTTCCGAGTTTTGGGTCGACCATAGCGAGATCAGCCGCAGAGGGACATGGTTCGACGTTCCCTCGGCTATCAGTGCGCTCGGAACTTCAGTCACTCCATTTGTCGTCCAGTCGCCCAACGGACTGACCCTGCACTGATGCGCTGCCGTTGGCGAAGCGCGTGAGGGAGCGCAACGGACATCTACACGAGCCCACGGCCGTTACGGACATCCGCCGTCTGCAGGTCCTCCCGTACACCGCACAGGCCATCTGCGTGCGCCGACGCCGCATGAACCTGACCGTCGGCCGCTGGTCGACTGTCACGGTCTATGCCGTGCGCGACGTTCACGCGCTTTCCCGGCAGCGACGAGACCGCGGCAGTAGCATCGGACACTATCTATGCACCTCGCCGCGTCCCCAGCCGGAGACACCCCGTCCGGCCGCGGCGGAAGTCAGCCGCCGGTGTTGCCGCGGTCGACTGCCTGCCGGTACAGGGCGTCGGCGCCCTCGGTATCCCCGGCACGCTTCCGCCGTCTGGCCAGGATCAGCGGCGCGTGCGTGTCGCCGTGGTCGACTGCCTGCCGGTACAGGGCGTCGGCGCCCTCGGCATCTTCAGCGCGCTCCCGCTGGCGGGCCAGGGCTAACAGTCCCTGTGTACTGCCCCGGTCGGCGGCCTGGTGTGCTAACGCCTCGGCGGCGACGGCATCCTCAGCCTGCTCCAGCAGCATGGACAAAGCCTGCAAAGCGTGAACACTGCCCAGGTCGACAGCGCGGGCGTACAGCCAGATCGCATGCTGGTACCGGCCCCGCGCCTCAGCTCGCCGACCGAGAATCGCCAGCAGATCAGGGTCGGTAACCACGGCGGCAAACGCGCTCCACAAGCTGTCGGGCGGATAGACGCCGGCACGTTGGCTGCGGCCGGTCTGTTCGAGGTAATCGGCTAGCCGGTAGCACGGCTGCCCACCGGCGGGGTTCGGATCGCTGGGGCGGATGCGGATGCGGGTGAGCGGTCCGCGGGCGCCTTTGCACGGCCGGGCCGTGTAGGCGAGGGCTTGTTCCAGCCAGTCCTCGCCAAGGCTGTCCCAGTCGTGGTCGTCGAGGTAGGCCGGTGCGGCCTGCTCCAGCAGGGCATGTGGCAGCGCGAGCGGGTGGCCGAGCCGGCGGGCGTCCATCGCCACCCGGATGATCGCTCTGGCGGCGGGTGGCGCGGTGCGGTACCGGTTCTCCAGTTCGGGGGCGCCGGCCAGGTACTGGGTGATCCGGCCGCCCTCTGCGTCGTCGGCGGCCAGCCGCAGCCGTGGATCGACCCCCGCCGCGTCCAGCATGGTCATCTCGGCGGGAGTGAACGCGTCCGGCACGGTGATCGCGGTACCCGCCAGCAGGTCGCGGGCCTGCGCACACGGATCCGGCTCGCCCGCCTCTGGGCGGGTGGTCAACGCCGACCAGTACTGCGGCCACAGGGTGGCCAGCACCAGCACCGGCCCCCGTGCACGGTCGTGCAGCAGGCTGCGCAGCCCGGCGGCGATCCGCTCGCCCAGTCGCGCGTCGGGCGGGGACAGGTAGTGCTGGGCCTCGTTGAGCCACACCACCGTGTACGGCATCACTCCGGCCAGCGCCTGTGCAGCGGCCTCGGGACGGGTCGGATCATACGGATGCCACACTCGCCACCGACCCGGCTCCCGCCCGTCGAGGTACTGCACGAGTTCCCAGCAGGCCCGGGTCTTACCCGTCGACGACCCACCCACCACCGTTACCAACGTCGACGACCCGGCCATCACCCGATCCGCCGCCTGCCGCAGCAACTCGTCGTGTTCCCGTGGGAGGTAGGCCGGCAGCGGGTCCAATCCAATACCGGGAATCGAGATCGCCGGGTGCACCTCCAGCATCAGCGGGTCACATCCACTGACCGGCCAACCTAGCCGAGCCGGTGGCTCCACCGGCTCTGGTGGGAGCGCGGTCTTCGCGGTGAGCCACAGGTACCGAATCCGGTCCGCAACGATCGCGGTGTCGGCGCAACCCGCCTCGCGGACCAACGCGACTGCGACGGTGACCGTGTCCTGCTGCGACCCCATCCCGTCACCGGAGATGATCTTTCTGATCAAATCCTTGCCCGGCGACCCAGGCAGATCATCATCCTTGGCGATCGTCGTAGCCAGATCGCCCAGTCGGGGACTGTCGGCCTGCACATACAACCGGTAGACCGCGTCGCGTAGATCACGTTCCGGCCCGGCGGGCAGGGCCGCACGTTCCACCGACCTACCACGCCGGATCTCTGATCGGGACTCGTCGGCATCCATCGCCGAACCAGCATGCCTCATCCGCCTCCGCCGGGGCTCGGTCGGCACTCATCGGCACCGGAAGCGGGCCGTACGGGGGACCTCAGTCTGAACGCACAGCCGGCGCCGGCTCCCGCGTTCCGACTCACACCGATGGAGCAGCCGATGACCCGATCGCAGTACAACGGACGCAGGCGTCGGCCCGAGGACCAGTCCACCCGACTTCTCTCGGCCGCCGTTACCGGCCTGCTCGCCGGGCTCACCCGCGCAGCCGCTGACTGGCTGCTGCATCTGTTCACCAACCGCTAGCCATCCCGAGGGGGTGGGATCCCGACACCAGGGATCCCGCCCATCCGACTTGTGCAGACGATGCACACGACTTCGGACATCGACCGAAGTCACTGATGTGATGTTGGGGTGTACCCCAACCCACGCTTTGCGGCCGGCCGGTCCATTGGCGTCTTCGGGTCCGTCACAGACCACCAGCGAGCGAAATCCAGCGAGGCTACCAGCTATTTCGACAGGCCCCAAGGGCGAAGCGTCGGCAATCTTCGCCGGCCGCGACCTCATCGAGCAGAGCCGGGCGTCGTCCCATCATCGATTGACCTCCCCCACAGGCCCGCCGCCTGACCGTCCGCCGGTCACCGACGTCGCCATGTACGGCGTGGCGGCTCGCAAACCGTCGCTCCTGCTGGAGTGGTACACCCGACCGGTCACCGTCGACCGCCCTTTCGCCGAAGGATGACTCCAGGCAATGGATGCCCGACGATGCGGCCGAGCCCTAAAATTGGCCTTCCTGGCAGCTGATGGGAGGCGCATTGACCGGCCCGGACCGCATGACTGAGAAGATCCCGCTGCGTCTCGAAGACGGCTCGACGGTCCTGTTCGAGGCCACCGTCGACGGCGAGGAGGACGTCGCTTTCGGCGGCTTCGACCTGGCCCAGGTGACCGGGCAGATCACGGCGGTCGCCCGTACCGTAGTGGCGGCGCTGGAGAAGGCCGCGCCAACCAAGGCGGCTGTGGAGTTCGGCGTGGAGATCGCAACCGGAGCCGGCGGCGTGACCGCCGTGTTTGTCAAGGGCACCGCCAAGGCGAACCTCAAGGTGACGCTGGAATGGTCCCGCGGCACGGCGGCATGAGCACGCTCCTCGACGACACCGAGCTACGCCGGCTCGTCGTGCAGGTCCGGGCGGGGTCGTCGACCGGCAGCGGGTTCTTCGTCGCGCCGGGGCTGGTGCTCACGTGCGCGCACATCGTGCGGAACGCGTTCGAGGCCGGTGAGGTACCGAGCATCACCTGGCAGGGCGTGACGGTCACCGGTACGTACACGGATGTCGTGCCCACGGGTGAGTACCCGGACACCGCCCTCATCGCAGTGTCGTTCCGCGACCATTCGATCGCCGTGTTCGACGAGCAGGTGGCGCCACACGACCGGCTATACGCGTTCGGCCACACGGACGAGGTGCCGGCCGGCGACTCGATCGCCGGGCGGATGGAGGGTCCCGCCGGAGGCCCGGAGCCGTTGTTGCGGTTCGCCGAGACGCAGGTACGGCCCGGCGCCAGCGGAGCGCCGCTGCTGAACCTGCGCACCGGGGCGATCTGCGGGATGGTCAAGAGCAGCCGGGGCCGGTCGGCGCCTGTCGGTGGCCGGGCGGTGCCCGTGGACGCGCTCGTGGCCCGGTACCCGGTGCTGCGGGAGCGGCTGCGGCTGCACCTGGAGCTGGCGATCTATCTGCGCGCGGTCGCCGAGCTGGTCAACCGGCGGGCAGCGGTCTATTTCCGCGACCGCACTGCGAGGGACCACTATCTGGCCCCGACCGTACGCAGGCTGCAGCACCAGCAGAACGCCCTGACCCACGTGCAGCAGATGGGCTCCTTCTTCCGGGAGCCGTCCGCAGACACGGCCGCATCCGCCGACAAGGCGTCCGAGGTGGTCAGCTGGCTCGACACGGAGGCGCCGCCGCACACGGTGATCCTTGGCGGGCCCGGCGGCGGCAAGACGGTCCTGCTGCAGCTGACGGCGGCCGAGCTGGCGCGGCGAGCGCTGGGCCGGATGTCCAGTGGTGCCGTCGACGAGCTGGCACCGCCGGTTCTGCTACCCGTCGGCCGCGTTGCGGAGCTCGGGGTCGGCCCGGCCGTCGAGGAAGCAGTGCTGGCGTTGGTCGATCCACTCGGCGGCGGCAAGGTCGGCCGGTCCATCGCGCGACATCTCGTGGACAGCCTCGGCCACGGCGATGTGACGCTCCTGCTGGACTCGCTAGACGAGGCTGCCGACCCGGACGCAGTAGCGGTGGCGTTGCGCGCCGCGTCCGAGCGGACCCGCGTCGTCCTGGTGAGCCGGCCGTACATGTTCGTGCCGGGCGTGCTGCCGTTCGCCGATGTCGTGTACTTCGACTTGGTGGGCTTCGACGACGGCGATCGCCGTCGCTTCGTGCGGACCTGGTTCAGCGACCGGCCGGGCGAGGCCGATGCCGTCATGCAGTGGCTGTCCGCCGACACCAGCCTCGCGCCGGTGACGAGCAGCCCGCTGGTTACCGGACTGGCCTGCGTCGCGTGCGAGGCCGGGTCGATCCCCGCCGGGGCCGGCCGGGTAGAGCTGTACCGGGCGGTGCTGCGCGCCATTGCCGGCCGGGGGCTCACCGGCGCGGATCCGCAGGTCACCGGAGTCCTACGGATGACCAGGCGGCTGGCGTGGCTGCTGTTCCGCGACGATCCTGCGCGGGCGACCTTCGACGAGGAGGAGTGCCACGAGGCTGCCCGAGCGGCGATCGCGCACCACGGCGAGAGCTGGTCGCCGAGCCACCTGCTCGCGTTCCTGCTGCGCAAGGGTCTGTTCGTCCAGCCACTGCCCGGGCGGTACTCGTTCGTGCACCGGACCTTCCTGGAGTTCCTCGCCGCCGAGGAACTCGCGGTGGCGGTCAACCGCGACGGCGACCTGACCGAGGTCGGCCGCTTCCTCTGGCGCAGGGAGGAGGGCGGCGAATGGCGCTGGACACCGGCCGCCGCCGAGATGCTCTGCCTGCTCGCGGGCTGCCTGCGGGCGCCCGAGCTGCTGCTGCGCGAGCTGCTGCGGTCCGAGCAGCAGATCAACCCCATCTTTCCCTACCTGGGCCTGCTCGCCTGCAAGATGCTCAAGGAAACCACCGACGTCTCCGCCGAGCTGCGCCAGCAGATCATTGACACCGCCACCACGTCGACCGTCGCCACGTTCTCCGGCGCGGGCAGCCAGGACGTCGTAGAGGCGCTGCCGCTCGACGGCCTAGTCGCCGCGCTCTCCCACAGGCTCGACCACATCCGCCAGCACGCCGCAAGCGCGCTCGCTCGCAACGGCAGTTCGGCCGCCGTCTCCACGCTGCTCGACGCACTCGACAACACCTCGTCGGGGGTCGTCCAGATCGCCGCACCGGCCCTGCTCCGAACGCCGTCGCCCGCCGTCGCCGGGCACCTCGCAGACCGGATGGCCGACTTGTGGGACCGGTGCGGCTGCCTGGTGGGCGCGACACTATTCGACCTGATGGAGACGCCCTGGTTCGCCTGGCAATGGGCGCCGACAAGGTCCGAGCTGGCGAGGGCCTGCGACAAGGGCGAGTACGCCGTGCACGCACTCGAGGAGCACGACTGGACCATGACCATGGCACTGGGCAACGTCATGGTGCAGCGCCGGCGAGAGCCCGCGCCGCCCGGTGCCGTGATCCGGGCCGGGGAGCCGGTTCCCGGCGCCGTGCTGTTTCTCTTCGTGGATCTCGGCGAGCCGGGCGGTGGGGCAGTCGTCCTGACGCGGCCCTTCCATCCCGAAGACGTCCTGCTTCCCGGCGTGGAACTTGGGAAGGTTCCGCTATTAGATGGTGTCCTCATCGAACAGGTCGACACCACTAGTCCGGACCTCGACGGACGCACCGGCGACGAGTTAATGGCACTGCTCGACCACGACGACCTGGCGGTGCGCATCGCGGCCGGCCTAGCGCTGGGCCGGCGGTCGTCCTGGCGCCGGACCGCACGCCAGACGATCACGGCGCTCGCGGGCCGCTCCCGCGAGGCGGCGGCGCTCGGCCTGCTCGCGCTAGCCCTCGACGATGGCCGAATCCGCGCGCACGTCGAGTTCTACCACCCCGACGACGGGCCAGATGGTGGAGTACCGATTGGCCCGCTGCCCGGCCCGACGAAGCTGGACCTGGAACGTACGGTGGTCGATGAGTCTGAGCCGCCCGACGACCGCCTGCGCGCGATGCAGACTCTGCTGGCGTCGAACGATCTCGACGGCAGGCTCGCGGTTGTCATAGCGTTGGAAAATCGGATGCCGCTGGCGATGCGCCGGCTGGCGCTGGACCGGTTGGCGGAGGCGCCGGATGCCCCGGTAGAGCCGGATTCGGACTTGACGTGGGTCGATGTCCGGGACGCGGTCCTGGCACAGTTGGTCGCCGATCAGGCGGCCGACATGCGGCTACGGCGCGATGTGGCGGCTATCATCGTCAAGCTGCGCATCGTGCGCGCGTCCGAAGCCCTCGCCCAAGCAGTGATGGAAGAATGGCGCCGCGGCCAGACGATCGCCGCCCTCTGGGAAGCGTTGTACGTACTCGAACGGGAACGCGGCGCCCCCGGACTGATCCGCGGCGCCAAACACTGACCGCGACAGTGCGGGTGCCACAAGGGGCGTTATCAGGCGGAGTAGCCGCAGCCGGGTCGGCTTCGAGCGACAGCAAGGCGCGGCGCTGAGTTTCGGCATCGCTGTGCATCCGAGAAAATACGTCCGCGCTGGTCAGCGGACATCTCGATCTCCGGTGCGATCTTGGTCAGCTCCTCGCGTGTCCCGTTGCTCATCGTCGTTGGTGACTACGCGCGCCCGCGGAACCGGTCACCGCGCTGCACTGCGTCAGCCCGGCAACCGGGTCGCCGGAATCCTGCACAGCTGCCCAAGACCATCACCAAATACGACGAAGGCACCGCCTGGCCTCAGCCTCAAGAAGATCTACAAAACTGCTGCTTGACAAGCAAACCTCATGGGATGTCTGCCTCGATCTTGCCGACGGCCAACGCAACGGCACCGTTCATGGTGCGCCGCAAGGTGGCCGAGAGCGCGAGCCTCCACCTTCGGTCGCGGATGATGCTGCGGCGGTTCCCTCAACCCCGATCGCGCAAGTACCCGACCTCGAAAAAGGCGCGTGATCGTAAACAAGGCGTGTTGACTCCAATAATTGCCGGCCTTCTGGGCGGTGTTCTTGGTGCCGCCGTTAGCCTGATTGGCACCCAGGAGCAGATCCGCAGCCAGGCATCTCAGGCGACAACGTCGCTATTGCCGAAGCCGAACCGGGCTAGTTCGCGTAGCGATGGACGTCGATTTATCAGCGGAGAATGCCGATGGCCCTTTGGGCCTCGTAAGTCGGTTCGGCCTATGCGGCCTGGGCGTATTCGTTGATCAACTCGCCGGGAATGAGCCGCCGCTGAATCTTTGAAACGTTAATGGGGGCGACATGGGGCGGAGGAGGATTCGGAGGCTCACCCAGCGGCCTGAAGCGATCCCACCAAGACGGCGGAGCTGCTGGCATCACGTCACGGGGTCGTCGTGCTGCACCGACAGGTCGGTCGCCCACGGCCACCTGGGTCGGACCGGGCGGTGTTGCCCAAGCTGGCCAGGGCAGAACAACGGGCGATGCGGACGCCGTCGGACATACCAATCCACGCCCGGATAGGTACTGACAAGCGGCCACTTGAACAGCCGAGCAACCTTGGAGCAATCCAAATCCACAGTGGACAAACAGATGGGGTGTTCATGCAGGTAAACCGTACTGCGATGCGATGCGCAATTACGATTCCCGATGATTAAAAGTCCACTGCTCTGCCATTGAGCTAGCAGCCCGAGGGTTACAGGGTACCGGGCCAGTCGCAGGTGCCTACAGCGACTTTCCGTTCGCCGGTGCTTGCCCAGCTCAGATGCCATGCCATGGTGCATGATCCCGGTCTGGCGACCTTGCCCGTCAGGCCGCCAGGTGGTCTTGGAGGGCAGTTGCTCAACTCTCGAGCAACCGGCGAGCAACCACGAAGTGGACGACTGTCGCCCAGTGACCTGCCCGTCGCGCACAGAGACGTTCGGTCAGCGCGAGATCTGGCCGCTCGGACACAGGCGTCGACGGCAGTGCGTGGCCACGCGCTGGTCGCGCTCTGTGGCGTACCGAAGGGCCAGGCGGGCAGGCCGTCGAAGCCGCTCACGCTGGCGCAGGCCAGCGCGCTGCTCGACGCGGCACGTACGGCACCACTCGGGGCGCACGTCGTAGTGTCGCTACTGACCGGCGGGCGGACCGAGGGATTGCGCGCGCTGACTTGGGCACACGTCGACCTCGACGGCCAGGCCGATGCCGACGCGCCCGTGCCGCCGTCCATCCAGGTCTGGCGCTCGGTGCGCGACGGCGGCGACACCAAGACCAAGAAATCGCGCCGAATTCTGGCGATTTCGGGGCGTTGTGCCGCCACGCTTCGGCAGCACCAGGACAAACAGAAGGAACTCCGCGAAAAGCGCGGCGAGCGATGGCACGTTGATGATCCCGTGTTCTCGACTTCGAGCGGCGCGGAATTGACGCTGCGAACGTTCGGCGTGGCTTCCGCTCGATCGCGAGAAGGGCGGGACTCGACGCGGAGAACTGGATGCTGCGCGAGCTGCGGCACAGCTTCGTCTCGCTGCTCTCAGACAACGGCGTGAGCATCGAGGCAATCGCTGATCTTATGGGCCATGCGGGAATCCGGGTGACCGAGGCGGTCTACCGGCATCAACTCCGGCCCGTGCTCCTTGGCGACGCCGTCGCCATGGATCAGATCTTCGAGACCTAGACGAACGCCCGTTGCGATCAGGGACGCTGCTTGGTCAGACGAGCAGCGTCGCCTGGTTCGTCGAGCCCGAGCGTTTCCGCCCCAAAGACGACCAAAGCACGCTGGTCTTCGCTTAACGTCTTATACCAGTCAGGTGGCCATGGCGCGGTAGATATCTCACCCTGTACACCCAGATCTCGTCTTGCGGCTCGATAGAACTCCTTTCGCGTCTGCTCAAATTCGTTCAGGGCGGCAGCCCATCCGTCGCGGTCTGTGAGTACACCCCGCGCATAGAACTCGAGCCGCCACATCACCTGGTGCCACGCCCTCGCTGCGGCAAC
The DNA here is from genome assembly GCF_039537565.1 of Dactylosporangium darangshiense. NCBI lineage: Bacteria > Bacillati > Actinomycetota > Actinomycetes > Micromonosporales > Micromonosporaceae > Dactylosporangium > Dactylosporangium darangshiense. The sequence goes on from NZ_BAABAT010000079.1 coordinate 23,904, forward strand.
TGTGTCGGGATGTCCGAGCAGTAGCACCGACTCCCAACGAGTGGAACGCTCGGCAACTGCGATCGACAACTCGGCCTGACCCTCGTCAAACGGGATCGCTTCTGACGAATGAGGTAGCCCTCGGGTGACGGCCAGTCGAGTGGCGAAATGTACGACCCGCTTCACAGCGTCGCTGTAGCTCGCATATGCCTCAAGCTTCACCGAGTCCCACCGCAATCGCTGGTCTCGCCGCCATCGGGCTCGTTCGCCAAGGCTGGTCAAGGCGAATGTTGCGACCACGCCGACCACGACGCCAAGTAGCGCTGGAAGCTGTTGCAGGATCTCACGCACGTGACCACCTCACCGATCGACGGCACAAGCCCATTGAAGCCTCGGCGAGCAACCCGTCACGGGTGAGGACGCCGCCGCCTGAGCGGCTTTGTCACCCGCTTTTGTCTTCCAGGAGACGAACGAGGGGGGTCGATCATCTCGACAGCCCCTCTGACCTGCGTGGGCGATACTGGGTTGAACCGGTGACCTCTTCCGTGTCAACCCGATGGCGTCTGCGCCTGACGTGCCGAAACCCGTTGCAGTGTAAGGCTTTTAGCTTCGTTGGTGTTCGCTGCTGTGCGCGGCTGGTCACCCCCGTGGCCCCCTATTCTCCCCCCTCGGGGACGGCTGGACAGAGGGGGCGAGGCCGCTATCCTTCTGCCGCTAGCGCAATACCGGCCCTCGATTCGGCACACCACAGCACACTGGAGCAGCAATGCGGGTTGTAGAGGGTTTGTCGTTCTTGGGTTTACAGAGCGTCGGCGCCGCTCTGTTCGCTAACGCCGTGGTGTCGGTCGGGTTGATGCGCCGGCCGACGACGCATTGGATCTGGGGCACGCTCGGTGCGCTGCCGAGGGGTCGTTTCGTGGCGTACTTCGGACTGCTCGGCTTCGCGTGGTTCACCGCCGTATGGCTGATTTGGTTCTGGCGGGGCGAGCGGTATACGTTGCCGATCGCCGGTGCTCTCGCCGCGATCGCGGTGCCGCTCGCCGTCGGCTGGGTCGTCGCGATCCTGCGCAACCGGAAGGCTCCGGTGAGCTGAACCAGATGTTCAACTTGCCCGGTGGGGCGGCTGCGACCCCTAGACCCCCTCAACGGATCAAGGGCCGTTTCCGACTAGCGGAAACGGCCCTTGAGCTGTGTGGGCGATACTGGGTTTGAACCAGTGACCTCTTCCGTGTCAACGCCATGATGTCCGGGCCGGACGTGCCGAAACCTGTTGCTGCGTAAGGGATCCAGGTCCGCAAGTGTTCGCTGACGTACGTGGACGTTCGTCTGCGTGACCCCCCTGTTTGACCCCCCGAGAAGCCGCTGCCCGGTGCTCGATGTCTCCGCCGTTAATGCGTGACACAGCTGTCCCCGTCGCTCGCGTATTTGGTGGTGAGGTACTCGACGGTCGAGATGCCGCTCGCCAGAGTGACCCGCACCGAGTACCCGCGGCCGCTGCCGTCCATGAGGTTGCCCCAGTCGCCGGACCTCTCGACCACGAACGAACGGATCGGGTCCCTGCCCTGTTTCGACTCGAACCAGGCGCGGTCGACGTCCTCGTTGTCACACAGAAGCCCGTAGGCGGCGCCGTACTCGCCGCGAGTCAACGCGTTGAGGTACTCCCTGATCATCTGGTCACTGCGCTCCCGAGCCCGGTCCTCGATGATGAGGTACGCCCCACCGCAGGCGAGCGCCACGGCCGCCACCAGAGCTGTGAGAACGACGGCGGAACGTCGACGACTCATGGTGGTGAATCATGACACGTGAGCGCCGACCGGTCGCCTAGACCGAACGCTCTCGGATGAGCCTGGCTGGAACCGAGGGGGTCGTGCTGCCCCCTCTGCTCCAGCCGCCCTCGTCGTTGGAGCGCTCAGGGACAGCCGTGATCAAGGTGTCCCCGACAAGCATGCAGGTCAGGGGTAGTTGAGGGACAGCAGGGACACCCGGGATAGCGGCGCCCACTTCCGTGTCCACGCCACGACGTCCGGGCCGGACGTGCCGAAACCTGTTGCTGGGTAAGGGTTCTAGGTCCGCAAGCGTTCGCTGGCATACGTGGCTGTTCGCTTCGGTGACCCCCTGTTAGCCCCTCCCGCACGATGACCCCCTGAGGCTGGCGCGCCTTGGATAGGCTCGTATCCATGACCTCGGGGGAGCGGATTGTCGCCCGGCTCGGGCGCGCACTGGTGATCGTCGTGCTTGGCAGCGCGATCGGCTACGTGGGACAAAATCCTCCGGGACCCGGCGTGACGTCATGGGTCGATGCGGTCGCCGTCGCAACCAAGCACGAATGGCATGCGGAGAATCCGCCGGTCGGGGACCTCGTTGTACTCCCTCCGGCGTCCCGGACCGGTCTGGAGCAAGGGGATCGGATCTGGACGGTCCTCTGGCTCTCGGCCGAAGGCAAACTGTGCGGAATTTTCGTGGATTACGCCCCCAAAGCACAACGCCGCCTGCCGTCTCATGCTGGTGGGTTCAGGCTGAACGAGTTCCCCGACGCGCCGGATCTGGCCGGCATCCGCTCCGTCTGGAACGGCTACCTCTGGATGCTTGCCAAGGTCCCGCCGGAGGTCGTTTCGGTTACCCTGGTCAGTGACGCCGGCGCAACGGCGACCGCGCAGATGGTGAAGGTATCCACCGGCGCCGGCGCGCCGGTCGCGTTCTTCGTCGTGACGCTCTACGCGGCCGACCGAAGTCTGGGTGCCGTACATCTCAAGGCCACCGACGCGTCCGGGCGAGTGGTCTTCACGAAAACGACGGACGAGGTGGGCATGTAATCCCGCCAAACGATCACAACCGAAGAATCCGAGCCGTGCGTGTCGGTGGAGGTCAAGCGCAACGTGGTCGCCCTCTGCGGTGTCCCGACCAGCCAGCCCGGGCGGCCGTCGAAATCGCTGAACCTCGCCGAAGCGGCCGCGCTGCTCGACACGGCCCGTGGGGCGCCGCTGGAGGCGTACATCGTGGTCTCGCTGCTCACCGGCGCTCGAACGGAGGAGCTGCGCGCTCACGTGGTCGCACGTCGACCTCGACGGCCTGACCGAGGCGGACCCGCCGATTCCGCCCTCGGTATAAGTGTGGCGGTCGGTCCGGGCCGGCGGCGACACGAAGACCAAGAAGTCGCGCCGCACGCTGGCGCTCCCGGCGCGATACGTCGTCGCGTTGCGAGTCCACCGCGCGAAGCAGCCCGGGTGGAAAGCGACCAGTGACCTCTTGCGTGTCAACGAACAGGTCACCGGTCGGATGTCGATCGGACCGGTCTGTCCGGCGGGTGGGTGCGTCCGCCGGTCGGTCAGAAGTCGGCAGGTTTGCACACGTCGTACACGCTCAGGTCGGCTCGGGCTCGCGCGTAGTGGGCGCGGTGGCGCCACCGGCCGACCGGCTCGTCGGAGGCCACGTCGAGCTGGGACCCGGGACGTACGGCACCGGCCGCGTTGCTCGAGCTGAACCCGCCTGTGTCCGTCGGCCACCACGGTCCTGGCGGATACTGATTCATCGACAACTTGCTATGACTCCGTACCGTTGATGACGGAGGTGGCGATGGCGGCGCGTCGAACTCGCGGGGAACGGTACCGGTTTCGTCGGCTGCTGTTGCAGGTCTGGCTCAGCGCCGGTCTGGTTGCTGCGGTGGTGGCCTCGCCGCTGCTGCTGGCCTGGGTGTCGTCGTGGCCGGTGCGGTGGCCTGAGCTCAGTGATCGGACGGGCGTACGGCACCGTCTCGGCGGTGCTGTCGGCGCTCGGCTTCTGCGGTATCGCGATCTCGGTCTACATGCAGCGGGAGCAGTACCGGGTTGCTGAGCAGCAGGCCGTCCGCCAACGGCACTTCAACCTGCTGACGTTCACGATCCACAATCCCGAGTACCTCGACGTGTAGGGCGCCCCCGCCCCAGGCGGCCAGCCCGCCCGCAACGGCAGAGCGTTTCACACCTTCAGCAACCTGGTCGTCTCGCACCGGTACATGCTGTGGCGGATCGGCAGCATCAGCGAAGCGGATCTTCGCAACGAGGCAGCCAACTTCTTCCGCGGCGCCATCGGCCGTGAGTTCTGGTCCTGCAACGGTGCGACGTGGATCCTCCGACCGGATCCGATCGCCCGCCGGTTTCTCGCCGTGCTCGATGACGAGTACGCCCGCGCCGAGGGCACAGGTCCACCAGCCCCTGCAATGGCGGCGCAACCGGGCGTTCCCTCCGACCGCCCGGCACGACTGGGCATCCCTGAACGGAGCCTGCCGAAGGCCACAGCATTTGGCGCAGGCCTCCTCGCCGCAGCAGTGCTCGGGTACCTCGCCGGGCGGCGTCACGACCGCGGGCGGCGGTGACAACAGCGTGTCGGCCCTAGGCACGCGCCCCCACATGGCCCGTGCGGGCCTGACGAGGTGTCTGGCCAGCGCGACAGGCCCGGCACCCTGGTGATGTCGCGACGGGTTGAACACAGTTGCCCTACCACGGCAGTCATCGCGCATGGGTTGCCTGCGCGGACGGCCCCGCTGTGACCGTTGGCCTCCTCGTCGCTCGCCAACGCCCACCCGGTCACGGCGAGGGCCTCCCCCGCAGGAGCGATCGGCCCGGCTTCGCGCATGCGATCCCATCCGGCCGATCATCGAACACATGTACGATGATCGGGTTTGGGTCGAGACCCGCAGCTTGGCGAGCGTCAGCGATGTCGCGCTCGTTGCGGAGGTCCGCGAGGCGCTCATCGCGGTCCTGCTGTGCGGAGATGCCTGGCTTGCGGTACTGCCGAACACGACGGAACGTCAGGACCGCGCTCGTGTCGAGATCCTCGCCGCGCTTCGTGAGGGGTTGGTCCTTGCCGGGCCGGCAGCATCCGTGCACGAGCTTGCCGTCATGGCCGCTCCGGTCTTGAACCGGTTCTGGCCCGGGTCAGCCGGCGCGGCCGGAGCGCTGGCCGAGTCGGTCGAGATGTTGCGCGTCGCGGTGATGCATCGGCTCGCCCACATCCGTGCAGCCCGCGCCGAGGCCGCCGGTTGGGACGCGATGCGGCCGTAACCCAGCGGCGGTGCGCGCGCTCACAGTCTGCGCGGGGTGCGGTCGCATCCTCCGCCTCCGAGGATGCGAACGGCCCGCCTGCTGCGTTGTGCCGGCCCGTCAGATCCGGGCGACACCCGCCCACGACGTGGCGGACGCAGCGTCGGCCTCGGGCTGACTGTGGCGGAAGGAAGGCCCCACCAGGACGGCCATGTCTGGCCCAGCATGATCGAGTAGACCCACAGCCGTGCCTACTGTGAGTAGTCGATGCGGCGTTGCTGACGGTGCGCGCTCATGCCGATGTGCGCGCACCTGATCATGGCTGAGCGGTTCATCCGGTCGGAGCCCGGGCGTATCTCAAACGGCACGCCAAGCGCCGACCGCGCGGGCAATAGTTAGTCGCCCGGCCGAGTCCAGTATGCGATCTTCCCGAGCTCACGCTCGAACTCGCTCTCAACACGCTCGAGCTCGTCATCGTCAACTGGGTCGTAGTGGCCGAGCAGGGTAAACACGTCCGCCCGACGTGACGCCGTCTCTCGAACCAGGCCGGACTCCCGATACCAGCGGCCCGCCTCCCGGTCGCAGTCGTCGAGAGACCCTTCCGCGTACCAGGATCCAATCCGATCCTCGGAGACAACCCATCGCTCAAGCAGGCGTGCGAGGTTGAGGAGAATTTCCCGTGGCACAGCGATCTCAGGACTCATGACGTCACCCTAGCCGCGAGCCAACGGAGCCCCGAGTCCGTGAGACGTCGATGTCATCCGTCTCTATGAAGGGCCGCCAACTCATCCTCTTCTGCCGCTGTCGGCGTGCTGGCGTTGAAGCTCGCCGGTGACGCACCGTAGTTCATGGCTGCCTTTCCTGTTCCCGCCTCCGGCGTCGCGACCGCCCAACAGCTCGTCCTGCGCGCTGCGGTGTCGGCCTATCTGGGCCGCTACCGCGGCGGCACCCGGCTCCACACTGAGTCCGACCTGCGCGTCTTTCTCCACTGCTGCACCGACCACGGCATCGACCCGCTCGCCGCTGTCCGGGTGGACATCGAGCGGTACGTGCGCTGGCTGCAGGACGTACGCTGCTACCGGCCATCGACGGTCTCGCGCCGCCTGTCAGTGGTGGTCGGCTTCTACCGCGTCTGCGTCATCGACCAGATCCTGCCGCACTCCCCGGCCGACTACGTCCGCCGGCCCCCGGTACCCGCGGAGTCACCCACGCTCGGCCTTGGCCATCTGCAGTTCGAAGCCCTGATCGCCACCGCGCGGTTGTCGGCCAACCCGAACGACTTCGCCCTCGTCGCGCTCCTCGGCCTGCTCGGACTGCGAATCTTCGAAGCCTGCGGGGCCAGCATCAGCGACCTGGGCGAGGAACACGGCCACCACGTGCTGCGGGTGCGTGGCAAGGGCGGCAAGGTCACGCTGGTCCCGCTCCCACCAGCGGTGGCCCGGGCAATCGACCGCGCCGTCGACGGCCGCACTGACGGACCGATCCTGCGCAGCACCACCGGCACGCGCACGGACCGCCACGCCGCGACGCGCAGGTTCAAGCACCTGGCCGCTAACGCGGGCGTGCACATGCCGAGGATGCACCCTCACATGTTGCGGCACACGTTGGTGACCACCATGCTCGACGCCGGCGTGAGCCTGCGCGACGTGCAGATCGCCGCCCGCCCCGCCGACCCACGCACCACGATGCGCTACGACCGCGCGCGCAAGAACCTTGACCGCCACCCGAACTACATCCTCGCCGCGTACATGGCCTCCGGAACCTGACTACAGCTCACGACTTTGCCGAGATGCGGACCCGCGCCGGTGCGAGTCAGAGGTGCGGCTGCTGGCTGAACTTCAGGGCGTGACATCCACCAGTACCTTGCCAACCGTGCCGGTCTCCAGTGCCCGGTGAGCGTCGGCGGTGCGGTGCAGCGGGAAGCGGACCAGTGGCAGGCCGTGCTCCTCGCCGACCGGCAGGGCGCCGTCGCGGACCGCTGCGGCGACGTCCTCGACCGCTGTGGCGCGCGCTTGCGGGCCCGCCGTGTAGAGCACCAGGAACTGCAAGCGTGTGTTCAGCACCATGTTCTGCCCCACGTTCAGCTCGACCGTTCGTCCGCCCTCGTTGGCGTAGGTCGCGATCGTGCCGCGTGTGCGCAGCACGGCCAGGTCCAGTGCGAGGTTCGCGCCTAGCGCCACCTCGGCGACGATGTCGACGCCGTCCGGGGCGATGGCACGGATGGCGGCGGCTGGGTCGCTCTCGCGGTAATTGATCACATGGTGGGCGCCGGTCGCGGTGGCCAGCTTCGCCTTCTTCGGGCTGCTGACCGTGCTGATCACGGTGGCGCCGGCCCATCGGGCGAGCTGGATGACCGCGTGCCCGACCGCGCCGGCCCCGCCGGCGGCGAGCACGATCTTGCCGTCGAGTGCGCCGGAGTGCAGGCGGCGCGGCCCGTCCTCGGCGACGGTCAGTGCGCGGTGTGCGGTGAGCGCGGGCACGCCGAGCGAGGCGCCGACGTCGAAGCCGGCCTCGTCGGGCAGTGGCACGGCCTGGTCGGCGGGCACGATGGTGAACTCGGCGGCGGTGCCGGTGGGCCGCCCGGCGGCGGCCATGAACAGCCACACCCGTTGCCCGACCCGGCCTGGGTCGACGCCCTCACCGACGGCGTCGATCACGCCGGCGCCGTCGAGGTGCGGGGTGATCTCGGGGAATAGCTTGCGGTGGGCGATGCCGGAGCGGGCCTGCCAGTCGGTCGGGTTGACGCCGGACACGGCGACCCGGACGCGGACCTCGCCGGGACCCGGCGCGGGCCGGTCACGCTCGACGAGCTGGAGAACGTCGGGGCCGCCGTTGTCACGGTAGATGATCGCCTTCATGATCCGTCCAATGTTCGGTCTGCGTCGTACGGTTCGATCTGAATCGAACAGTACGACGTGGGTCGAACTTTCCGCAAGCATTGGCTACGCTTCCTCTTGTGACCGAGGTGATCGAACCCGCCCTCGAGACCGTGACGATCGACGTGGTGCTCAGCGCGCTCGCCGACCCGGTACGGCTCACCTTCGTGCGGGCGCTCGACGCCGCCGGGGACTGGACCTGCGGCAGCGACGTCCTCAGAAACACCGGCGTCACCATCGGCAAGTCCACCCTGTCGCACCACATCAAGGTGCTGCGCGATGCCGGCCTGATCCGCACCCGCGTCGACGGCATCCGCCGGCTGGTCACGCTCCGGTACGACGAGGTGGAACAACGCTTCCCCGGGCTGCTGACCATGCTCCGCGAACACGGGCCTGCCCCTGCCGCTGCGGAGGCGCCCGCCTCAACCGCATGACGCGGGCGACAACGAGCGCCACGAGGCCCCTGTCGGAGCAGTCGCCGTAGCCGCAGTCCGAGACCGCTGGCGGCTTCGCCGGGCCCCACTGCTCGATCATTCTGTCGAGCATGTTCAACGCCAGGCGCCACTTCTCTCGGTACCGTACGTCGTCGCCGATGCCGGCCCGGACCCGCTTCTGCCGGATCGCGGCCGCCTTGTCGGAGGTCGCTGCCGTCTACTGCGACATCCGCATCTGCCGCCGACCGGGCGCGCGGGCCAGCGTGCGCGGTTACGCTCAGTGGTTCCGCGCCATGAGCAAGGACAGCGCGGTCGTCGAACTGCGGCGCTTCGAAGACGGGCTGACCGTCGAGCATGTAGG
>NZ_BAABAT010000080.1:0-30207 GCF_039537565.1 Dactylosporangium darangshiense
CGGTCGGCCGGCTGCGGCCGGTGGTTGAGCAGCCGGTGGCGCACGGGGGCGGCAACAGCTTCCCGAGCGGGCACGCGCTGAACTCCCTGATCTGCTACGCCGCGCTGCTGCTGGTGTTCCTGCCCGCTCTGCGCCGCGGCTGGCGCCGCCCGGTGCTGGTCGCCACCGGCGCCGTCGTGGTGCTCATCGGCTTCAGCCTCCTGCGCGTGCTCCCGTCGAGGAATGACCGCGTGGCACCGGCGAGGGCGCCAACGACGCGCCCGCCCTCGCCGACGTCGGCATCGACACACTCATCGCCTGCGGCAAGGCCTGCACCGCCTGCTCCGACGCCTGCCTCAGCGAGGAGATGGTCGCCGGGCTCACCGCGTGCATCCGCACCAACCTGGACTGCGCCGACCTCTGCGCCCACCACCGCGCGGGTGCTTGTCGCGGCACGCAGGCTACGACGCCAACGTCAGCCGGGCGCTGCTGTCGGCGTGCGTCACCGCCTGCCAGGCCTGCGGCGACCAGTGCTCCCGCCACGCCGGCCGCGTCGATCACTGCCGCATCTGCGCAAGGCCTGCCGGGAGTGCTCGGCGGCGTGCCGGGGCCTGCTCGCCGCGATGGGGTGAGCGGCGATGGACCGGGCGAGCCGTTGCTGGCGCTGGAGCTGCTGACGATGATCCGGTACGTCAAGCAGCGCGGCGTACGGGTCGGCTGCGACTCCAACGCGACCTCGCCCACCGCCCACCGCCCGCGCCGCCGAGCTGGTCGACTCCGGCCTCGACGGGCTGCAGGTGTCGCTCGACGGCGCGGACGCCGCCACGTTCAAGGCGATCCACGCCGGCGCGTCGTTCGACACTGTGATCGACAACGTCGCCGGCCTGGCCGAGGCCAACGCGCGGCGGCCAGCAACACCCCGTGGATCCGCGCCCTGTTCGTCGCCATGCGCCGCAACGTCGCCCAGCTGCCGGACCTCGTGGCCCTGGTTGGCCGCACCGGCGGGTCCGAGCTGCGGGTGCGGAACCTATCGCACCCCCTCGCCGACACCTCCCCGGCCGGCGCGTACCTGGAGACCCGCGACTCGACTCGACGAACAGTCGTTCGCCGGGACCTGGGCCGGTCCGCGTACGGCGAGTTCCGCCGACGGCTGGCCGGCCACGACCCGCCCGACGTGTGCTGTGCGCTCTACCAGGGAGCCTTCTGAGGGCCGCCGCCCGCTTGCCCGTCAGTCCATGCCAGCGTGGCCGCGCGTCTCTTCCTCCTCGGCGTGCTCCGGGCCGCCGGCCGGGTCGTCAGCGAGGTCCGTTTCGTCGTGCTCGCCGGCGAAGTCGCCGGCGTCGGCCTCGGTGAAGTCGTTCGTCGAACGCGGTCTGCGCGGCGTCGTCATCATTTCCGGGCGACATGAGCACCGTGTAACCCCATCCGCCGGCGGCTACTCGTACGCCGCTCACCAGGCGGGGTGCCGGCGGCCCGTCAGGCGCTCGGCGGCAGTCACGCCGCGGCGCAGCAGCCGGCTCGCCCGGGTAGAGCCGCGGCGGGCCTCGATCCGGTCGCTGATCTTCCTCGCCCCGGCGATGGCCAGCGGCACGGCGATGGCGGCGACCGCCAATCGGGCGATCCTCTTCAGCAGCATGGTCACTCTCCCGTCTACGTCCGTCGTCACTGTCACGCTTCCCGTACCCGCTTCGCCGCCGGGCCAAGCGGCGCCACCATCGGCAACCGCGGCTCGTCGCGCGAGGTGACGCTGCGCGGTACTCCGTCATCGGGCCGAGGGACGCCGGCCAGGTCCACGGCCTGGCTCGTCCGATCGGGCCGACGACAGCGGCCGGACCCCCGGCTACTGTCGACGGCGGACGGTCACCGTGCCCGGATTCCGGCCGGGTCGAGGCTGCCATGACGCGATCGCGGCGATCTACACCACGCTCAGCAGAGCCACCGCCCGGCGGTTGCCACTCGCAACATGATCCAACGAGTTCGTTCTGGCGTCGGAGCAACCCGCGAGCCCGCTTCCGTACAACTGCGGGAGCGGGCTTGCACGGGATGGCCGGCTTATCGGTCGGAGCCTGCGATGTCGCCGCGCCACGCACCGGTGGCGTCGCTGCGCTGCTCGATGAACTCCTTGAACCGCCTGGTGTCCGCTTTACCTGCCGCTCGTCGACGCCAGCGGCGCTGCCGGCCTTCTCGGCGATACTCTCCGGCTCCCAGTCCAGCTGGACGGTGACGCGGGTGTCCTGCTCGCCGATGGGCCGGAAGCTGACGACCCCAGCGTGCTTGGTCTTGCCGCCGGTGCTCTGCCAAGCGATCCGCTCGTCGGGGTGCTGTTCGGTGATCTCGGCGTCGAACTCGCGGCGGACACCGCCGATCTGGGTCACCCAGTGCGTCCGCTCGGCAGCACCGGGATGTACCGCGGCGACGTCGCCGCTCTTGCGGATCTGCGGTCCGGCATGCGCTTGACCGCGATCTTGTTCACGTCTTCCAGCACAACGCCTTCACGCCCTACGCTCCTCGCAGCCGTGCCAGGCGGCGTACGCCAGCGGTACCGCGGTCAGCGACGGTCTGGTCGTGATTGGTGAGTCGGCCAGCAGCACGGTCGCGCTGCCTCCTTCCGCAGGGTCCGGCCGAGGGCAACGCCGGCCACCGCGCCGGCGGCGGCGATCACCGCAACGCCCAGCAAACTTCGGTGCATGGCGTGCTCCACCTTTCCGGTCTGGAGTCCCTGCCGATGGCTTCCGCCGCCTTGCAGCGCTCACCTCGCACACTTCGCGCCGCTACAGGAACTCCCGCTGGTACAGGTCGATGAGCTCGGCGTAGGCGCCGAGCGAATAGTAACCGGCTGCCGCGTCGGACTGTCCGTGACCCGGCAGGTCCGGCGCGATGACTCTGTATCCGATGGCGAGCGCGTCAACGACCTGGTGCCAGGTCCCCCGGCTGCCGCCAAGCCCATGGATGAGCAGCACCGGCGCGCCGACATCCGCGGTCGTGTAGGCGCACGGTGCCTGCAGCGGCCTGTTGCTGGCCGCGCGCCGGTACGATCCCCACAGCGGTAGTCGGGACTACGGTCACAGCGGTCAACGCCCTTCGGGTCGCCGCACCGACGGCACCTCGGCGTTGTCCACCCCGAGAAGCAGGCCGGGCGCGATACGCACGTATCGCCGACAGGCCGGTCCCGCGAAGGACAGTCATTGGTTGTAGGGGTGCGAAAGAACGCCCGCGGCGCTCCCCGCTGGAGCGCCCCGGAATGCTTGGGGCCACCGCAGGGGTCCAGACGGCGAGCGTGAGCCCGGCGGCAGGCCGGGCGACACGCGCGGCCGTGGTCGGAACTGGCCGGGCCATTGACACTACGCCGCTGCGACGCCAGCGCCAGAGACAAACCAGACCATCGCGGCGACGTTCGGCGCGTCGTCAGCTCGATCTGCCACCGCCGGGTATTGGCAGGTCGACGGGGGTGGCGTTTCCTCGGGTTGAAAAATGGGTACGACTTGCGCGCCGTCGAATCGGCGCGACCCCCGCTCCATCGACGTACACCGAAGGAGCAGCGAATGCCGTGGGTTAGAGGTCACTATGCCCGGTCATCGCGTACGAGCCGGCGCTCAGAACCAAGGTTGGCCCTCGTTGTGCTGGCCGTGATCGCCGTCATCCTGGTCGTCTGGTACGTCAGCACTCATTGACGCAGCCCCACTGCACGTTCCTACACGAACCCGACCTCGCCCCGGACCCTGGCGACACCGCACCGTTGACCGCAACGCGCTTGCCAGGAGCCCTACCGTGCGAACGTCCGAAGCGCAGGCTGCCGTCCGTCAGCCGGATCCGCGAGCCCTGACCGCGTCCTCCAAGCCGCAGCGCGGCAGCCAGTTCGCCGTGCTGTTGCGAGAGATCAAGAAGGCAGGCCTGCTCGATCGTCGTACCCGCTATTACGTCTGGACGATCGCGGGCACCGTGGCTCTGCTGGCCGGCGGCTGGACCGCGTTCGCGCTGATCGGCGACTCCTGGTGGCAACTGGCCGTCGCGGTGTTTCTCGCCGTCGCCTTCACCCAGGTCGGCTTCCTCGCCCACGACGCCGGGCACCGGCAGATCTTCACCTCGCGACGGGCCAACGACACCGCGGGAACCCTGCTCGCGGACCTGGCCGTCGGTATGGGTTACCGCTTCTGGGTCGACAACCACAACCGACACCACGCCCACCCCAACCAGGAAGGCAAGGACCCGGACATCGACCTCGGCGCCCTCGCCTTCACCACCGGCCAAGCCGCCGGGCGCGGCCGGTTCGCCCGGTTCGCCTACCGCTACCAGGCGTACTTCTTTTTCCCGCTGCTGCTGCTCACCGCCCTCGGCCTGCACGTGGACAGTGCCCGCTACCTCGCCACCCGTGCCGCGCCGCACCGCATCCAGGAGCGGGCGCTGTTCGCCGCCCACCTCGTCGGCTACGTCGCTGCAGTGTTCTGGGTGCTCTCGCCGGTCAAGGCAGTGGTGTTCATGGTGGTGCAGCAAGGCCTGCTCGGCCTGTACCTGGGCTGCTCGTTCGCCCCCAACCACAAGGGCATGCCCATCCTCGACGCCGACGACGACAGCGACTTCCTGCGCCGGCAGGTCCTGACCTCCCGCAACGTCCGCGGCAGCTGGCTGGTCGATCTCGCCCTCGGCGGGCTGAACTACCAGATCGAGCACCATCTGTTCCCCAACATGCCCCGGCCGAACCTGCGCCACGCCCAGCCGATCATCGAGCAGTTCTGCCAGCAACACTGCCTGCCCTACTGTCAGACCACCCTGACCGACTCGTACGCGCAGACACTGCGCCACCTGTACACCGCCGGCCGGAACCCGCAGCCCAGCCCACCATGAACCCGAGACCAGACCGCGCCAACGCCATCCATCCACCCCACCGGCGCCGCAATACACGTCCGGCGACCAGCCTTTCCCCAGGAGGCAGCAATGCGCATCACAGCGGCAGTTGTCGTCATTTGGTTGATCATCGGCGTGGTCGCGGCGGTCCAGCGTGGCTACTTCAATGATTCGAGCAGTAACTGCGCCAAGGCCAGCAGCACGGTGGTCACGATCGTGGCCGGCCCGCTCAACTACGTCGGCGTCAACCCGAAGATCAAGTGCGATGTGCCACAGCCGTCGAAGTAGTCGACGGTCCCGCGTCGAGCCTCGGCGGGCGTTGCCGCGTACCTGCCATCCCGCGCAGGACGAAACCCACCCGAACCAGCGCCGCGTCCTTGGGCATGGCATTGCGTGCACGCGCCGGAATTGATCAATGCCGAGCAGCGAAGGTCACCGCGGCCACGTCAACGAGAATGGTCTGAACCGGAACCCGGCGAATGCTGACTGCGGTGGTAAGCTGGCCGCCGGTCCGGGAGCTTCACCGCAAAAGCCTGCCCGATCATTGCAATGCTGACCGCATCGGCGCCCGCGCGGTTGCGAGGCGCCGGTCGCGCGACGATGGTGGCAGCATCGGTGCCGCGCGGCCGGTTCCGGCCGGCCTGTTGCGCGCGCCGGTGTGTGACTCTTGATAGTCGTCCTCGACGTTGACCGACCAGACGTCATGGGTGGTGCCGCGGAGGATGTTCTCGACGGCGAGCATGGCTGTGAGCATGGAGTGGTCCTGGTTGTTGTAGCGGTGCATGCCGTTGCGGCCGACCGGGTGGACGTTGACGGCCGCCCGGGCCAACCAGTCCCGGATGACCGCGAGGTTCCGCTCGTAGCGCCCGTCATAGACCGGGTAGGCCTTCGGTACCCGTACCACGTATCCGGCCTGCACCACGCCGGGCTCGATCAGGCGGAGCCGTTGGACTTCCGCGGTGGCCAGCGCGATGAGGTCGTCGTCGGGGCGCCGCCACAGCTCGTCGCCCTCGAAGACGAAGTATTCCAGGCCGAGGCAGGTGCGGCCGTCCTTGACCAGGTACGGCGACCAGGAGCCGAAGTTCTGAATCCGTCCGACTCGCACGTCCGGGTCGTGGACGTAGATCCAGTTGTCCGGGAAGGAGAACTGCTCGGGCACGACGAGTGCCACCGTCAGGAAGTCGCGGTGTCGAAGGTCCTCGGCGCAGGCCCGCACATGGTCGGGGGCCGGCGGATGCATGGCGAGCACCAACTCGGAGATCGGCATGGTGGACACGACGTCCGTGGCGGGCACGATGCTCTGCCCGTGCGGGCCGTCCACGGCAACCGCGACGGCGCGGTGCTGTTCCGGGTCTCGATGGACGGTGGTGACCCGGGTACTGGTCGACAGCCGCCCGCCGCGCTGCCGCACGCGTTCGGCGCAGCGCTCCCACATCATGCCGGGGCCGTATTTCGGATACTGGAACCGCTCGATGAGGCTGGTGGTGCGGAACCTGTTGCTGCGCGAGAACACGGCGTTGAGCACGGCCCGGGCCAGTGAGAGGTTCTTGATGCGCTGGGCGGCCCAGTCCGCCTGCAGCATCGTCGCCGGGATGCCCCAGACCTTCTCGGTATAGGTCTTGAAGAAGATCGAGTACAGGCGCCAGCCGAACCGGGCGG
Source organism: Dactylosporangium darangshiense (assembly GCF_039537565.1). NCBI lineage: Bacteria > Bacillati > Actinomycetota > Actinomycetes > Micromonosporales > Micromonosporaceae > Dactylosporangium > Dactylosporangium darangshiense. The sequence continues at coordinate 6,481 of NZ_BAABAT010000080.1, forward strand.
CGACCCAGCCCTCGAAGTGTGTCTGGTCGTGGGGCGGGCGGAGCCGGGCACTGACGTACGAGCCGACGCAGCGCACCGCCTCGGCCGCGCCGAGGTTGCGCAGCGCGTTCATGGCGCGCAACGGATAGTCGAACAGCCTCCCGCGGTACAGGATTCGGCTCATCCGTGGTCTCGTCAGGAAATCCTCGCCAGGCAGCAGTTCGTGCCACAGCATCTCGACCTGGGGCACCTTGGTGAAAAACCGGTGCCCGCCGATGTCGAACCGCCAGCCGTCGCGCTCGACGGTACGGCTGATGCCGCCTACGACGTCGTCGGCCTCGAGCACCTCGACCTCAGCGCCGTGCTTGAGCGCCTGGTAGGCGGCGGTCAGTCCGGCCGGTCCCGCCCCGATGACGACGATGCCCACGCGTGCCTCCCTCAAGTGCCCTTCGAGCTCCTTCTGGGGGCCTCTTTCGCGGACGACGGCCGGTAAACATCATTTGTTGTGTTCGGCGCCGGACCGGGTAGCGGTGACGTCGATGGGCGAGCGGTGCGCGCGGTGGGCGGCCCGCGTGCCGCCGCACTGGCGGTATGCGCTGTTGCTGTTTGCCCTGTCCCGGGCCGCGCTGAGCGTGCTGGGCGTCTTGGTGCTGCAGGCGTTCGGCAGCGTTCCTGGCCTGCCGTCTGCCGATGATGCGGTGATGCGACAGGACAAGGCGGCGATGTCGTCGCATGCCTGGTACTCGATGTGGTTTGCGTGGGACTCGTTCCTGTACCGCAAGCTGGCGGAGGTTCCCTGGGGCGGTTGGGAGCACTTCGGGTTTCCACTGCTGTACCCGGTGCTGGCCAAGGCGGTCGCCGTCCCGCTGGGCGGCAACACGGAGCTGGCGCTGCTGCTGGTCGGCAACGCCGCCTATGTCCTGCTGCTGGCCTATCTCTACCGGTGGTCGCTGCTCGTACTGAACGACGGCGACGACGAACACGACCACGAGTCAGCTCGCCGCAGCACCCGCTTCCTGGTGCTCATGCCTACCGCGTTCCTGTTCCATGCGGCGCTGACTGAGGCGCTGTTCGTGTGCCTCGCGGTCGCCGCGTTCTACCACGCCGAGCGCCGGCAGTGGCTGCTGGCCGGGGTCCTGGGGTACTTCCTGGCGCTGAGCCGGTCCGTCGGGTTCCTCGTCGTCGTGCCGCTGGCCGTGCTCCTGCTGCGCGAGCAGACGTACGGGTTCCGCCCGAAGGCGCTGGCCGCTTACGTCCGCGCGGGCTGGCCGCTGCTGCTGGTCCCGGCCGGCTGGCTGACGTTCATGGCGTACAGCCGCTGGCGCGTCGGCGACTGGTTCGCCTACCAGCATGAGCAGCGCCTCGGCTGGCATATCGAGATGCAGAGCCCGCTGCGCACCATCTGGCACGGCCTGACCGGCGCCGGGCCCCTGGACCGGACCCGGGTCTGCTTCGCCCTCGCCGTGGTGATCCTCGCTGTCGCCGGGGTGCGCCGGCTGCACCCGGCGTATGCCGTGTACACCGTTGTCCTGGTCCTGGCGTCGATGACCATCGGGGCGCCCGTGTACAAGAGCCTGCTGCGGTACCTGCTGGTCGCGTTCCCGCTCGCCGCGCTCTTTGCCGCATGGACCGCACGCCGGGGGGCCGAGACGGCGCTGGCCGTGCTCCTCGCGCTCGTGCAGGGCGTGCTGTTCGTGCTGTGGCTGGCCTACTGGACGCACACCATCATCTGAGAACCACGCGCGTCGGCCAGCAGCAGCATGCCCGGTCGTAGCCGCGCCGGCATCTTCATAACTACCCGGCATTGAGGCTGGCCGGCGCAGGGCGGCGGTGAGTCGCATCAGCTCGTCGGCGGCGTCTTCACTGTGTCCGGCCGTCCCGCACCTCACCAAGGATGTCCCAGCTACAGAGTCATCTTGTCGTGCTCAACACGAGGAACCGATTCGATTCTCTGCGGCTCGAGCCGCTTGCCGCTTGGGTGGGCCGCTTGCCGCTTGGGTGGAAGGCCCGGATCGCGGGGCGTTTGCTCCTGCGGGGGCGATGCGGCGATCACCTGCCGGCGTCCGTTCAACACGGTCTTCGACAGTCACCACCAACCGTCAGTATCAGGCGTCCGCGTCCCCTGAAGCCCTGTCGCGCGGTGAATACCGTCGTCCCTGCGGGTCTGATCCGGTTCGAGGGCGCTCGTCGTCGGTGCCGGCCTTTGCAGCACTCTGCCCGGTTCGTATGGTTTGCCTCGCTGCCGCCGCGGTATCAGGGCCTTCGGTCCGTTTTAAGGAGGACTCATGATACGTACCCGAATTGGCTTGGCGTTGAGTACAGCCGTAATCACCGCACTCGGTTTGCTGGGGATGCCGACGGTCGCGAGCGCCCAACCAAGCCCGACCGCGCCGGGCGGCGGTATGACCACCACGGAGCCCAGCTCAGGCCCGAGCGCTGGCGCGAACGACGGCATGCTCAGGGATGTGCTGCACGGCGAAGGCGTCGTGCAGACCAAGAACGGCCCGGTGAGAGTGGCCATCCAGAAGGGCACGATCACCTCGATCACCACGTCGTCTGTCGCCGTGAAGTCGTCCGACGGGTGGAGCCGGACGTGGACGTTGGGTAACAACGTCCGGGTCTACGAGCACCGCAATACCCTGCAGCCAAAGGCCCTGACGGCGGGCAGCGAGATCACGGTCGCAGGGACCGTCAGTGGTAACAACGGCGCGAGCGGTGGGACGTACACCGCCAAGGTGGTGCACCTGCATTCGCGCGCCGGCGCGCAGCCGTCGCCGTCAGAGACACAGTCGCCAGAAGGAACGCCGACGCCGGAAGGAACGTCGTCATAGTGCTTTAATCAGCGGCCGCCCGGTAGGAGGCCAGGTTCACGTGGTCCGTTGTGGGACCACGTGAACTGGTATGGCGGGGCAGGTGAGCCTGGTATGGCGGGGCTGCGTCCACGTTCGGCAAGTCGTGGACAGGACCGTTCCAGTCTGAGGCCGGTGTTGTTGCGGCGTCCGCACCGTTTGAAGATCACACCTGCGCTGGTCATGGCTGTGCTCTTCGCGTCACTGTGCTGGCATTCAGGGTGGTCGCGGTCAGCGCTGCTGAGCAGTCACCCGGTCGGGTGAGCGTTGACGCATGCGGCGCGGAGGGGCGCGATCAGCAGTCCCGGTCCTGCTGCGGCTGCTGCCTGTAGTTGGTGCGCTGCGTAGTCCGGTCGAAGAGGTGGGTGGCCATCGCGGCTACGGCTCTTCCTTGCCGTTGCCAGCCGCGCGGCGCTGGCCGACGGCGTCGGCGAGCTGCAGGCACATCTCCGGGCGGACGATGCCCGCCCCGGAATACGGTGTGGTCGCCGAGGACGACGGCGACGCAGCACAGCTCCTCCGGTCCGTCGACGAGCCGGATGCGCCGTCAATCGGCCGGGGCGTTCACATCGCGCAGTGGATGGCCGGCAGGATGTCGCAAGCGGGTGGAGCGAGTCATGCCTCTGGACGCCGGGCCGGGTTCGCCTCGTCCAGCGTTTCGGGTCGAGTCGCGGCGGATGGCCACGTGGTGCGGTAGCGTGGCCTATGTGCGGTTCTGACCAGATTCGGCGTTCGTCTAGGATCACTCCATTTTGCAGGTTAGATCCCTGTCATTCCTGCTGGCAGTTGCTGCGGTGTCGGTGGCCGCTGTCGTCGTCCTCGCCAGTTCAGGGCTGCTGAGCCCGTGGTGGTCGCTGTTTGTCTCCGGCGCCGGGCAGGTCTCCGTCGCGCTCGCCGCCACCCTCGCCTGCTGGATCACCGCCAGCCGACATACCGGCGGGCAGCGCTGGTGCCGGCTGTGGACGGGCGCCGCGACGTGCAGCTGGATGATCGGGCAGTTCATCTGGTCCTGGTACCAGCTGTTCCGCGGTGTCGCGCTGCCGTTCCCGTCGCTCGCGGACGCCGGATACCTGGGCCTGCCGGTGTTCGCGCTCGCGGCGATCATCTGCTACGCCGCCGACCGGCCCTCGCATGGCGTGCCGCGGCACCGCTCGGGACAGCTCGTGATGCTCCTCGACGGGCTCATTGTCGTGGGTGCGTTGTTCGTGCTCACCTGGGCCACCACGCTCGGCCCGGTAGTGCGAGCCGGCGCGGCCACCGCGTTCGCCTTCTCCATTGCGATCGCCTTCCCGGTCGCCAATTTGTTGCTGACCGTCATCGTCATTCTGCTCATAGCCACGGCCTCATCGGCGGCGAACCGGTTGCCGCTGATCATTCTCGGCGCCGGGCTGTTCTGCGTGGCGGTCTCGGACAGCGTCTTCGCGTACGAAGTGTCCGCTGGCGCGCCCAGCGTGCCGCTGCTGCTGAATGCGGGGTACCTCGCCGGGCTCGCGCTCGTCGCGATCGCCGCGCTGACCCCGACCCGGAAGACGCCGCGCTGGGAGGTTCGCCCGGACGCCCGCTGGGGCTACCTGTTGCTGCCTTACGTGCCGATCGCCGGTGTGGGCGTGCTGTTCATCGTGCAATGGGTCCGTGGCAGCCACTCGGACACCGTGCAGGTCGTCGTGGGGAGCGTGGTCATCGCATTGCTGATCATCCGCCAGGCGGTCACGCTAGTGCAGAGCGCCAACCTCGTCGCGTCGAGGGCGCGACTCGTGCTCGCCGCCGACCAGACCCGCCGGCAGCTTGAGCGCGACCTGCACGATGGCGTTCAGCAGCGACTCATCTCGCTCGCGCTGTCCATCCGCCGAGCCGAGGCGGACGTGCCGCCGGAGCTGACCCAGCTTCAGCAGCAGCTGTCCACCGTCGTGGCCGGGTTGACCGGCACGGTCGACGACGTGCGCGAGATCTCGCGGGGTGTGCACCCGGCGATCGTCACCGAGGGCGGCCTGCGAACCGCGCTCCGCGCCCTGGCCCGCCGGTCCGCCGTCCCGTTGGAACTCGACGTGCATGTGGACGGCCGGCAGCCGGAGCCGATCGAGGTCGCAGCGTACTACGTGGTGGCGGAGGCGCTGACAAACGCCACCAAGTACGCCCAGGCCACGCGCGTCCACGTCGGCGCGCAGGTCCGGGGTGGCTACCTGCACCTGTCGGTGCGCGACGACGGCATCGGTGGCGCGGACCCGAAGCGCGGCACAGGCCTCACCGGACTGACCGACCGCGTCGAAGCACTAGGTGGCACACTGACCTTCGACAGCCCGGCCGGCCAGGGCACGCGCCTGCAGGCCGATTTCCCGCTCGACCAACCCTGACCAGGCTGGGGAGCGTCAAGATGACGGCTGATCTTGGTTGTCGAAGTGGTTAGTGGTTGGACGGGGTGGGTGAGCCGTGCGGGTACCGGAAACCCAATCCACCCTGGTCATGGCACTTCGATCACCTATCGAGAACGTGCTGCGGCCGAAGTAACCAAGCGCACCTCGGATCAGCCACGGTAGCTGCGTAACGATGATCCGCTGTGCTGTCTCGACTGGCCTACCTCGGCGTGACCAACGCGCTCGCGCTGCTGCGGCTACTGCCTATGAGTGACCGGGACAAGGACACGGAATCTCGCTCTGCAGCACCAGATCACCATGCTCGAACGGCAACTGTGCGACGAGAAGGTCCGGTTCACCCAGGGCCCCGGCAAAGTCGTGATGCATGTCCGGCTTGTACGTCGTGCGCCCCGCCTCGTTCCCCACCATGCCGACGACCGCGACCTTGTCGTAGGTGCGTAGCCGGCCCTGCTCGTCGGCCCCGGACAGATCGGCGTCGAGCCGCTCCAGGACCACCTTGCACACAGACGCCGGCTGACCCATCCAGATCGGCGTGGCGATCACCAGGATCTGCGCGTCGAGGAGCTTGACACGGATGTGCGGCCAGGCGTCGCCGTCGTCGTCGGTGGACACGCCGAAGCGCACGTCGTGGTCGGCGACCCGGATCACTTCGCCGTCGACGTCGTGGTTGGTGAGGGCGGCCAGGACCTCCCGGCCCAGCCGTTCAGAGCTGGGCGGGGCGGGGGACTTCTTCAGGGAGCACACCAGCACGAGCGCCTGCAAGGTCGACATACTGACCCGAGTACCTGACCGGCGACCGGGCAACCATCGAAGCCGACCGGGCCCGCGACTGTCGACTATGGACAAGCATGGACGGACGCGTGCGGGGTTCGTGACGCGCCGGGTCGGGCATCCATCGTTGGCCACGTTGAAGGTGAGGCCCACCGAGGTCGTCACCGACGCGGCCCCCGTGTACCCGGCCGTCCTCGACGAGCTGGCCCCGTCGGCGTGGCGCCACGTCGAACGCTATGCCAACAACCGGATCGAGGCCGATCATAGTCAGCTGAAACACCGGCTCAGACCGATGCGGGGCCTACGGACCAACCGCACCGTGCAGACGATCATCGCCGGACACGCATTCATGCAGAACCTCCGCCGCGGACACTGCGAAATCGGACTCGACGCCCCGCGGGCTCCACGTCGTCGCGGCGTTCACCGAGCTCGCCACCGCTATCTGAAGACCGTCGCACTCGTCAAACATGCCCTCCGATCGGCAAACGCAACAGCGCCACCGCGATCGGGCCGTATGCGCTGGAGCCGGCGATGATTGGCCACCAGCCGGTCGGCCGGTTGGGGCCGCGCCTCCCGCGAGGACGACCGGATCCTGCGGCTGACCCTACATCCGAGCGGTAAGGGCCGTTGAGCTTTGTGCGCCTTTCGCAACGTGGCTGAAAACGATCCCGGTCATCGATGTTAATGATCGACACCCAGGCTCTTGCCGAGATCATCTCCGCAACTGAGGAGTGTCGATGGGATCCGTGTCGCCACACGTCACCCGGCGAGGCTTTCTGAAGTCGGTGGGCTACTCCGGTGGAGCCGGGGCGCTGTTCGCCACGATGGGAGCTCTTGGCCTCGCTCCGACCGAAGCCCTGGCCGCCCCGCCGTTTCGCGCGCCGTCAACGTCGGACTTCCACCTCAGCGGGCGCTCGGCCCGCAAGGTGGTCGTCCTCGGCGGCGGCATCGCCGGCCTGACGACCGCCTACGAGCTGGGCAAGGCCGGCTACGACTGCACCATCCTGGAGGCCCGCTCGCGCACGGGTGGCCGCAACTTCACCGTGCGGGGCGGTACCGAACAGACCGACCTGGACGGGAACACCCAGCGCGCCAAGTTCTCCGACGGCATCTACATGAACGCCGGGCCCGCCCGCATCGCACAGTGGATGGTCACCCTCGACTACTGCCGCGAGCTGGGCGTACCGGTCGAGGTGTTCACCAACCAGAACGCCAGCGCCTACATCTACAACGAGTCAGCCGGGATGACCCCGGGCAACGCGGTCCGCTACCGCACCGCCAAGGCCGACGTCTACGGCTACGTCTCCGAACTGCTCGCCAAGGCCACCGACCAGGGTGCCCTGGACGCGACGCTCACCGCCGAGGACAAATCCCGCCTGTTGTCGTTCCTGTCGAGCTTCGGCTCAATCGGCAGCAGGACCAACGGATACGCGTACACCGGTACGGAGCACCGTGGCTTCGTCACCGACCCGGGCGCAGGCACCGAAGCCGGCACCATCCTCGGCCCGCCGCCGTCGCTGTCCAGCGTCTTCGCCAGCAACGTCGGGCGGTACTTCTCCTTCGAGTTCGGCTACGACCAGGCGATGCTGATGTTCCAGCCGGTCGGCGGCATGGACCAGATCCCGAAGGCGCTCACCAAGGCGGTCGGGGAGCGCCGCGTCGAGCTCGGCGCCGTCGTCACCGGCCTGACGAACACCGACCGCGGCGTCGAGGTGACCTACACCCAGAACGGTAGGGAGCACCGCATCACGGCCGACTTCTGCGTCGCGACCATGCCACCGCACCTCACCGCCAAGATCCCCAACAACCTCGGCGCCGACGTCACCGCGGCGCTGGCAAGCTTCCGGGTCACCAACGTCGGCAAGATCGGCCTGGAGTACCGCAGCCGGTGGTGGGAGACCGACCACAAGATCTTCGGTGGCATCACCGAGACCGACATGGACCTGCAGCACATCTGGTACCCCTCCTACGGCCACCTCGGCCAGCGCGGCCTCATCGTCGGGTACTACAACACCGGCAGCGCTGCGAACGTCTACAGTGCCCTGTCGCATGCCGACCGCGAGGCCCGGGCCGTCATGCAGGGCGTTAAGATCCACGGTGACAAGTACCGCACCGAACTGGCCCACTCGTTCTCCATCGCCTGGCACCGCACCCCGTACCTGGAGGGCGGCTGGACCTCCCCGCCGTACACCACCCCGGGATACCAGCTGCTGCTGCAGCCGGCCGGGCGGGTCTACTTCGCCGGTGACTGGCTCAGCCACTCGGTGGCCTGGCAGCACGGCGCGTTCGTGTCCGCGCGGGCCACGGTCAGCGCCCTGCACCAGCGGGTGATGACCAGCTAGCGGCAACGCTGTTCCTGGCCGTCGCCCGGCGGGATGTCCTGCCGGGCGACGGTCGTTGCGTACGGTGGGCGGATGACGCAGCTGCACGCACGCGCCTCCCGCGCCAGCTGCGCGGCCGCGGTCGCCGACTGATCAACGTGATCTCGGCGGCCGGCGGCTGGCAGGCCGGATACGTCGGCGCCGAGATCGACAACGTGGTGACCAACAAGGTTCGCGACCCAGCCGCCGACACCCGGGTGCTCAGCGACGCCGGGGGCCGGCTGGTGGCCGCCAGGCTGGTCCCGCCGCCTTCCGACGGCGGCGACTGGGGGTCAGCGCCGGCTGCCGCTGGAGTACTAGACCCGATGGGGCCGGCCCGGGGCGGGCTCCAGGCCGCTGGTGACCATCTCGTCGCACAACTGCGGCAGCACCCGCGCGAAGCCGGCACTCGCGAACTGCCAGTTGTGCCCGCCGGTGTCGACGAACCGGTGGGTGACGATCCCGTCCCGGGTGGCGTCGGCGGCCAGCTCCTCGCCGACGGCGATGCCGCGGGCGTCGTCGGCGCCGGCGCCGAACCACAGTGTCACGCCGGGGTACCGGCGGGTGCTCAGCAGCCGCGCGGGGTCGTGCGCCTGCTCGGCGGCGAGGTTGCCGCCGAACAGTGTGCTCAGGGTGTGCGCGGGGTTGCCGAGATTGGGCCGCGCGTCGCCGCCGAAGTCGATGACGTGCCGGTAGATGTCGGGGTGGCCGAGGACGAGGTCCAGGGCGCAGGTGCCGCCCTCGGAGAACCCGACGATGCCCCAGCTCCACGGGGTGTGCTGGATCTGCAGGGTGCCGGTGATGAACGCGGGCACGTCGACGGTCAGGTAGGTCTCGGCGTTGCCCTCGGGGCCGTCGATGCACTCGGTGTCGCCGGTGGCGGAGCCGTTCTGGTCGACGACCACCAGCACCGGCGCCCGCCCGTTGTGCGCCGCGGCGTAGGCGTCGTCGGTGAACTGGCCATGCCCGGACTTGAGCCAGTTGATCGGGGTGCCGGGCGAGCCGACCAGCATGATGAGGACCGGCAGCGTCGCGCGGCCGGGGCCGAAGTACGCGGGCGGCAGGAACACGACGCCGGGGCGGTGACGGAAGTGCGACCGGGTGGCCGGGGCGTCGAGGCTGACGATCACGCCCTGCGCGGGCGGGGCGCCCCCGCGTGTGGCGGCGCCGCCGATGAGGTCGTGCGCCTGCTGGCCGCCGATGGCCCCGGAGTGGCCGAGTACGTCACCGATCTGCGGCCAAATGCCGTACTGCTGGTCGATGAGCATGAACGCGCCGGCGGCCGTCGCCGGCACCGCGACCACGGCCGCCGCCTTGCGCCAGGCGAGGACCCGCCCGGCAGCCCGCTCAACCGAGCGCCGGCGCAGGACCAGCGGGCATCCCGCGATCGCGGTGAACCCGGCGCCGATCCAGATCGCGAACGACGGCGGGTAGGCGTCCGTCACCGTGCCGGTCATCCACAGGGTGAGCGCGACCAGGCCGACGAGCCCGGCGACCGACAGCAGCAGGATCGGCACCGTGCGGGTGATCCACCGGCGCTCCCGGCTCCACCACGCGGCGAGCAGCAGCGCGCAGCCCACCGCCTCGAAGCCGCCGGCCACGGCGCGGTCGAGCAGCGGCACGTGATCGAACGCCCCGCCCCAGGCCGCCCAGGTCAGCCCGGCCGCCGCTAGCCCAGCCCCGACCGCAGCTACCGCCGTGCCGACCCACCGGCCGCGGGGTCGTCTGTGCCTCGTGCGCTCGGGCGCGGCGCGAACCTCATGCGTGGGCTCCTCCGCGTAATAGATCCTCATGCCCCTTAGCCCCCCCGGCCGAGACTCCGCCATGGCAGACGACATGGCAGGCGAGCGGAAAGGTATCCACCCGCCCGCGTCCGCGGCAACAGCGGACCGTCACCGAACGGTGGCGGCTGCGGGCGGCCAGGATGCCCGGGCCGTTGATGTTTGCCGATACAGCACACCGGAGTCCAGCTCTCCCGGGCGGCCGCAGCCCTCGCCTCACCCGTCGCTCCGCCCGCCGGGCGCCCGCGACGGCATTACGGTGGGAATATGAAGGCCGCGGTACTCGACGACGTGGGTGTCCCGCCGCACTTCGGGGACTTCGCCGAGCCCGAACCCGGCGAGGGTCAGGTCGTGGTGGACGTGGCAGCCGCCGCCGTGAACCACCTGGACCTGGCCAAGGCTTCGGGCTCGTTCTACACCGGGCCGCCTCCGATTCCGTCCGTGGTGGGGTCCGACGGGGTAGGTCGGACGGCCCACGGCCGTCGCGTCTACTTCGACGCCCCCGTCGCGCCGTACGGGTCCTGGGCCCAGCGGACCCTGGTGCCCGAGACGGACCTGCTCGACGTGGCCGCCGGTGTGGACGACGCCACCGCGGCCGCGTTGGGCAACACCGGCCTGGCAGCCTGGCTCGCCCTGAGCTGGCGCGCCAGGCTGCAGCCGGGCGAATCGGTGCTCGTCCTCGGCGCGACCGGAGCGGTGGGGTCCGTCGCGGTCCAAGCTGCCAAATCCCTGGGCGCCTCCCACGTGATCGCCGCCGCCCGCAACCCGGACCGCTTGCAGTGGGCACGACAGCACGGCGCGGACGCCGCAGTGGTCCTCGCCCCCGGCACCGACCTGCCGGCCGCCTTCCGGCAGGCGGCCGGCGACCACGGGATCGACGTCATCATCGACCCGCTGTGGGGCGAACCGGCCCTGGCGGCCATGCAGGCCGCCACACCCGGGGCACGGCACGTCCAGATCGGCGCCTCTACCGGCGCCACCATCAACCTTCCCGCGACGGTGATCCGCTCCGCCGAACTGGAGATCCTCGGGTTTGTCGTCTTCCGCGTCCCGCTGCAGGCGCGGCGCGACGCATACCGGAGCCTCACCGAACGCGCCGCCCTCGGCGAGATCGCCGTCGACGTGATCCGGCTACCGCTGGCCAAGGTCGCGAGCGCCTGGGAGCAGGAACAGCACGGCGCTCACGCCAGGCTGATCCTGACACCGTAGCCGCAGGACGCCGCCCGGGTCTTCGAGCGCATCTACCGCACCGACCCGAGCCGCACCCGGGCGCTGGGAAAGCTCGGGGCTGGGCCTGTCGATCGTAGTGGCGCTGGTGTCCGCCCACGGCGGCCAGGTGACGCTGCGCACGGCCCCGGGTGAGGGCGCCACCTTCCGCGTCTCCATCCCCTGGCCGACTAGCCTCGGTCTTTCGCTAACAGTCGATCATCGTGGATGGGGCCGCTCGTTGATCTTCGTGTGGGCTGCCCGGGTGGCTGGGCATGGTGACGGCCCGGCGCGCTGGCCGGGGTCCTCCGTGTGGTGTCGGCGGGGCGTGGTGCAGGTGTCAGCGTCACCCCACTCCCGCCGAGGCCGTCGCCAGGCCGTCAACGCCGACCAACGTCGACCAATTACGACCAACGCTGGGCGAGCATGCCCAGCTCACCGACGGTTAGCGACCTGGCGACGTGCAGCCCGGCCGAACGGTTATCTGTAGTTGGTGAACTGCAGATGATCTGCTTGTCGCGCAGGGTTGTCCGCCGCGACACTCCACGAACTGATCCTGGGGATCGGGTGGGGATCTGCAGGGCGACCCGGCGACCGCCACCGTGGCAAGCACACGCAGCGCAAAACCCGGTTAGCCTGGCTTCGGTGGGCATTGGTTCGTTGTCCCGGCTGGTGCGACCGACACCCCCACCCCTGAGTTTGGGGATCGCGATCGCCATGTTGCTGATCGTGGTGGAGACTCTGCTGGTCTATCCACTCCGGGCGGTCATGACCGAGTTCTTCCCGGGCTTGATCTACGTCATCGTCTACCTCGTCGGCGTGCTGGTGACCTCGTTGGTATGGGGCAAGTGGCTGGGAATGGCCACAGCCGCGGCGAGCGCCGTGGCGTTCATCTCGTTTCACGTCGTGCCCGTCGCCGGCAGGTTCTCCGTCCACGACATACGGGTAGTGATCGGGTTGGCGGTCTTGCTCATCGTCGCGGTCGCTACGAGCGCGGTGGCGGACGTGTCCCGGCTGCGCACCGTCCAGGCCGAGGAGTCTGATCTCAACGCTGAGATGGCCCGGCTGCTGCTGCAAGCAGACGACCCTCCCGCGGTGCTGCCCGCGGTCGCACAGCGCATCGCACAATCCCTCGAACTGCCGGACACAGCGATCCACCTCGCCGCTGTCCCAGGTGATGACCGGCGTTCCGCGTTTCCGCTGCGCGCCGGTGCTACCCCGCTTGGGACCCTGGTGGTGCCGGTCGCCATACCGGAGCGGACGACACGGCGGCTGCGGGAGCGTGTCGTGCCGTCATTGGCGTCGCTGCTGCAAGCCGGCCACGAACGTGCGGCCGTGCTGGACTCGCTGGAAGCAAGCCGGGAGCACCTGCGCCAGCTCGCCGCCGAACAAGCCGCGTTGCGGCGGGTGGCGTACCTCGTGGCGCGTGGTAGCCGTCCACCCGAGGTCTTCCAGGCCATCGCAACGGAAATGCACACGCTGCTGGGCGAGCCCTACACCGCATGGCTGTGCCGCTTTGAGAACGACGCCACGGCCAGCCTTGTCTCGACCAGCCTGACCGGCCTGCGCGCAGATCAGATGCGCCTTTCGGTCGAGGGCGACAACGTCGCGGCAATGGTGCAGGACACCAGCAGCCCCGCCCGGATGGACAGCCTCGAGGACGCCGCCGGCCCCATCAGCGCGCTCGCCCGTGAGCGGGGCATGCGCTCCATGGTCGGAGTGCCGATCATGGTTGAGGGTCGGTTGTGGGGCGCGGCCGGCGTTGGTTCGAACCGGCCCGAGCCGCTGCCGCCCGACACCGAGGCCCGCCTCGCGGCCTTCGTAAACCTTGCCGCCACCGCCATCGCCAACGCCGACAGCCAGGCCGAGCTCGCCGCGTCCCGGGCCCGGCTGGTCGCCGCCTCGGACCAGGCCCGCCAGCGCATCGAACGCAACGTGCACGACGGCGCACTGCAACACTTCCTCGCCGTCGCGATGCAGCTCGGCTTCGTGCAGGCCGGCCTGCCGCCGGACCAGGAGCAGACCAAGACGGAGCTGTCGCGCGTCCTGGGTGGCCTGAACAGTGCAGTGGACGACCTGCGGGAGATCTCGCAAGGCATCCATCCGACGTTGCTTGCCGCGGGCGGTCTGCCACCCGCGCTCAAGTCACTCGCCCGCAAATCGCCGGTACCGGTCGACCTCGACCTGCACACCTTCCAGCGCATGCCCACAGTGGTGGAGATTGCCGCCTATCACGTCGTGTCCGAAGCGCTGAACAACGTGGACAGACACGCCCACGCCTCGGTCGCCCACGTGCAGGCTACAACCCAGGAGGACACCCTGCACCTGTCGATCCGCGACGACGGCGTCGGAGGCGCCGACCCAAACCGCGGGACCGGCCTTACCGACCTCCGGGACCGCGTCGAGGCACTCGGTGGACATCTCAGCATCACAAGCCCCACCGACGGCGGCACCCTGCTACTGGCCACCATCCCGACCACATCCGCCCCTGGCGGTCCGTGAGCAAGCGAGGCCAACGACGACGTCCATCACAGCCCGAGCCCGCTAATATCGGTATCTCCCGACAGGCGACGCGCCGGCCCGAACGCTCGATGACCGCACCATCGGCCCGCCAAGCCCGCGAACCCACGATCCACCTCTCCCAGCACTGGCCTTGGCAGCACAACTGGCTGCGCCTGTTCACCACTGCGCACGCCCCACCCAATTGACCATCCACAGCAGACAGTCTTATGCGGCCGATGCAGGACACCCGATGCCAGACCACACCGAAACACCGTTGGCGTTACGGACACGCTCGAGGCTGCCGTTGACGAGGCTCTCGGGCATGTCGGCGCCACCTCGGCGTTGCCGCGCTGGGCAGCATCTAACCTGTGTGCCGCCCGGCTGGCCACCGGCCCCGCAGGACTCCAGGCAGCACAGCACGCGTGCTGGGCCGCCGCCGTGCTGCTCCTGGTAACCGCAGCGACCGTCGCGGCCATGCGGCGCATGTGAACCAGATGTACATCCGCGCGGCGCCTCCGCGCGGCCGGCCTCGTACAATTGATGCAAGATTGTTGCGGTCAGACCAGCCCTCGGGGAGCGGTCATGAACCAGCGCAAGGCTGACATCCGCGCCGTCCCGGCCAACTCGGCCAAGGCACTCGACGAGCGGTTCCAGGCGGCGACGCCGCTGCGGCGACTGATGAACAAGGTCTTCCCCGACCACTGGTCGTTCCTGCTGGGCGAGATCGCGCTCTACTCGTTCATCGTGCTGCTGCTCAGCGGTACCTTCCTCGCGCTGTTCTTCGACCCGTCGATGCGCGAAACGGTCTACAACGGCAGCTACACGCCGCTGCGCGGGGTGGAGATGTCGCAGGCGTACAACAGCACGCTGCAGATCTCGTTCGACGTGCGCGGCGGCCTGTTCGTGCGGCAGATGCACCACTGGGCCGCGCTACTGTTCGTGGCCGCGATCGTGGTGCACATGTTCCGGATCTTCTTCACCGGCGCGTTCCGCAAGCCGCGCGAGGCCAACTGGATCGTCGGTATGTTGCTGTTCTGGATGGCCTTCCTGGAGGGCTTCGCCGGCTACTCGCTGCCCGACGACGCGCTGTCCGGCACCGGCCTGCGCATCGCCGAGGGGATCATGCTGTCCATCCCGATCGTCGGCACCTGGGTGACCACCTCGCTGTTCGGGGGTGAATTCCCAGGGGAGATCATCATCGACCGGCTGTACATCGTGCACGTCCTGCTCGTCCCGGGTGCGCTGCTCGCGCTCATCAGCATCCACATGGGCCTGCTGGTGAAGCAGAAGCACACGCAGTGGCCCGGCCCCGGCCGGACCAACGAGAACGTGGTCGGCGTGCGGATGTTCCCGGGCTTCGCGGCCAAGTCCGGCGGCTTCTTCATGATCGTGTTCGCGGTGATGGCCGCGCTGGCCGGCCTGTTCCAGATCAACCCGATCTGGCTGTTCGGGCCCTACAAGGCCGCGGTGGTGTCGGCGGCGAGCCAGCCCGACTGGTACGTCATGTTCCTCGACGGCGCGGCCCGTCTCTTCCCGGCGTGGGAGATTCGGTTCCACTTGTTCGGTAACGGCTACACCCTCCCACCGATCTTCTGGCCCACGGTTGTGCTGCCCGGCCTCATGGCGATGTTGGCGATGCTCTACCCGTTCATCGAGCAGCGCTTCTCCAAGGACAAGACTGTCCACAACCTGCTGCAGCGCCCGCGGGACAACCCGTTGCGCACCGCGCTCGGCGCGATGGCGATCTCGTTCTACGTCGTGCTGCAGATCGCCGGCGGCAACGACGTGCTGGCCGACAAGTTCCACATCAGCCTCAACGCGATGACCTGGGCGGGCCGCATCGGCATCCTGATCCTGCCGCCGCTGGCCTACTACGTGACGTACCGCATCGCACTGGGCCTGCAGCAGAACGACCGCGAGGTCCTGGCCCACGGCCTCGAGACCGGCATTATCCGGCGCCTGCCGGACGGCCGCTTCGTCGAGGTCCACCAGCCGGTCCCGCTAGCCGACGGCGGTCGGGGCGCCGAGGCGGAGCACGGCCTGGAGTACACCGGCTGGGTGGTGCCGAAGAAGATGAACCGCATCGGCGGGCTCGCTCCGACGGCGAGGGGCTTCCTCTTCCCGATCGAGGAGGCCGCCCGGCGCAAGCACGAAGAGCGCGAGGAGATCACCACGGGCCACAAAGGCAAGTAGTCCTAAGCCGTGTTGGTGTGGTCGTCGGTTGCTGGCGTGTGTCGGCGTGGCGGTGATCGATCAATAGCGAGGTCTCCGGTAGAGGGTTCGTCGACCAAGACAGAACTGAACATCGGAGACCTCGTGACCACCTGAGCGGTGACGAGGCGGCATGATCTCACCGACGGGCAGTGGGCGGCGTTGGCTGCGGTGCTGCCTGCTCCGCCGATTCAGGGTCGCAGGTGTGTCCAGCGGCATCCGCGGCGGCTCGCCGCAGTCGCGCTACGTTGTGTGGTGAAGGTCCGTGATGGTCCATGTTCGAGCGGTTTACTGATCGAGCGCGTCGCGTTGTCGTCCTGGCTCAGGAAGAAGCCCGGATGCTCAACCACGCTTACATCGGCACCGAGCACTTCCTGATCGCCCTGGTCCGTGAAGGTGAGGGTGTTGCGGCGAAGATGCTGGAGAGCTTGGGCATCTCCCGCGACGCTGTCCGGGAGCAGGTGGAGGAGATCGTCGGCCGGGGCGTGCTGGAACTGGCCGGGTCAGTTCCGTTCACGCCGCGCGCCAAGCGGGTGCTGGAGCTGTCGTTGCGGGAGGCGCTGCTGCTGGGCCACACCTCCATCGACACCGAGCACATTCTGCTGGGTCTGACCCGCGAGGGTGAGGGCGTGGCCGCCCAGGTCCTGATGCGGCTCGGCGTAGAGCAGAGCGCGGTGCGCCAGGCGGTGCTGCAGTTCCTGTCCGGGGGTCAGGGCGGGCAGCCGGCGCAGGCCGGGGCCGGCGCGCCTGCGGGCGCCTCGGGTGCGGCCGCGCCGGCGCTGAGCGCGGCGTTGTCGCTGTATGGACACAGCCTCACCCTCGCCGCCTGTGAGGGCAAGCTCGACCCAGTCATCGGCCGGGAGAAGGAGATCGAGCGGGTCATGCAGGTGCTGTCCCGCCGTACCAAGAACAATCCGGTCCTCATCGGCGAGCCCGGCGTGGGCAAGACCGCCGTGGTCGAGGGTCTGTCCCAACGCATCGTCAAGGGCGACGTGCCCGAGACGCTCAAGGACAAGCAGCTCTACACGCTCGACCTGGGCGCCCTGGTCGCCGGTTCCCGTTACCGCGGTGACTTCGAGGAGCGGCTGAAGAAGGTCCTCAAGGAGATCCGCACGCGTGGTGACATCATCCTGTTCATCGATGAGATCCACACGCTCGTCGGTGCGGGTGCCGCGGAGGGCGCAATCGACGCCGCGTCCATCTTGAAGCCGATGCTGGCCCGTGGTGAGCTGCAGACCATCGGCGCGACCACCCTGGATGAGTACCGCAAGCATCTGGAGAAGGACGCGGCACTGGAGCGGCGCTTCCGGCCAATCCAGGTGGGTGAGCCGTCGCTGGCGCACACCATCGAGATCCTCAAGGGGCTGCGGGACCGCTACGAGGCGCACCACCGGGTGACGATCACCGACGCGGCGCTGGTCGCGGCGGCTACTCTGGCCGACCGCTACATCTCCGACCGCTACCTGCCGGACAAGGCGATCGACCTGATCGACGAGGCCGGCGCGCGGATGCGGATCCGCCGGATGACCGCTCCGCCGGACCTGCGCGATTTCGACGAGCGCATCGTCCTGGTGCGCCGCGACAGGGGGTCGGCGATCCACGCGCGGGACTTCGAGCGCGCCGCGCAGCTGCGGGACAAGGAACAGCAGCTGCTCGGCCAGAAGGCGCAGCGCGAGAGGGAATGGAAGATCGGCGACCTCGCCGTCTCGGAGGTTGATGACGAGCAGGTCGCCGAGGTCCTGGCGAACTGGACTGGCATCCCGGTGTACAAGCTGACCGAGGAGGAGACGGCCCGCCTGCTGCGCATGGAGGACGAGCTGCACAAGCGCCTCGTCGGCCAGGAGGACGCGGTCAAAGCGGTGTCGAGGGCGATTCGGCGGACGCGGGCGGGCTTGAAGGACCCGAAGCGCCCGTCCGGCTCGTTCATCTTCGCCGGCCCCTCCGGCGTGGGGAAGACGGAGCTGTCCAGGGCGCTGGCGGAGTTTCTGTTTGGTTCGCAGGACGCACTGATCCAGCTGGATATGAGCGAGTTCCACGACAGCTATACCGTTTCGCGTCTGGTGGGCGCTCCTCCTGGCTACGTGGGGTACGACGAGGGTGGCCAGCTGACAGAGAAGGTCCGGCGGAGGCCGTTCTCGGTGGTTCTCTTCGACGAGATCGAGAAGGCCCACCCGGACGTGTTCAACACGCTGCTGCAGATCCTCGAGGACGGTCGGCTCACCGACGGTCAGGGTCGCATCGTGGACTTCAAGAATACTGTGATCATCCTGACCACAAACCTGGGCACCCGCGACGTGGCGAAGGCCGTGTCCCTGGGCTTCCAGGCGTCGGAGGACAACGAGTCCAACTACGAGCAGATGAAGCAGAAGGTCAACGACGAGCTGAAGCAGCACTTCCGCCCGGAGTTCCTCAACCGCATCGACGACACGATCGTCTTCCACCAGCTGACCCAACCGGAGCTGCTGCAGATCGTCGATATCATGATCTCCCGGATCGAGACCCAGCTGCGCGACAAAGACATGGCTCTGAAGCTCACGGAGAACGCCAAGAAATTCCTGGCGAACAACGGCTTCGACCCGATGTTCGGCGCGCGGCCGCTGCGCCGCACGATCCAGCGCGAGATCGAGGACGCCCTGTCCGAGCGGGTACTGTTCAACGAGCTCAAGCCTGGCCAGATCGTGGTCGTCGACTGCGAAGGTGACCCACGAGACAGCGGCACGTCCAAACTCGTCTTCCGCATCCTCGCCAAGCCGGGCCCCAGCGCCGCACCAACGGTGGGCGCACACACGGCATAGGGCGTGGCCGCCAATAGTGAGGCGTCGGCGAGTCGGTGTGACGCACGTCTGGCCCTGATAGTGCGGAAGGGCTGCTGGGGTACATCGGCCCGCTCGCGCCGGCCACCTGTCTCGGGTCGGCCCGGCGGTCCCAAGCTCCTGGTCGGCAAACGAGGGCGCAACCCACGGGGTTCTCCTGGGTGGTCAGCAGCGGGTGTTAGCAGCCCGGCGTGGCTGCCGGGAGCTGCGCTCGCGGCCGAACGGGCGCGTGCGGTACTGCTGCGATGCGCGCTGGCCGCAGCAATCCGTCGAGCTCGAACTCGCACGTCAGGATGGCGTGGACGACGTGTCGGTCACCCGCCTTCCGGCCACCCGTCGGCCGCCCGACCCGGCGCGGTCGAAGACCGTAGTGGGTCCGCCGCTGCGGGGGCGGGGCGGATCCAGAGTCCCCGCAAGACCCGCCTGGGCCTGGTGAACACGATCCTGGAGGACCGCACCAGCGTCGGCACAAGCAGCGAGGGCCGCGTTCGCACCGTCGAAGACGCGGTCGTCGCGAACCGCCGGGAACCTGCGACCGCCGCGGCCTCCCGCCGCACACCAGAGGCAGCCAGACCACACCTGCCCTCGCCAGGCCAAGCCGCTTCGCGGTCGCCTCCGGCGAGCCTGGCGCCGGCAGGCGCGGCCCGACCGGGCGAAGTGCGCGACGGGATGCCACTCCAGCCGCGACGTGTGTTGCGGTAGAACCCGCCGACGACGTCGACCAGGACCAGGCGCCCGGGGGCAGCTCGGGGGCAAACGCGCCTCGAACGGCCGCCGAACACCACGCCAGACCGATGCCGACCACGGCCGCGAGCAGCGCAAGTAGACGAATCAGCAGGCCGGAGGAGTGCTTGCACTTAGTTCGGGACGAAGTGCCTGCCCGTGCAACGCGCACTGCGCTGGCCCACTGGAAGGGCTGTTGAGAGTTGACGGTGGCTGATTCGATGATGGCCCGCAGGCAGTTTGGTGTGATGGAGTCTTTGCGGTCCGCCCTCAGTTGGTGTTCGACGAGTCGGCGGGCCAGGCATTCGCCGTCTGGCCCGGGGAAGGGGCTGACGAGTTGGAGGACGACTGGCCCTGGTGACCTTCAACATCGTTCTCCGAGGACCACGATCACGTGCGAGCTCATCGGCATGTGCGTGCGCCGCTTCGGCGATCCTGAACTGCTGCCGCGCGCGACCGGCGGCATGTGCGCGTATTATTTGCGTGGCCGCCGTGTCTACCGTCCCCAGGGCAAGCCGGACGGTGTGCGGCAACGGCGCGGCGCCCTACGCCAGCAGCGCCCCGCCCTCCACCGGCAGGATCGTGCCGGTGGTGTAGGCCTGCCCCATCAGATAGAGCATGGCCTCGGCCACGTCGGTGACCTCGCCCGGTCGGCCCAGCGGCACGGCTTTCGCGGTCTCGGTGTACAACTGGTCAGCCGCCTCGCCGGCACCCCACATCGGTGAGCGGGTGACGCCGGGCTTGACGGCGTTCACCCGGATCGGGGCCAGCTCGACCGCGAGCGCCCTGGTGAGCGACTCGACCGCCCCGCAGATGCTCGCGGCCACGGACCATCCCGGCGTGGGTCGGTCTCCCGCCGTACCCGTGGTCAGCGTGATGGAACCACCCGGCCGCAGGTACGGCAGCGCCGCACGCACGGCCGCCAGTGCGCCGAAGTAGCGCAGCTCGAAGAAGCTATGCGCGCGGTCGAGGTCGAAGTCGACGAGAGGCATCAACGACAGCGGCTCACCGGCCGTGTAAACGACGTGGTCGATGCGGCCGAGGTCGGCGAGGACGCTCGCCACCGCGGTGGAGTCGGCCAGGTCGGCGACGTGGCCAGGCACACCGAGGCGGTTCGCCGCCGCCGCGATCCGTTCCGGCGACCGCGAGACCACGACGACCGATGCTCCGCGGGCACTGGCGGCTTCCGCTGTCGCGTACCCGATGCCCGAGGTACCGCCCAGGACCACCACGCGCTGATTGTCGAAATTCATGCCTCAACGCTGCGTCGCGGTGTGCCGGGCGTCCAAGACCTCTTCGGTGGCCTGTCATACCCTGGTGGTATCAACGATGTCGACCTGCGCAAACTGCGCTACTTCGTGGCCGTCGCCCGGCACCTGCACTTCGGCCGGGCGGCGCTCGAGCTGCACATCGCCCAACCCGTGCTGTCCCGCCAGATCCGGGCGCTGGAGCGCGAACTGCATGCCGAGCTATTCGCCCGGGATCGGCGCGGCGCCGAACTCACCGACGCCGGGCACCAGCTGCTCGCCGAAGCCGTGCCGCTGCTCCAAGCGGCCGGGGCGCTGCGCCGCCGGGTCGCGCTGGCGGCGCGCGGACGGCACAGGTTCGTGGTTGCGTTCATGCCTGGCCTGATCGTGACCGAGGCGGTCCGACAGCTGGCCGACGCACACCCCGGGCTGGTCGTCGACGTGCTGCGCTCAACCTGGCTGGAGCAGACCGAGGTGCTGCACGACGGGCGGGCCGACGTCAGCTACCTGCGACTGCCGGTCGACCAGCGGGGGCTGACCGTGCGACCCCTGTTCACTGAGCCGCGGGTGGTGGTCGTGCCGCGGGAGCACCGGCTGGCGGGCAAGGAGTCGACCGGCGTCGCCGAGCTTGCCGACGAGCACCTGTTGCAGGACCCCGACGTCGTGCCGGAGTGGCGGGACATCGCCACCGAACTGCGCACGCCCGGCCGGCCCCCGCAGACGTCCCCAATCCTCGCCGTTGAGGAGAAACTCGAGCACGTCGCAGCCGGGCGGGGTCTGGTCGTCTTGCCGCTGTCCACCGCCCGCTTCTACACCCGGCCAGACCTGGCCTACGTCCGCATCGATGACATTTCGGACAACCGCGTCTGCCTGGCATGGCAGGCCAGCCGCCGCAGTGCGCTGGTAACTGAGTTCGCCGCGCTGGCCGAGCGCTACCCGGCCGCCTGACGGGGTCGCGCACCGCCGTCGGCATGATCGAGTGCGCGCTCTTCGGCAGATCCGCGCAGCAACAATGGGTGCCGCCGGCTGAGTCACGTTGCGGACGCTCACGGGTCGGCTTCACACGTAGGGTGAGTGACGCCCCGCATCGGCAGGCGCGACTTGCGAAGAGGAAGGCAGTGACGTGTGGGCCAACCTGTTGCCGATCCTGCTCGGCTTCGTGCTCACTACGGTTATCGGGGGCCTCTTCGCGAGTTTTCTCCAGCACCGGTCATGGCAATACCAGAATGCTGCCCGGCTGCGAGAGGAGGAACGCCAGAAGGCCAGCGACGTGTGCCAACGGATGACAAGCCTGGTCGACAAGCGGCTGTACCGGATGCAGCGGCTGCTGTGGGCGATCAACGGCCGTTCCAATGGCCGGATCACACGCGAGATGCTCGACAGTCGGCTGCGTGACTACGATGAGGTGCTGCTTGAGTGGAACGACCAGCTCAATGCGCGTTTGGCAGTCGTCGGGGCCTACTTCGGCAAAGACGTCCGCGACTTTCTTGATCAGGTGGTGTACGAGGCGTTCAGCGAAGCGGGGCGCAGTCTCGAAGACCTGCTCCGCCGGGCTGGGAACTCCGATGCTAGCGGACCCGTTGACGAGGGTGCGGTTGATGACGCCAACGCCGAGATGGTTCGACTCAACCATCTTGCGTACCAGCTCGGCCTCACGATGATGGTCCGGGTGCGCGAACAGCGGATCGGCAGGTCCGCCCCTGGAGTCCTTGGTGAGACGCCGCTGTCAGACACGCGTCCGCGGTAGATTCCGGCGCTGACCGGCCCGCCGCCAATCACGCGCGCTCGGCGGCATGAGCGCGAAACCGATCATGGCTCCAACCGGCGCTTGTGCGTTGCGACCTGACGATGCGCCCGGCCGATTGTCGACACCTACCATTCCCGCATGGATCCAGCCGAAGTCGACTTGAACGCCGAGGAGAAGGAGATCATGGGGGCCGTGTCCGTGAGCCGGGCGCCTGTTGTGTGGGCGATGACCTCACCCGTCTCGGGACGGTTCTCCCCAGTTGAGACACGTTCGGACGTGGTGGACTTGTCGGAACGCTTCAACGAACTGCGTTCCCACGGTCAGGGCTATCTCGAACTTCGGTTGCTGGACCGGAATTATCCAGTTTTGACCTTAGCGTTCCGAGACGATTACGCGGTCGTTCATCTCTTCACCAGTGCCGACCAGGTGCCTCTTCTCGCAGGAGACGGCACCGTCCCACTGGCTGACGTGGTTGAGGTCCCGATCATCGACGACCTGAAAGGGTTCACTGGTGACTTCGTCCTGGGTGTCGATCGTGCGTGGGACCGTGTGCGGAGCTTCATCCGCACAGAATCGCCCAGTGATCTGGGAGAGTGGCGCGAGTTGTAGGCATGGGGGCGCGTGACCGCAGACGATGGTGCACTGGACGCGGCCGACGACGTCCAATGAGACAAGATCACGTGCACGCTCATCAAGCAGAGTCGGATGCCCTGCCGCGGGAAGCTCGACTACTCGCTGTCACGATGGATCGAGTGCTGGCGAACGCGTCTCGCGCAGGACGGTATGGCACGGACCGTGTCGGCTACCGGGAGATGCTCGCGGCCGGCCGCCGGTTCAGCGATCGGGTGTGGGCGATCGAGGGGTGTGGCGGAATCGGCCGGCACATCGCGCAGCGCCTGGTCGCTGACGGTGAGCCGGTCCTGGACCTGCCCGCGAAGCTGGCCACGCGGGTGCGGGTATTCGACACCGGGCAGGGCCGCAAGACCGACCCGGCCGACGCGCACAGTGTCGCGGTGGCCGGGCTGCGAAGCCCCGGCCTGCGCGCAGTGGCCGCGGACGACGCCACGGTCGCGCTGCGACTGCTGGTCGACCGCCGCGACGAACTCGGCCGAGCCCGCACCCAGACGGTCAGCCGGATCCACCGCCTGCTGCTGGAGCTGATCCCC
>NZ_BAABAT010000081.1:0-28922 GCF_039537565.1 Dactylosporangium darangshiense
CAAGCTGGACCTCGAAGGTCGAGCGGTGATGGCGATGGCCCGGCGGGGACCAGGGGTGCACCCGAACCCTCCCACTCAGCGATCAAACGGGCGACTCGGATACAGGGATGGTGCACCAGTGAGCGGTGAGGCTTTCGAACCGCCCTCGTCCGGCCCTACCCCCACGGTCTGCGTTCCTCGGGTTCCTCCCGCCGGAGGTGATCGTGGTCGCGGTTCGCTGGTACCTGCGCTACAACCCGTCCTACGCGACGTTGAAGAACTCCTCATCGAGCGCGGTGTCGAGGTCGACCACGTCACTGTCTACCGGTGGGTGCAACGTTCACACCGCTGTGCGCGGACACGCCGTCTCGTCACCGTCGTGAGTATGTTCGGCGCCGCGGCGCCGCGGCGCGTGTCCGGTCTCAGGACGTGCGTGACCACATCGTTAACTAACGCTGACGTGACACAGGCGTATGCGGCGTTCGACGCCAACACCGACGGCGCCGCATTCCGGCTCGCCGAGGCGCTCGAGTCCCGCGGCGAGATGCGACGGGCAGCCGCAATGTACCGGCTCGCCGCCGAGGCCGGCGACCCACACGCCCTGTACGCGCTCGGCCGGCTGTTCGCGGCCAACTCCGAGGACGGCCAGCCGGTCACACCTGAGCATGAGTGCCACCGCTGCGGCCCTGCCTGGGAACAACGTGCGAACGCGGGGAGCAGTGCGGGAGCAGCCCGGCGCCGTCAACAGCGCCGTACCGCTCCCCCGTTTTTGCACGTTGTTGCGTTGCCGCAGGTGAGAGATGGTGCAGCGTCATGGTTCACACCGAAGTTGTCCGCGTTCGAGCGGGCCGCTCGCCCGTCCTGGGAGAAGTCGGGAGACGGCCGCCGGGCTTGCGCACCTGCCGTCAGTCGGGGCGCGTTTCCTGGTCCTGGGCCTTCCGGTCGTGGATTCCCCTGCTCCATACGACCTCGGACGGCCGCGGCCGGTCAGCGAGTCCGGGCGGCGCCCTGCCGCTGCAGCGTTGGGCGCGGCGGACGCTGCTGGGACTCCTCTACTCCTAATCCCTCTCTGCCGCTCGCCACGTCGTGCGAGCCCGCACGGTCGGTGGTCGCGCCAAGCCAGGCGACGCCCCGCTGCTGGGCGAGGGGGCGCAGGAGCCCGGCCCCGGACGGCGCGCTCGGCCGGGTCCGTCCAGAACACGTCGTGGAATGCTTGCGCAGCCACCGCCGGATGTCGCGGGTTATCGGCTCTTCGCACAGTGAGGTGGTTGCGATGCGGCCGGCCGCTCACCGGGGCCGCTGCACGACCGGCACCTGTTTGGGACGCAGAGTGCGGGTAGCCGCTGCGCGTCGGTCCGATCTGGCCGGCGCTTCCCGGCACACGATGGAGGTACTACCGTGTTCACGCACGTCAAGGACCTGCAGTTCGAGGTTCGGGTGGAGCGTCCCGATCCTCGGTTCGCCACGTTGCTGCAGGAGCAATTCGGCGGCGCAAACGGTGAGCTTGCCGCGGCGATGCAGTACTTCACCCAGGCGTTCATGCTGCGCAAGCAGGACCCGAAGATGTACGACCTGTTCATGGACATCGCCACCGAGGAACTGAGCCATCTGGAGATGGTCGGCGCGACCATCACGATGCTGCTCGATGGTCTCAACGACGACCTGAAGCAGGCCAACGAAACCTGTGACTGGATGCCGCTCGTCGGTAACGCGGCCGGCCGCGATCAGGTGATGCATCAGGTGGCGACAACACCACTGTTCATGGCACTGACCGGCGGCGGCCCGGACGTGGTCAACGCCGCGGGCGCGCCGTGGACCGGCACGTACGTCAACGCCAACGGCGAGCCCTCCGTGGACCTGCGCACCAACATCGCCGCCGAGTCCCGCGCGAAGATCGTTTACGAGTATCTGAAGCAGTTCACCGATGACCCGGGGGTTCAGGACACATTGACGTTCCTGATGACCCGCGAGGTGGCGCACTTCCAGCAGTTCACCGCAGCGCTGAACGAAATGCCGGTCAACTTCCCGCCCGGTCGGCTCCCCGGCGACGACCGCTTCCAGAACGTCGCGCTGAACATGTCCGACTCCGGGTCTGACCGCGGGCCGTGGAACGAGGGCCAAGGCCCATGGCCGGCCGGCACGGAATGGCGCTACGTCGAGCAGCCCACCGCCTGGGTCGGCTCCCCCGAGCGCCACAACCGGGGCGCCGACCCGGGCGCCACCCGTACGCCGGCCGTCGAGGGCACATCGCCGTTCGTGCACCAGCAGCACGTGGCCGAAGCAGGTACGGCACCGCGGTAGCCGAAATGGATGGCGCCGGGCGAGCTCGGGCCAATGCTTGTCCTGGCTCGCCCGCAGCGGCCGCCACATCTCAATGGTCATCGCTGGCCTTCAGTGTCATCCATGAAGGAGCGGGGTCGGTCAAATCCGACGGCCTGGCTGAGTCTGACGTTGTTTCTCCGTTCTGCGGCATGAGGTTTCAGGCAGGCGGATGTGCGGCGTCGGGGCCAAGGCTGGGCCGCAGGCTCACCCGGTATGGGCTTGGCCTTGACGCCGGCGTCGTGGACGCCATGCTGGCGACACCGGAAGACGAATGCTTGCGGTGTGGACAGGTCGTTGTTCACCAGGGTCCGAGCGCTGTCGGAGGGAAGGCCGGGATTCGGCTGCCGGTCATCCATTCGCCCCGCGGATCGGGGGCATGTGACCGGACGGGTCAATCAAGCGGGCGGCCTCGCCGGCTGCAGCCGGGGGTCAGACACAGAACGACCGCGCGTCCGGTCACGTCCGAACCGGCTCACGCCGGCGCCTTCCGGGCCTGGCTGAGGGCGCGGATGTGCCCGTCACGCAGACCGTAGAAGATGAGGGTGAGCAGTTCGCGGGCCACCGCGACGGTGGCGATGTTGCGGCCCCGGCGTTCGCCGATGCGGGTCCTGGTGGTGGCCAGCCAACCGGTGTGGGCAGCGCAGTGGGCGGCCTCGACCGCGGCCCACCCGCAACGTCCGGCCGCTGCCCGACGCGGTTGCCGCGCATCCTGGACCGCACCTGCCTCCGGCTGGCCCTCAACGATCCTCGAAGCGTTTACGCAGTTCACGGCCAGGGTACCCGAGCATCGACCCCAACCGCAGGTGCAGGGAGAGTCGATGTCAACCGACGCGATCGTGATGCTCAAAGACGACCACAAGGGCGTCAAGCGGCTGTTCAAGGAGTTCCAGGCCGCGCACGACGGACCACCGGCCCGCAAGGCGAAGATCGTGACGCAGATCCTCGAGGCGCTGACCGTGCACACCTACCTGGAGAACGAGGTCATGTACCCCGAGGTCCGCCGGCTGCTGCCCGACCTCGAAGACGACATCCTCGAATCGTACGAGGAACACCACGTCGCCGACGTACTGTGCCTCGAACTGTCCACGATGGACGCCGACGACGAGCACTTCAACGCTAAGGTCACCGTGCTCATCGAGAACGTGACCCACCACATCGAGGAAGAGGAGCAGGACTGGTTCCCGAAGGTCCGCCAGGGCCTCAGCCGCAACCAGCTGCAGGAGATCGGCGCGAAGATGCTACAGCTGCGGGCGGGCGCACCGACGAGGCCCAGCCAGCCCGCCGCGCTGAAGAAGGCCCTGGACGCCGTCCGCGCCTGACCACCGCCGCAAACACTACGAGGGGGCCGGCGGCCCCCTCGTGCTGTGCTAACGCAGTGCGCCGTCGAGGTCGGCCCTCGTCACCTTCGAGCGGCCCTTGATGTCACGCCGCTTGGCCTCCGCGTACAGCTCTTCCAACGACAGTTCCCTCCAGTGTCGGCCGCCGAACGCACTGGCCATCTCCTGCGCATCGATGTTGTGACGGTACTGCTCCAGAACGACATCCTCGGCCGGAAGGCGCGGGACGCCCCGGAACGCGTGCTTTACCTGCCTCTGACTCTCCACTCGGCTGGGCCCGATCACGCCTCAATCATGCAAC
Source organism: Dactylosporangium darangshiense (assembly GCF_039537565.1). NCBI lineage: Bacteria > Bacillati > Actinomycetota > Actinomycetes > Micromonosporales > Micromonosporaceae > Dactylosporangium > Dactylosporangium darangshiense. Next base: position 3,940 of record NZ_BAABAT010000081.1, read on the forward strand.
GCCCACCGGCGACGCCAGTAGAACGCAGCGCCGACCCCCGCACACACCACCAGCCATGCCTAGTGTGAACAGGCGGCGCGAACCGGCAGCACGGCCAGCCGTGGGCGCGCTGCTGCAGCGCTGGTACGGGCGGATCGCAGTCGCCAGCCGTCCGTCCTCGGCAGCGGCGCTGTGCGATCCCCCGACAGGGTGAGCCATCATGCGTGGTAGGAGCATCAGCCCGAGATGATCCCCAGGCGCATGGCTGAGGCTAACCCTCCATCAGGTACTTCGGTGCGACGGCAGGTCAGCGTCGCGCGGGTGCCCGACACGGCCGAGCGGCTGTGTCCTCGGTAGATTGGAAACCCTGATGAAGCTCGCGTTGGCAGCCGCGCCATAGCAGCCCGCCCTTGCCAGTACCCGCGGCACGGACGCGCTGCCGCACCGGGACTACCGCGCAGGGAGGATCATGCTACGCAGCCGTCCAGCGACGCCTCGCATCATCGACCCCGGCTTCTGTTGCTCACCCGCCAGCGCCGACACGGCGATCAGCGCGCCGGTCAGTACGGGCACCGACCACTGGGCGACCCGCTGATGTCGCTGCACAGAGCGGACTTCAGGAGGGGTGTCGGCGGACGGCTCCGTGACCCCCTCGACCGGCACCTCGGCCGCCTGCTCCAACTCCTTGCCGAGCTTTCGGGTGTACGCTGTGGCGCCGAGCGCCGCGACGGTGAGCGCGGTCTTGGCGACACTCATCGCGCCGACGCCCCGCTGCCCGACGACGCGTCGTCGTTCGGAGGCCAGGATGCCGGTTGCCCCGATCAGGTGGGCGCCGATTGCGGCGAGGTTGACCGGGGCCCAACGGTCCCAACCAATCGACGAAACCGCCAGCCGTTCCCGCGGATTGCCGACTTTGCCGGCTGCGCCGTTGAGGCCCACTGCACCCATCAGGGAGCCGCCGAACCAGGCGGCAAGGCCGGTGTCGTGCATCGATCGCAGGATGGTATCCCGCTCGCCGATGCCGTTGCTCTTCATCGTGTTCGCCATCATGACGCCGCCTTACCCGTCCGCAGCTCGTACATGCTCACATCCGGGGCGGATTTGCGGCCTCAGGGAGCGCTCCGTGAGCGCTCCGTGAACCCAGCGCCAAGCGCTGCCGTTCCGGCGAGGGTTCGACCCGGCCGACGTGTCACGGCATGCGATTGACGAACGGATTCGGAACCAACCTGGAGTGGTCGCCAGCTGGTTGCGTGTCGGCGTGTCCATTCGGGACGTTGATGTGCTGCGATCAGTAGGTACCGATGTTGGAGGAACTGTCGCGGGAAGAGCTGATCGGGTTCTGCCGACAGTTGATCACCCAGGTTGCAGAGCTGGACCAATTGCGGCAGGCCAACGTCAATTTGACCGACCGGGTGGCACGGCTGGAACGGCTGGTCTCGCGGAGCCACAACGGCGCGGCGCCGGCTGTGGTTGGTAGCCGTAGCCGCCGCTGGTGGAGGGTAGGGTGCCGTGACACCAGCGCACCGGCAGCAGGCGGCGTCGTCGGCGCGGGAACCGGGCTGTCGTGGCGCCGGCCTGGCGGCGTTTCGCCGCGGCGAGCGAAGCGGTTGGCCAACATCGAAGCCCCAGAGTCCGCGCCTGCGCAGCATCGCATGTGAGTCTCGGCGTGCTCGCCCGCCGACGACACCATCAAGGAACAGAATCCCTCGACGGCGGGCGCGAACTGTTCCTCGACTGCACCCCCACCGAGCCATTGCTGACCGTGTCCGCTACAGCGGCATGTTCGGCCCGGGCAGGACCCGGTGCCCCCTCGTTACGGCGGCAGACTCGCGAATTTGTTGCCGTACCGAGAGGGCGTCACCCGCGTCAACGTTTCACTCGCCGGGCGCCACGGTGTCGGCGTGCACGCGGTGCTTATGGAGGCAGTCGCCGGAGGTTGGTCGGCGGCCAGGAGGAACGTGCGGGTGGACCTCTCGTTGGACGTCGCTGCAAGCTATTGCCGCCTACGGTAGGCAGGCAGCGAGGTGGCTCCGATGGCAGGCCAATCGCGTGTCACACGTAAGTGTGAGGTGGCCGTGAAATACGGGTTACTCTCCTGGACGGCGGGGGTAGCAAGCCCGTTCGGTACAGCGAAACGACAGTTTTGTTCATGTTCGCGCCGGTCGCTTGTCTTCCCCGCAGAGCACGGGCCCCGCATGTCGGCTGGGTGGACCTGGGCCGAAGGGGGAGACCGTGAACTGCAAGACGCAGGTGGTTCTGGCTGCCGGTATCGGTTATCTCTTGGGGCGGCAGCGCAAGTTGCGATGGGGATTGTTGCTGGGCGCCGCTGCCGCCAGTGGTCAGCTCGGCCGCCCAGGCGGGTTGCTGCAGCAGGGGGTGCGGGCGCTCGGTTCGTTGCCGGAGATCGGCAAGCTGGGCGAGTTGGGCGCACCTCTGGTGGAGGCCACGAAGGATGCGGCGCGGGCCGCGGTGACCGGTCGGATCGACTCGGTGAGCGGCCGTTTGCGTGAGCGGGCCGACGCGCTCCGGGAGCCCCGGAAGGCGCGCAAGCAGGAGGAGCCGTCCGAGGACCGGGAGCCGGTGGAGGAGGAAGAGCGCGAGCAACCGCCGCGGCGGCCCCGAGCGGCAGCGTCTGAGCCGGAATGGGACGACGAGGAAGAGTACGCGTCGCCCGAAGGGCGCGGCGACGACCGCTCGGCAAGGCAGGGCGCCCGCCGGTCACGGCCGCCGGCTGAGGACTACGAGCGCGAGGACGAGGACGAGGAGGAGCCGGTGGCGGCCCGCGCGCGGCCGGGTGGGCGGCCACCCGAGCGGTGGAGGGAAGGATAGCGTGCCATGGCTGGACAAGCGAGCACCAAGGCCGCTGGGGGCATCGGCCAGAAGATCACCGAGTTGCTCATGCGGGAGCTGAAGAATCTGCTCTCAGCTGCCGGCCAGCGAGCGGTCGACGCGGCCGGTCAGAAGCTCAGTTCGGCGACCGATCGGCTGACCGAGTACGCAAGCGGTCAGGGTGGAGGAGGTCTCATAGCCGCGGTGACCGGGGCGAAGAAGATGGCCGAGGGAAAGTCGCCGCTCCGGGCGGCGTTCAGCGGAGGGGTGGCCGGCGTGAAGGAGAAGGTCAAGGGCCTGTTCGGCGGCGGCAAGAGCGGGAAGGCCAAGAAGCTGAAGGTCACCAACATCGAGGAGACGATCGATGTCGGGGTGCCGGTGCGGGTCGCGTACAACCAGTGGACGCAGTTCGCGGACTTCCCGAGCTTCATGAAGAAGGTCGAGAGCGTCGAGCAGGAGTCGGACGAGAAGAACAACTGGAAGGCACAGGTGTTCTGGTCGCACCGCACCTGGCAGGCCACGATCATGCAGCAGATCCCGGACTACAACATCGTCTGGAAGTCCAAGGGACCCAAGGGCCACGTCGACGGCTCCGTCACGTTCCACGAGTTGCCGCCGAACATGACGCGAATCCTGCTGGCGATGGAGTACCACCCCCAGGGCTTCTTCGAGCGCACCGGGAATCTGTGGCGGGCGCAGGGACGCCGGGCTCGACTGGAGTTCAAGCACTTCCGGCGGCACGTGATGACGCAGACGATCCTCAACCCGGACGAGGTCGAAGGCTGGCGCGGCGAGATCCGCGACGGCGAGGTCGTCAAGGACCACGAGACCGCGATGCGCGAGGAGCAGGAGGCGCGTGAGCGGGAGGAGGGCGGCCGCGAGGAGGACCAGTCTGCGCAGCAGGAGGACCGCCCAGTCGAGGAGGAAGGCGAATCCGAGGAGGACCGGTCTGCGCAGCAGGAGGACCGCCCACTCAAGGAGGAAGGCGAATCCGAGGACGAGGCAGAAGGCCAGTTCGAGGAGGAAGAGGAGGGAGAGAAGCCCCAGCAGCGGCCGCCGCGCACAACGCGACAGCGGCAGGATGCCGCCCGGGCTCGCTGACCTGCCGCGGCCGTACGAGGAGGCATGCAGCAGGCGACCCAGGACCGGGACGGCCCAGAACCGTCCCGGTTCAGCGCACGGCGCCTGCTATCGGCTCACGGCATCTCGATCCTCGCCGAGGCCGCCGATAGTCGACAGGCGCTCCGCGCCATGGACGACGACATCCATGCGTAGCAGTGCACCTGCGGCTCGTGCCGGTACGGCTCGACGAGCGCGCGGAACGCCTCACGGCCGCCGCTGCGCGCCAGCGCCGGCAGATCCCGGGCGAGCGCCAGATCCATCGCATGTCGGCTCCTTCTCTCGGTTGCTCCCCTGCGGATGGATGGACACCGCCCGGGCCGGAAAGTCGTCGGCCTGGGTCGAGATCTGACATGACCCCGCGGTACACCGCCGCCGGCGAGGGCGGCGCGCACGGGCGGCGAGCTCAGCGGCCCGGCTGCGTCGGCGGGGGTGCGGCGGGTCGTGGTCGGCCATGGTGCGGCCGGCAGGGCGGTGGCGACTTTTCACCCGCCTGTCGGCCGAACCTGAGCGCGGAGCGGTGCTGCATGAGAGGCCCGGCTACGGTCCGGCGTTTGTCGAGTCCGTCCCGGGGGATCTAACTCCCACCGCGGATGACGAGATGACGAGAGGAATCCCGCCGTGAGCAAGCTTCTGGACAAGGCCAAGGAACTCCTGACCAAGCATGACGACAAGGTCGACAAGGGGCTGGACGAGGCCGGCGAGCAGGCCGACCGGCGCACCGATTCGAAGTACACCGGGCACATCGAACAGGGTGCCGATGAGGCGAGAGAACACACCGGAGAAGACGAGACGACCAAGTAGGGCATGAGCCACCGACGAGTGCTCGCCGACCGTGGGCCGGCTGGTCCCAGAGTCCGATTGGGTACGTGGAGTGCGTTGATGCGCGCGCTGCGAGGAAGGGGTCGACATGATCGGAACGATCCTGTGGGCGATCATCGGTGGGGCCGTTATCGGCGTCCTGGCCCGGCTGATTCTGCCTGGACGCCAAAACATATCGGTCGTGGCCACAGTCGTGGTCGGCATCATCGCCGCGCTGATCGGAGGCCTGATCGCCACCTGGCTCGGGGTCGGGCGAACCAACGGCGTCGACTGGATCCGGCACGCCATCCAGATAGTGCTCGCAGTCATCGGCGTCTACATCACTGCCCGGGTGACGAGCGGGCGAGGGCGACCCGCCGGTACAGCTCGCATGTGACGAGCCGGCATCCATCCGGAGCAGCCCGTCCTCGTTGGCCACCGTGCCGCCGACGAGCTCGGCAATGTCGTCGTACGGCAGGTCGAAAGCCTCGCGGAGCACGAACATCGCACGTTCGGGCGGCGATAGCCGCTCCATCAGGTACAGCGTCGCGTAGGAGAGGCTGTCGCGCAGTTCGACGGCCTCCTGCGTCCCAGGGTGTCGGCCGCGACCGGCTCGGGCAGCCAGGGGCCGGTGTAGGCCACCCGGGTGATCTGGGCCGACCGGAGCTGGTCGAGCGCTAGGCGGGACACGACCGTGGGCAGGAGGCCCGCCGCTGCTGGACCTGGGAGTGGTCCGTGCGCATCCAACGCAGGTAGGCCTCCTGTACCACGTCTTCGGCGTCCCACACGCTGCCCAGCGGCCGGTAGGCTAGCTCGTACCCGCAGACGTTCGTGCACGCCGACATCGACGGCACGTACGACTGCGTGATCCGGTGTGGACGACCAACTCCGGCTCCAACACCGCGCCGCCACCCGCTACCGCCCGCGCGGCTCCGCCTTCCGCACCGTCGCGCAGCTCAGCATTCGCTACCGGCCAACCCGCTGTCCGTAAACGGACCCAACCTGCCGCGCCACGGCCCGAAGGCCGGCGATCGGCTCCCCGACGACGACATCCTCCACAATGGACAACCAAGCACCCTGTGCCGGGCGGTGGCGGCGCCCGGATGGCACCTGCTGCTGTGCGGCCCACCCAACAGCAGCCGAACTGCCGCGTCCGCGACGCTGCCACCGGCGCGACGGGCGTCGCGCGGTCCCGCGGTCCGGGCCTTGCTTGCGGGCCAACGCCCGGCCGAGGGCTCGAAGCCGGGTGTGCGCGCCGGCCAAGCGGCGCGGGTTGTCGACCAGCTCCCGGTCGACAGGACGGCGAGGTGTGTGATGCCGACATCCACACCGACCACCGAGCCGGGCCGTGCCGGTATACGGTCGGCCCGCTCGACCTCGGCGCAGAACGCGAGGTGCCACCGTCCACCGTCGCGGCGCACCGTGGCGGACATGATCCGCGCCGTGCCGTTGTCGAGGCGCCGGGCGAGCTTCCGGATCGACTCGTGCAGCTTCAGGCGGCCCAGCCGGGGCAGTACCACATGCTTGCGGTCGGGCTCGACCCGGATCGCGCCGGTGGTGAACCGCACGGTGGGTGTGCTGCGGCGGCGGGACTGGAACCGGGGAAACCCGACCGGCCGTCCGGCGCGCTTGCCCGTCCTGGAGTCCGACCAGTTCTGCAGAGCGCGGGCGAGGGCGTCGAGGCCGGTGTTGAACGCCTCCTTCGAGCACTGGGCCCACCATGGCGCGACGTCAGCCTTCGCCGTGTTCCACGCCTTGCGCAGCGACGCGAGGGTCCAGGGAGATCGACTCGGTGAGCTGGTCGTCCGGCACGCCGTAGCTGCGTTCGGCGGCGCGCTGGTCCATGACGGCCTTGACCCGGGCGCGCGCCCAGTTGTGCGCGACCCTGGCCGCCCCGGCGTGTGCGGGCACCTGCCGCTCTTGGACGGGGGCAAGGTCCAGGGCGAACCGGTATGCCTGGATCGTTTTCACGCCGGGGCGTCCTCGGCGGCGGCCTCGATGGCGCGCCGGGCACGGCTTGCGGCAGCGCGGCGGCCGTACAGGCGGGCACACATCGACGTCAGCATCTCGGTGACGTCACGCACGAGGTCGTCGTCGACCGCGGCCGGGTCGACCACGAGCAACCGCCGGCCTTGGGCAGCCAGAGCGGCCTCGACGTACTCAGCACCGAATCGCGCGATCCGTGCACAGTCACCGACCCGGCGTGCCACCACCAGCAGCGGCCGCCGAAGAACGCTGGCGAAGGCACCGCGAACGGCGCCAGCTGTTGCTGCTCGGCGGGTGGCTGGCCTACGAGGCGGTCCACCGGCTGCTGCGCGACTCCGGCCGTGTCCTGTGGAGGCAGCCCCGGGAAAGCGCCCAAACTCAGACCGGCCCCATGAATCCGAAACCCACGGCCGAAGGCGGCACCACGACCAAGGCCGATCCCTCGCGTTCCACGCCCGAAACCCGCACGGCCAACCGCGGCGCCGCGGCCCCGAACACATTCCGGCCCTCCTCACCAACACCTGGTTCGCCGACCACCTCAGCCGCCTCCAGGCCATCGACCCACGGATGCTGCGCCGCTACATCGCTCGCACCCCGGTCCAGTTCGCGCGCGACCTCACCAACAGAGAAGCCGCGACACTACTCGGCCGTGCCCATGGTGCGATCAATCATGGGCGAAAGGCGGTCAAGACGTGGCGCGCCGCCGACCTGATCGACTACCAGCACCGCCGCCACTCCATGGCCACCTGGACCATCAACTCCGACGTTTGGCACACCGTCACCACCGGCGCCAGCGTGGGTGAGGGCCCCAGCTATCGGTGAGTTTGGGCCCTCCCCTCGGCGGCCGGTTTGTTTGTGCGTGTTTCTGGCCCACCCGGTCGGGCATCCTACAAGCGAGGAAAACCCGAGGGCGCGACGTTTCCCGACGGACGCTCACACGTCGTCGTGGTTGATCTCGATCCGCCGAAACGATGGCACGAGCGATGCCAACAGCATCGCCGCCGCTGCCACCCCGGCGCCGGTGAGAGCGACGGGCGCCGTCCCGAATGTCGCCGCGAGGACTGGCGCGGACAGCTGGCCGATGGGCAAGGACGCGAACGACCAGAACTCGTCGTGGGCGCCAACCCGGGAGAGCAGGCGCTCAGGGATGTTGGTGTTGTTGACGGTCTCCCAGACGACCGTGAAGAACTCGGCGACCACTCCGGCCAGGAACGACGCCGCGGCCAGCCAGAATGTGTTCGCGCCGACGCCAAGCAGCATGAGCGGGAGGGCGGCCAGCGCCATTGAGGACAACGCCGGCCTCATGGGTCGCCGCATCAGGGTCAGCTTTACCAGCACTACGCTGGCCAGCAGTGCCCCGACGCCGCGGGCGCTCAGGACCAGGCCCCAGCCCTTGGCGCCGATCGTGTCGTTGGCAATCACCGGGCCGAGGATTTGCCAGAAGCCCATGTTGGTGGCGTTGAACACGGCGAAGGCCAGCGTGACCGACCAGATCCATGGCTGGGACCTGAAGTATGTCCACCCCTCCCGCATGTCGGCGAGCATCGTTGGGCTGTCTTTGGCTCGGGGCAGAAGATCGGGCAGCGAGATCCGAGAGAAGCAGGCGGCCGCCAGGAGGAATGAGGTGGCGTCTGCGGCGATCGCCCAGCCGCCGCCGACGGTGGCGGTCAGCAGGCCGGCAGCGGTCGGACCGAGGATCCGGGCGAGATTGCTGACGGAGGCCAGCAGGGAGCTGGCTTGCTGAAGACCGCGCCCGACGGCCAGGTTCGAGAGGATGCCACGCAGCGTGGGCGTAGTCAGTCCCTGGAAGACGCCGTTGAGGGCTGAAAACGGCAGCAGGAGCGCCGGGTGCTGATGGGTGAGCAGGAGAACCGCGACGCCGGCCTGGGTGAGGCCGGCGCCGAAGCTGGTCAGCCGGAGCACGGTGTCACGACGGTAGCGGTCGGCGATGCCGCCGCCGAGGAGCGTCGCGGCGAGCATCGGAACCAACGCGGCGCTGGTGACCGCGGACAGCCAGGCTGCACTGTTGGTTCTTTCCAGGACTCCGAAGGCCAGCGCAACGGGCGACATGAAGCTGCCGGCCACAGAGATCGACCGACCGGTGAAGAACCACCGGAAAGCGGGTGAGCGCAGCGGCTTGGCAGACGCACGGCTAGTGCTGGATGCCGGTCTTGCAGCACTTCCCGACGGTTCAGAACCCCGACTCCAGAATGCTGCGGCTCTGGACACGAGGTGCCACACTGTCAGCACAGAACGGATGCATCAAGTGATTTTCGGAGGGTCCGTGCCCTCTGCAGAACGCGAGACGGGTCCACCAGGACACCACATCCCTGAGATCCCAGCGACGCGCGCTGGCCGGCTCATAGCCTGGCCACGCTCCGATCCGCCTCTCGGAAGCACCGCCGGCGACACCTGTCGACCGCCACGAAGTGGGTCCCAAACTCAGCAACATTGATCACGCAGCGGCCCCCGACCTGGGCCCCAAAGTCGCGCACGTCTGGGACCCATTGTCACGGACGAAGCCACCGGAGCGACGCGGCAGCACGACGCCGAGTGGCCAAGATCGGTTGACAACGGCCAACTATTGCTGACAGGCACACACCACCATCGATGAACGCCGCGCCTTCGCCAACTAACCTGCGAAACGCCGCCGACTATCGCGCAGCGTCACACGCGGGCCCGCTCCGAGGTCCACCCAGCATCGCCGGTGCCCTCATATCGGCCCGGAAATCGGTGGGCACCGCGAACTGAGAGCCTCCGATCGAGATACAGTTTCCTCGGTCCCGCAACGGATGCTGTCCCAGCCCCCGACAGTTGCGATCGGCACCCCCCGAGGATGGATGTCATGGGTGCAGTGGCGGCGATGCTGTCTGTGGTGCAAAAGCTCGAGGTTCAGGGCCCGGCCGGGCCCGATACCTCCGGATGTTGCGCAGCGCGTAGTGCGCTAGCCGTGGTGGGGCAGGCGTGATGACGTCGCCAGACACGGCTGCCAGCAGGGCGGCGACCCGCGCGGCGCGCGGCGTGTGTACCTGTGCAGGTCGCCGTTCCGGCGCGGCTGGCCGCGGTGCGGCGCACCGGACTGCTGGACACCGCGGCCGAGGAGGCGTTCGACCGGCTGACCCGGCTCGCGGCCACGTTGCTGGGTGCGCCCTATGCCTTCGTCACGGTCGTCGACGAGACGCGGTCCTTCTGGAAGAGCTGCATCGGTGTCGCCGCGACGAGCGTCGCCGATCTGCAGAACCCCGTCGGGGAGTCGTTCTGCCAGTACGTTATCGGCACCGGCCGGGAACTCGTCGTCACCGACGCCGCCGCCGACATCCGCACCCGGGGTAACCCGTCGATCGACCGAATGGGCGTGCGTGCCTGGGCCGGGTTTCCGATCCGCTCCGCCGACGGGTATGTGCTGGGCACGTTCTGCGCGGTGGACACGGTCACGCGGGACTGGACCCCGCACGACCTCGACGTCCTCGACACCCTCGCCCACGCCGCGGCCGGCGAGATCGCGCTGCGGATCGCGGTCGCCGACGCCGAACAGGCCACCGCCCAGGCCCAGGCTGCCACCGCGCTGGCGCAGGCCGCGACGCTCGAGGCGCTGGAGGCGGCCGACGAGGCCGCGATGCTTTCCCGCACCCTGCAGGAGAGCCTGCTGCCGCCGCACCTGCCGGACATCCCCGGCCTGGAACTGGCCGCCAGATACCTGCGGGGCGGCCGCGGCGCCGACGTCCTCGGCGACTTCTACGACGTCTTCCACTCCCCGCGCGGGACCTGGGGCGTCGTCGTCGGCGACGTCGCGGGCAAGGGCGCCCAGGCGGCGAAGACCACCGCGCTGGCGCGGTACACCCTGCGCGCGACCGCCGCGCGGACGGCGACGCCGAGCGCCAACCTCGGCGCCCTCAACACCGCGCTGCTGGAGTGGTTCACCCAGGACAGCCAGTTCCTCACTGCTGTCTACGCTAGCCTCCGGCCTCACCCGGCCGGGTTCACCGTGCGGGTGGCCTGCGGTGGGCACGATCCGGCCCTCGTCCGCCGCCGGGACTGCCGCGTCGAACCCCTCGGCGTGCCCGGCATCATCCTGGGCTGCGTCGACGACCCCCAGTTGCGCGACCGGCGTGCGGTGCTGCACCCCGGCGACAGCCTGATCATGTACACCGACGGCGTCACCGAAGCCCGACGCCCGACCGACCGCGCCATGTTCGGCACCGAAGCCCTGTACGAGCTGCTGGCCGACACCCCAGCCGTATCCGCCGACCGCCTCGCGGGCGCCGTCGAGAGCGCGGTCCTGGAGCACACCGACCGCCGGATCGCCGACGACACTGCCATCCTCGTCCTACGCGTCGTCAGTATCGACGCCGCCGCAACGCCGTCCGACCATCCGCAGGAAGGAACGAGCTTATGACCGTTGATCAGCTGCAGGTGCTCGTGGTTGAGGACGACCTCGGCGACGTCGCGCTCGTGGAAAGCGCCTTCGCCGAGCACAGCATCGCCAGCCAGCTACACCACGTGGCCGACGGCGGCGAGGCACTGGCCTTCCTGCGCCGGGAGAACCCGTACGCCGCCGCGCCGCGCCCGGACCTGATCCTGCTCGACCTGAACTTGCCCCGCGTCGACGGCCGGCAGGCGCTCGCCGAGATCAAGGGTGACGGCAACCTCAAGTCCATCCCGACGATCGTGTTCACCACCTCGGCGGCGGACGCCGACGTCTTCGCCTGCTACAGCGCGCACGCCAACGCCTACGTCACCAAGCCCATCAATCTCGACGACTACGACCGCGTCGTCGCCGAGATCCGCAACTTCTACGGCCACACCGCCGTCCTGCCCCGGCGCACCTCGGACGAACCGGCCACCTGAGCAGCCCTCCGACCTTGCCAGGTCCGGAATCAGGGGACGGTGCGGCTGGCAGGCTGTTCAGGTCGGTGACCCCGTCCCGCGCCGCGATCGTGTCCCCCGAGCGCGTCGCCCAGCAGCCGCTCGCCATCGACAACCGACGCACGAGGGTGGCCAAGCCTTCCTCCGGCGGGGCGGCCACACGGTGATGCTGTCGTCGCTGAACTCCTTCACGATGCCCTTCAGCACCGCGGGGTACGACCGCTTCGGTAAGCCGCTGAGCTCGCCGGGACCGCGGTTCGCAGCGGGCTGTGCCGGCGGTGGTGTCCGGCTCGTCAACCGGGGTTTGTCCCCGCTCGGCGCTGCCGTGCCCGGTATCCGCATCGTGGGTCTTCTGCTGCTGTCGGCAATGGTGGCCCCCCTTCTGGGCACACCGTTCCCGAACAGAGCGCCGTCAATCCCGCCGCGCATTCCTATCCAACGCCGCACGGGAGAGCAGGACGGCATGACCAGCAAGTCCGCGCGGATCGATCCGCCATAGACTGCGGCGCCGCGGTCACCATCGGCATGGCCACCGGCCAAAATGTTTGCCCGGGGGCCGCACCGGTAACCATCGATACAGACCGACAACGTGGACAAAGTTCCCCGGTTTCGTACTGCCCTATCGACTGCGATCTCGGGTGAGGTCATCCGGCGGGATGCTTCGGCATCCCGCCGCGCGCGTTCCAGACGTCGGGCTCCGCCGCGGCGGTCCGGATCGGCGGCGCGCCGACCGCCCGGGCAGAGCGCTGAGCGGGCGGGCGAACTCGGTCGAACGGTCGCTGAGCACCCAGATGGGCACATGATCTGCCGGCGGCCGCCCGGCCACGAGCGGATCCCCGAGCGGGTGGTGCACGCGCGCGGCGCCGGTGCGCACGGAATCTCCGAGGGTTACGGCACCGCCGACGCGGTCACCCGGACCGCGTTCCTGCGCAAGGGGCAGCGGACGACGTGTTCGCCCGGTTCTCCACCGTACTGGGCTCGCGCGGATCGGCCGACACCGTGCGCGACACGGGGGGCTTCGCGACCAGGTTCTACACCGATGAGGGCACGTTCGAGCTGGTCGGCAACAACCTACCGGTCTTCTCATCTAGGACGGCATCAAGTTCCCAGACATCATCCACGCCGCCAAGCCACACCCGGACCGCGAGATACCGCAGGCGCAGAGCGCGCACGACACCTTCTGGGATTCGTGTCGCTGCATATCGAGGCACAGCACCACACGATGTGGAACCTGTCGGACCGGGGTATTCCCCGCTCGTACCGGATGATGGAGGGCTTCGGCGTCCACACGTTCCGGCTCGTCAACGCGGCCGGCGAGACGGCGCTGGTGAAGTTCCACTGGAAGCCCAAGCTCGGCAGCAGGCGGCCACCCCGACCGCCGGCGGCACCGGCGACCTAACTGCGTGACCGCTGCGTCAATCGGCCGGGCGGCCTGCGAATGATCATGAAATGTCTAGGTACCCGCCGGCCAGATCACCCGGGACCCCGGTGGCGAGTATCTCCGCCGCCCGCGCCCGTTGCAGGGGCTCGTCCTCGCGCGCTGCCCGGTCAGGGATTGCCGTCGACACGAACTGCGCCGGACATCCACCGTCGACGAATGCGACGTCCTCGAGGCGCTCGCCGCGGCCGACGCCTATTGCCACGTATCGCTGCAAACCCCGATCAGGGCCTCACCGTCGGCGACTCCCAATCGGCGACTTCCTGGGTCAGTCCGAGCCGGAACTGGAGTCAGCCGCGGACCGCCTTGCGCTGCTTGCACGGCCGAGGCCGCGCGACCGTGCCATCCGGACCCTGCGGTTCTTCGGCAGCGGGCAGAGCGAGATCGCCGCCGAACCCGGCATCTCCCAGATGCTCGGCTCCCGGCTCCTCACCACCGCATGGCAACGGCTGCGCACCGCACTCACCAGCCACCCAGCGATTGACCCCGCCACCGGTCGGGCATCTGGCGTGGGCTACGGACGCACGTATTCCAGTCGCTCATCACGCCGACTTGGGTCGGCCAGTGCGTCAGGGTCGACGCCCGCGGCTTGGCTAAACGCGAGGTGCCCGCCCAGGTAGGCGCCGAGGCCGGCCACGCCGATGCCCGCGAACGTCAGTGCGCGACCACGACGGTGTTCGCCGCGGGTGCGGGCCACGATCGACGTGGCGAAGAGCCCGAGCGCCGAAGCGTTCGCGGCCACGTGCACGAGTGCGACCCGGCGTTGCCGACGCGACAGGGTGGCGTAGTCCGCCAGCCCAGTCGTGGCGGCGGGCAGCGCCGCGACGGTCCCGACGGTGAGCAGTGTGGTCGCCGCCCGTTCGGTGCCCGGCATGAGGTCGAGCACAGCCGTGCTCATCCAGGCGCCGACCGGGAACTGCACGGCGGCCGGGTGCAGCGGGTGGCCGAACCACACACCGTGCAGTGCCGAGCCCAGCCGCCCCCTCCCGACGGTGGCGCCGGCCAGGCGGTGCAAGGCGTCCGCGACCCGGTCCAGGGAGGCGGCGGTCTCAAGTCTGGCGAGGAGCCTGCGCATGCAGATCGCTTGCCCTGTCATGGACCGCCGAAACGCTGCCCGGCGCCGGGCCGTACGACTCAGCCGGACCGCAGCGCATCGCGGATGCGGTCGAACACGGCCACGGGCGGCCCGAGGAGCAGGTTGGCTGCCGCGGACTCGCCGGCCGCCGGGTGCGGGCGGGTCGGCGCGATCTGCTCGGCCGCCTCGAACACCGACGCCAGCCGGTACAGCTTGTCCGGGTCGACGCGCTCGCGCAGCCGCGGGAACTCCTCCTGCTCCTCGTGCGTGGCGTGCTCGACGACGTCGTGCGCGAACGCGGCCAGCCTCGCGCCGAAGTCGGGGTGGTCCACGCCGAGGTCGTAGAGATCGCTGAGCACCCGCTTGGCCCGCGCCTCCTCCTGCAGCCGCGCGTCGACAACTCGTTCGCCGTCCTCGCCAATGGCTCGGCGAGCCTCCGGGTGCACGATCTGCTCCTCGGCGCTCTCGTGTACCGCGAGCAGCCGGACGAGGTCGTAGAAGAGCTCCTGCTTCTGCTTGCCCTCGGCCGTCGCGATCCGGTCGAACAGGGACTTGATCTGCTGGTGCTGCTCGAGCAGGACGTCGACGACGTCCTTGTGCTGCGGCTGGGTCATGGCCTTGCCGCTACCCGGCGCCTGGCTGCCGTAACGGCGGGGTTGTTTCCGGGTAAGGGGCAGGGGTAACCGCGGCATCGCGCCACCACGCGGCGGTCGCGTGCCCGGTCACATCCAGGACCCGGACCGGGCGGTTGGCGTGCTCGATCACCGCGAGCATGTACAACCGCGCTCCAGTCAGTGACAGTCGCGAAGAAATCGCACGCCAGCAGGGCATCAGCCTGCGAACGCAGGAGGTCGGCCCAGGTGCCGGGGGCGCGCTCCGGCGCCGGGTCGATCCCGGCCTCGTGCAGGATCCTCCCATACGGTGGACGCGGCCACCTTAATGCCGAACACGAGCAGTTCGCCGTGGATTCGGCGGTATCCCCAGCTGGGATTCTCCCGCGCCAGGCGCAGCACCAAGGCGCGGATCGAGTGCACGGTCCGCGGCCGGCCCGGGGCGCTTGGGTCGGGACCGGCCGCGTGGCGGCGTGCGAGCAGGTCGCGGTGCCACCGCAGGACAGTGTCCGGGCGTACCAGCGGCCGCAACCGGCGCAGCAATTCCCACGGGGGCCGGTGCAGCAGCGCCGCCAGGAACGCCCGATCCTCGGGTCGAACCGGGGCCTGTCGTTGCCGAGTTGCCGCTGCAACACGGTGATCTGATGGCGCAAGGCAAGGATCTCCGCCGCCTTGTCCCGGTCGCTCATTGGCTGCAGTCGTTCCGACTGGAGCTCCTCATGGCTGACCGCACGCTGCCCGAGAACGCCGATTGGCGTCACGCGGTCACTCCGCAGTGCCCAGGATGGGAATCGAACCCATGCCGGCCAGGGTCAGGACCAGACGGGTCATGGACGTCGGACGATACACTGCCTCCGGCGCCACGGCGATGCGGCGTATCTGGGCAACGAAGTTGACCAACGTGGAGCACGCGAACGTCACCCGGGCAAGCGCACGCCACCAACGGCGGCTCCGATCGGCTGTCCACTGCGCAGCAGTTGCCCGGCGGTTCACTCTGGTCACGGGGTGTGGAATGTGTCTGGTCGCGACGTATTCGGTCAATGGTCCGATCATGCCCAAGGTGATGCGTCGTGATCGCCACCCTCGGTGTGGTGCTCGCCAACGTCGGCGTCCGGTTCAGCTGCGGCTGGTGGGTCGACAAACACACTCGTCACCATGCCACCCCGACGACCAGAACAAAGGCCCCGACGTCAGCGCCGGCGCGTTGGTGTTCAGCCCCGCCCAGGGCGAGGCCGGCGGGGCGTATCGCGCGTTTGGCTGGGACCGCGACGGGCACAGCACCACCATGGACGACTCCTCGGCCTGCATCACCACCTGCGAAGACGGGCCGCTGCTGCTGCGCGGGTCGTTCCAGCTACTGACCCAGGACGGTCAGGTCATCGACCCGGGTAGGCGCACCGTGGCGCTGTGCCGCTGCGGTTGGTCGGCGATCAAGCCCTTCTGCGACGGTACGCACAAGTCGGTCGGCTTTCAGGCCCCGAGCGCACCGACGAGTGAGCGGCCCCTGGGGTACGACTGACGTCGCAGCGAGCTCTCGTCTGCGGTCCACCGCCGCAGCAGGTACCCGGCGAAGCGCCCGTCGAGGGCCAGCGCGCACGCGGCGCCGAACAACAGCAGCGACGTCTGCTCGGCGCGGCGCTCCGGCGGCAGGTCCGCACAGAAACTGCCGCACAGATCGTGCGCCGCGATCTGTTCGTGCACCGCGTCGGCCTCGACGTGCTCGTCGTAGAACCGCGTCGCGTCCGCGTCACCGCCGAGTCGGCGTAGGCCGTTGCCGTAACGGCGGTTCGGCAGCGAAGAGGTCATCTCGAACACCGCGAGATGGCCGAGGATCGCTCCACGCAGCCTACGGTGCAGCCCGAACAGGGACATCAGGTTGTTCGTGGCGAGCGTGATCGCCGGAACCGCCTCAAGGTAGGCACCGTACGCGGTGTCGAGGCCGAGTTGCCGCATCGTGGTGCGGAACAGTTCGGCGTGCATCCGTTCGGGGCGGCCGCCGCCGTACTCGTCGGCCTGGATCTCCACCAGGGCCGCCTTGGCCCGCCCGGCCAGCCGGGGAATGGCCCAGGTGTGCGGGTCGGCCTCGCGCAGGTGGTAGATCGAACGGTGAATGACGAATTCGCGGAACTGCTCGATCGTCGCCCGTCCGGTGAGGTGCTTGGACAACTGTGGCCCGTTGTCGGCATCGACGAGGGCGGTCAGCGCGCGCGGCACGTCGGCCGGCGACACGGCGTCCGGCACTGGCACCAGCCGACGCAAAGCGGTCTCGAAGCGACGCTCCGCCGCCTGGCGTACGGACAGCAGCGAGGGATGCCACTCCCAGCCCTCGTCGACACCATCGAAGCCGTGGTAGTGCAGCTCGTAACACAGGTGCAGGCTCATTTGCAGGTCCTCGTCGGTGAGCGCGTCGCAGTCCCCGGTGGCCGGGGCGACGAGGGAGTCCGCCAGCTTGTGCGGGGAGCGAGCCAGCGCCTCGACCAGGGCGGCCGAGACCGGTCCTCTTGGCTGCGGCAGTTGCATGGGTGATGGTGTTCCCGCCCCCGCATTGGTTAAGCACGAAGAACCAGGGGAAGTTGCACGTCATGACGTCAGTCACCGAGGCCCCGCCGTACGCCGAGCCCGAACTGCTCAGGCTGGTCACGGTCCTGCGGTCGGCCGGGTATCGGTTCACCACGGTCACGCCGGCGACGCACGAGCGGGTCAATCGGCGACCCGGCAATGCCCGCGGCCGGAGCCTGACCGATGTGCTGGGCTGGAGCCGGCCGTTCGAGCCGCGCGCGCTGCCCCCGGACGTCTTCGCGCTGCTGGACGGTGCGGGCGTTCTGCGACGCGACGGTGATCTCTGGCGCAGCCTGATTCGCGTGTCGAGCTACGGCGGCGAACTCTTCGTGCATTCGACGTTCCCGCCCACCGCGCCCGACGCAGTGTTCTTCGGTCCTGACACCCACCGCACCGCCGAGGCCGCGCTCGCGCATCTCGTTGGGCGGTCGGCACCGCCGCGGCGCATCGTCGACGTCGGGTGCGGCAGCGGCGCCGTCGCAGTAACGATCGCCAAGAAGGTACCGCAGGCGGAGGTCCTTGCCGTCGACATCAACCCGGCCGCGCTGCGCCTCAGCCGGGTCAACGCCGCGGCGGCCGGTGTCACCAACGTCCAAATCCGCCGCAGCGACCTGCTCAGCGACGTGGCGGGGGACTTCGATCTGATCGTCTCGAACCCGCCGTTCATGATCGACTCGGAGCGCCGGTTCTACCGGGACGGTGGCGGCCCGCACGGGCACGACCTGCCCATGGCGCTCGTGGAGGCGGCCGTGCACCGGCTGTCGCCGGGCGGCGCACTGGTGCTGTTCAGCGGCACCGGCATCGTTGAGGGGCGAGACCCGCTCCTCAACGCCGTCACGGACAGGCTGGCCGGCACCGGCCTGTGCTGGACCTACCGGGAGATTGACCCGGACGCCTACGGCGAGAACCTGGAAGGGCCTGCTTATGCCCATGCGGACCGGATCGCGCTCGTCGTGCTGACCGCAACCCGGCCGGGGGAGGTGCGCTGATGTCGCTGACCGCAACCAGCCCGGCCGAGATCGCCGCCGCGGTCGCGCAGCGCCCGTTCACGGTCGGGGTCGAGGAGGAGTTCCTCCTGCTCGACCCCGACTCCTGGGTCAACATGGCGGTGGCTGACGAGGCCCGCGAGGCCCTGGCGTCCTCCGCCCGCGAGCGCAGTCGGGTGGAGTTCCGCCGCAGCATGCTGGAAATGGTCACGCCCGTGTGTACGGACCTGCCGCAGGTGCGCCGGCACCTACTCGAGAACCGGGTCGCAGCGGCCGAGTCCGCCGCCGCGGTCGGCGCGCAGCTCGTGGCGGTGGCGGCCACACCGATAGCCGAGCCGGACCGCACGGTTGTCGACACTCCGCGGTTCCACGCGATCGCCCGCCATTACGGGCCGATCGCGTACGACCCCGCGTTGTGCGGCTGTCACATCCACGTGAGCGTGCCCGACCGGGCGCTGGCCATCCAGGTCTGCAATGCGATCCGGCCGTGGCTGCCCGTCCTGCAGGCGATCACCGCGAACTCGCCGTTCCACGCCGGCGAAGACACGGGCCACGCCAGCTGGCGCAGCATCGCGCTCGAGCGCTGGCCGAGCCTCGGACCGTCGCCGTACCTGGAGTCGATCGAGGATTACGAGCGCACCGTGAACGAACTGGTCGCCACCGGGGTCATGCTTGATTCCTCGATGGTGCTCTGGTGGGCGCGGCCGTCGTCGCGATACCCGACGGTGGAGGTGCGCGTCGGCGACGTGTGTCCGACGGCCGAGGACACGGTCTTGGTCGCTGGCCTGGTGCGCGCGTTGGTGGCCAACGCCGTTGCGGACGTCGCGGCCGGGCGGCCGTCGCCGCGGTTGCCGGACCACCTGCTGCGAGCGGCGCACTGGAACGCCGCCCATTCTGGCCTGGAGGGCACGCTGACGGATCTGCATCGCCGCGCCGCGCGGCCGGCCTGGCAGTTGGTGGACGAGCTGGTGGCGACGATCGGCCCCGCGCTGGACCACCACGACGATCGCGAAGCCGTGCGCGTGGGGCTGGCGCGGCTGCGCGAACAGGGCAACGGCGCGACCCGGCAGCGTCGCGTCCACGCCCATGGTGGCGGCCTGCTGGCAGTCTTGCGCGACCTCGCCGCCGCCACCACGAACGGCTGACGCAGACCACCGCGATGTTCATCCCGGCGGCCGGGTAACGGTTCGACCAGTACCGCGGCCGCCGCACCCAGCGACCGATCGGCGGCGGAAGCGACGTCGTCGGCGGTCAGCAGCATCGGCTCTGGATTGGTTGGCCGTCCGTTGGTTGAGCAACGCCGATGTAAATGTGCGGCGCTCAGGACCTATGGTCGGGCAGACCCTCCAGGTCGGTGCTGATCAGTTGCACGATTTCCCTGACCCGTCGGTTTCCCCGCCGGGCAAGGCCCGCATCAGGTTGAACCGGCATCGACGGTGACACCGTGGACGTGGGCCATGGCGCCTTGCCACGTTCGACGTTGATTCGACTGTTCAATCCCCGCAGCTGTTCGGTGAGAGCCTCAGGTCCTGGTCGAGGCGAACGCGGCGTGCCATGATGTCCGCGGTTATCAGCGTCGGTCGCGCGACGTGGTCGCGGCGTCGAGGTCGAGTTGCAGGAGGCGCCGCCAGCGGGCCTCGCTGTACCGGAACGCCGTGGTCGAGGCGAGGAACTCCAGCACGGCCGGCACCAGTTGCGCGGGTGCGGTCTCGTGCGGAAAGTGGCCGGCGCCAGAAATCTCGATGAGTTGCGGACGGGCCAGCAGACTCGCGACGGCTCGGTGATGGTGCGGAGGGATGGTGCGGTCGTCGCTTCCCCACGCCAGCAGGACGGGCAGACCGACGAGTTGCCGGAGATGCTGGGTGGCACTGACGGTCTGGCCGCGCCAGTTGATGACCGTACGGGCGGTGCGGATGAACGTGCGTCGCGGGCCGGACCTGCCGAGCTGATGCAGTCCCCTGGCCAATGCCCCGGCGTCCGGCCGCGCTACCAGCCCGGGGAGGATCGAGGCCGCCGACAGCAACCGGCGGGTCAGTCCTTCCGGAAGACACGCCAGGTTCGCGACGACCGTCTCCGCGCCGGGCAGGGTAGCGGCGCGGAGCATCGGGGTGAGCTGGGGTCCGAGGCCGCCGCTGCTGATCAGGACGAGCCGGTCAGCGCGGTCGGGAAACTGGTAGGCGAACTGCATCGCGATACCGCCCCCAAGGCTGTGACCGACGATCGTCGCCGACCGGTGCCCGAGCGCCACAAGGAGGTCGCGAAGCGCCGAGGCGTAGGCGCCGAGCGAATAGTCACCGGCTGCCGCGTCGGACTGTCCGTGACCCGGCAGGTCCGGCGCGATGACTCTGTATCCGGTGGCGAGCGCGTCGACGACCTGGTCCCAGGTCCCCTGGCTGCCGCCGAGCCCGTGGATGAGCAGTACCGGCGCGCCGACACCCGCGGTCGTGTAAGCGAGCGTGCCGCCGCTGATGCCCACTCGGCCTTCGACACGAGCGGGAGCCTGCGCATCGGGGTGGGGCCGAGCGCCTGGGCCGGACAGGCCGAGCTGTACTCGGGTGGTGATATCAGAACTCCTGCCGCATTGACGACCCGATGGAGATATCAACGCCCGTCAGGCGCCGTGAGTTGTGTAGTACCCGGCTCCATGACACCGAATCCAAATGTGGGGGATTTGTGCGTCACGTCGACGGATTTTCTTCGACGGCGCGGTGCCGGCCGGGCCGTCGTTCGTGCCACCCTGTTCGGCAATCTCCTCGCGAACGTGGCACGCAACGTGTGGTCGCACACGACCATCTTCTGCGGCCACTTCCCCGAAGGCTCCCAGGTGTTCACCGAAGAGCAGCTCGACGGCGAAACCCGGGGTGAGTGGTACCTGCCCCAGATGCTGGGCTCGCCAACATCGACGGGGGTTCGTTGTTACACCTCATGTCCGGCAAACTCAGCCACCAGATCGAACACCACTTGTTCCCCGACTGCCGAGCAACCGGTACGCCGAGATCGCGCCGAAGGTGCGCGACCTCTGCAAGCGGTTCGGGCTTCGGTACAACACCGGCTCCCCTCGCCCACCAGACGGCGAACGTCTGGAACACCACTTTCCGTCTCGCCCTACCCGGCTCGAAGCCAGTCGGCGCGTGAGCCGGCGGGACGCAGCAGCCATGCCACCGTTCCGGCACCGGCCCGGGTCGCTGACTGGACCCGCGCCGTCACCGCCCCTGCCCCGCGAAACCGACCCGGCGGATGAGCGGAACACGATGCCACTGCAGCGATTAGTCCGACTGTTTCAGGTTCGGTGATCCACAGGGTGGGCCTGAAATACGAAAGTGCCTTCTGAGCTCTCGATGGACGCCGGGCCGCCCCCGAAGTGGGTCACTGCGGACGAGGCCTACGGCAAGGAGGGCGAGTTCCGGCTGTGGCTGCAGCAACCGCAGATCGGCTACGTCCTGGCCGTGCCGTGCAACCAGAAGGTCCCAACCGAACGGGGCGGTGCCCGCGCCGACGGCTGGGCCGCCGCGCGCCCGCCCTGGCCTGGAAACGCCGCACCTGCGGCGACTGCGTGGAGAGGCCCCGGGTCTACGACTGGGCGGTCGCGACACTGCCCGACACGTAGCCGTACACGGTCAACGGGTCGCTGAACTGATGCCAGACCATCCGCTGCGGGTCGAGGCCGCGCCGCTCCATATAAGCCCGCATCACCGGCTGGTCGGCGAACGCCGCCCGGTCCTGGAACTCGAACTCGCTCACCGGCAGGCCGACCGGGTGATGACGCGCGACCTCGTGCCACTCGTCCCATTCGGCCTCGGCCCAGTATCGCGCGGCGGCCCGGTCGCGGGTGAAGTCGAGCAGGCCCCGCGGCGCGCCGTCGCAGCGGCCGGACGACCACCACTCTGGCGGCTCCGAGACCCGCAGGAGGCGCGGGTCGCCGTCGCTACCGGTGCGCACAGGCAGCGGGCCGCAGCGCCCCACCACGCCGATCCGCCAACTGTCCCAGCGCCCGTCCGCGTCCTGCCCCATGTCGAACGGGGCCAGGGCCGCGGCGACCGCCTCCGCCACCGGCTGCCCGTCCGCCACCCGCGATGATTTCGCAATTGAGATTGCGGAACCGGTTGGGGTCGTAGGACGCGAACTTCTGCCCAACCTTATAGAGCATGTAGATGTCATCCACGATGCTCATCGCGCCGAGCCCTCCGGCCAGTCGGCCGCTGCCGCCCTCCACCTCGCCACCGCCGCCCGGGCAGGCAGGCGGCCTGTCCGCACCGCCGGCACTTGCTCGGTAGGTCGTCATCGCCCTCGTCTGCGTGGGACGGCCGCCCGGTGTTACGGAGGGCTGCCAAACGCTGTCCGCTCCCCCGAGTGTGGGCGATTGACCCACTCATCGGCAGCGTCGCGCAGCCCGCTGCTGCGGTGCGTTTCCATGTTTACTGCCGCCAGCACGGGAAATTATTGGAGGTTAGGCAATAGAAAATGGTGTCGTCCTATCGCGGTGCGTGGTGCGTACCTAGCTTGGGTGCGCCGCCCATTCTCCGAGGCCGAGCACGTTCGTATGCCTTGGCGTCCGGAATGTTGACGTGGCCGCAGCCCCGTGCACGGTCCTGACCGACGACGCGTCAGCCCATGGCTGACGTCCTGGCGAAGACAACGGGCGCACGGCAAGGACAATGCCGCGGTACCGCGATGAGCCGTCCAGCCGGAAGGGATGCACCCCGCGTCCGGCCCTGGCCGATTGTGAGTCGTCTGGCGGGCGCGCGGTGTGGTTTGGATGGTTGCGCGACGAGACCATCAACCATTCACTACCTTGGAGGCCCGATGAACTTCATGCGGCATACGCATACACACGAAGCCGACACCGACCGGGCCGACGAACTCCGGCCAGCCCGCGGTGACGCAGGTCGCGCACCCGACCGCGATCCGGATCTCGACCGTGCACGTTCGGACGACCGCGCCGGCACGGTGACCTCGGATCGACGTGTCGACATCGACCGTCCGAGGGATGCGAGGGATCGCTACGGCGGGATCAAATGGGGCTCGGCCTTCTTCGGGTGGCTCACCGCCATCGGCACCGCCGTCATCCTCACCGCACTGCTCGCCGCCGCCGGCACCGCGGTCGGCGTGGCCACCAATACCAACCCCACAGCGGCCGTGAACCAAGCCGGCCAGAACGCGAGCACCGTCGGCATCGGCGGTGGCATCGCCCTGCTGGTGATCCTGCTGATCGCCTACTACTGCGGCGGGTACGTCGCCGGGCGGATGGCCCGCTTCGACGGCGCCAAGCAGGGCTTCGCCGTCTGGGTCTGGTCCATCGTGATCGCCGCGATCATCGCCGTCGCCGGGGTACTGCTGGGCAGCAAGTACGACGTCCTGGGCAAACTCAACGGTTTCCCCCGCATCCCCGTCAACGAAGGCGACCTGACCACCGGCGGCACCATCGCCCTGATCGTGGCCGTCATCGCAGCCCTCGTCGGCGCGGTCCTCGGCGGTAGGGCCGGCATGCGGTTCCACCGCCACGTCGACAATGCCGGCCTCGGTCGCTGAACACCTCTCACGCCACAGGCTGTCCCGGGCCGTCCCGCGCGGGCAGCGCACTGGCTCCGCAAACGGCACAAAAGACTGACGTTGCTCAGCGCTGCCTCGTAGTGCCGCGAGCTCTTGCCGGTGCGTTGCGCCCGTTCGGCGCAGGCTCCGGCGCGGCTTGGGCCAGCCGACCACGGCGGGGGCGTCGCAGAGCGCCCGCCGTCGGTCGTCGAGGTCCAGGACCTTCGAAGGGGATGACGACCGCAGAGGTCGTCACGTGCCGACCTTGCGGTACCGGGCCTGGAAGAAGCAGTAGACGCCGAACACGGCGACGCCGAGTGCGACGGCCAGCAGCAGGAACTTGCCGTAGGGCTGGTCGGCGAGGGTGTGCAGCGCCGCGTCCAGGCCGCGGGACTTGCCCGGGTCGTTCTTGATCGCGGCCTCCACCAGCAGCGCGCCCACGATCGCGAACGCGATGCCCTTGGCCGCATAGCCGATTTGCCCGGCGCGGATCGCCGCCTTCCGGGCGTGGTGGGGATTCGCGCCGTCGAAGCGCAGTTTGCGCTCGAACTGGCGCTTCAGCCCGTACCACAACATCCCGAGACCGACGGTGAGCACGATCAGGCCGGCCAGCGCCACGAGCCAGGCGCCCGCGGGCTTGGACATGATGCCGGCGGTGGTCTGTTGCTGCTGCTCGGCGCTGGAGGAGGGGGTGCCGACGACGACCTTGCCGGCGGTCCAGGCCAGCACGGCGTAGATGATCGTGCGCACGGCGGAGGACGCGCGTTCGAAGATCCGCTTCTTGCCGCGGACGTCGCGGTGACCCCAGACCGCGAGCGCAAGCTGCCACACGGCCAGCACGACCAGGCAGATCACGACGAACCAGAGCAGGAACTTGCCGAACGGCTGGGCCGCCAGCGTCCGGAAGGCGCCGGACTGGTCGGCCTCCTGCGACGACTGGCCGAAGGCGATCTGCGCGGCGAGCCAGGCGAGGGCCAGATGCATCAGCCCGTAGCCGACGAAGGCCACCCGGGTGAGGCCTTTCATCAGGTCGCTGTTGGCAGCGCGGCGGCCGGCGTTGACGGTGCTCATGTTCCCTATGTCCCCAGATTGGGCATCTTGGCAAACGTGAACACGGACAAACCTAGAATGCGCCGGATCTGGGGTTTTGGCGGCGCCGCGCTGTTGTTCAGCGTGCTCGTGATCGCCGTCAGGATTCGATGGGT
>NZ_BAABAT010000082.1:0-28878 GCF_039537565.1 Dactylosporangium darangshiense
CGGGGCTTTCCCCCAGAACCCAACTCAACGCCACCCACCGGACCAGCCGGGATGCTCATGCAACCCTGGAACCCCGGGCCGATCAAGCGCCGGAGTCCTTTACATGAACCCACGACCCCTTGACCCCAGCATGGTCATGGGGGTTCCGGGACCTGTACCCGAGAGGGAATCGCCTGGTCAGGGCGCTGGTCTGGGGGAGTGTCAGACGGTGGCGTGGGCAAGATCGTCTCCCCAATTTCTCCCGGCGGCCGGGGAGTGGCCGAGTCGAAAGCGCCCTCTTCGGTGTGAACTGTCGGCTGGACGGTCCTGTGAGGTTCCGTTTGAGCTCAGACAGGGCTCACTGGTCCGGTTGCGCCTGGTTCATTGCTGCTGGTTGCTGTACTTCGCTGCTCTACCCCGGCGGCCGCGGATTGCTCCTCAAGTCGTTGCGATCGGGCGTTTGCGAGGTTGTTGCGGGACCAGAGGGTGTGGGGGTGGTCGGGGCCGAGGACCCGCTCCCGGTCGGCGACGGTCCGCTCGTGCAGGGCGATGGCCTCGTCCAGCCGCCCCACCGCCCGATAGTCGGCGGCGAGGTTGTTGCGGGACCACAGGGTGTCGGGGTGGTCGGGGCCGAGGACCCGCTCCAGGTCGGCGACGGTCCGCTCGTCCAAGGCAGTGGCCTCGTCCAGCCGCCCCACCGCTCGGTAGCCGGCGGCGAGGTTGTTGCGGGACCACAGGGTGTTGGGGTGGTCGGGGCCGAGGACCCGCTCCCGGTCGGCAACGGTCCGCTCGTGCAGGGCGATGGCCTCGTCCAGACGTCCCCCGACCCGGTAGGCGACAGCGAGGTTGTTGCGGGACCACAGGGTGTCGGGGTGGTCGGGGCCGAGGACCCGCTCCCGGTCGGCAACGGTCCGCTCGTCCAAGGCGATGGCCTCGTCCGGCCGCCCCCCATCCCGGTAGGCGGCGGCGAGGTTGCTGCGGGACCACAGGGTGTCGGGGTGGTCGGGGCCGAGGACCCGCTCCCGGTCGGCGACGGTCCGCTCGCCCAAGGCGATCGCCTCGTCCAGCCGCCTCACCGCCCGGTAGGCGGCGGCGAGGCTGCCGCGGGACCACATCGTGTTGGGGTGGTCGGGGCCGAGGGCCTGCTCCAGGTCGGCGACGAGCGGGGCGCCGAGAGTGATCACGGTGCTGTAGTTGTGGACTTCGCCGAGCCAGTTCAGCATGTCCTGCTGCAGAATGAGCAGCCGCCGCCGGGTGGTGGTGTCGGCCGGGGAGCCGGCGAGGGTGCGGGTGTCATCGGTGTAGTCGGCGATGAGGCTGCGGGTGGCCCACCGGTTGCCGTGCTCGGCGGCGGCGGCGCTGAGCGCGTCAGCGGCGGAGCGGAGCACGGGGTCCAGATGCCGGGTGTATTGGAGCCGTTCCCGCAGGACCCGTTGCACGAGACGGTGGACGACGACCCGGCCCGCCTCAACGCTGGGCAGGATCAACGACCGTTGGGCGAGGATCGCGGTGAGCGAGTCAACGTCGGGGGCGACGTTGGCCGGTCGGCGCAGCGCATGCCACCAGCGGCGCCGACCGGTGGGCCGGGGCGGGGCGGCGAGGTGGCGAAGCAGGACGGGGTCGGCGCCGGCGGGGGCGAGTACTGCGAGGTGGTCGAGCAGTCGGCGGGCGTGTCCGCCTGGGTCTGCAGCGGCGAGGTCGTCCACGGCGAGCAGGATCGCCTGGGCGGCGCTGTGCGGGTAGTCCCCACCGCTGGCCGGTGGCAGCAGGTCGGCTACAGACGTGGTGGCGAGCCGGTCGAGGTAGGCGCGGTAGGTGCGGTAGCGGCGGCGTGGGCCGATGACCGCGCCGGCCTGCGCCAGGGCGAGGGGCAGGCGGCCGAGCTCCTCGGCGAGCTGCGCGGCGGCGGTGTCGTCGGCGAGCCCGGTGCGGGTACGCAGGTAGGTGACGGCTTCGGTCGGGGTGAACAGGGTGACGTCGAGGGATTCCCCGAGGTTGACGAAGTCGTAGCGGGTGGTGGTGACCACGATGTGTACGGCACCGACCGGCGGGGTCCAGGTGCGGATGAGGTCCGGGTCGAGGGCGTTGTCGTAGACCAGCAGGCACGGGCCGGGTTGCGTGCGCAGCCACGCCAGGGCGGCGCGGGCGGCGTCGGTCGGGTCGGTGTCGGGTTGGCGGACACCGGCGGCGGCGGCGAGCTTGTCCAGACCGGTGACCAGGTTGGCGGAGGTGTCGGCGACGACCCAGGCCACCACGGGCCAGCCTTCGGCGACACGGGCGCGGGCGTAGGCGGCGGCGAGCTGGGTCTTGCCGATGCCGCGCTGCCCCGCCACCGCGCACACCACAGCGGTCCGACTGTGCCCCGCCATGAGCGTCAACTGGTCCAGCAGCTCGACCCGGTCCTGCCAGCCGACCGCCTGCCCAGGCAGGTCACCGACCACCAACTGCTGACCGGCGTCCACTGGGCCGCGCGACTGCACCGGAACCGGCCCGGCCGGGCTCGCAAGCAGGGCGCGGTCGGCTGCGCCCTGCTGGGCCCACCAGCCCGCTGGCCCGAGGATCAGTGCGGCGACGACGCCGACGACGCTGGCCGCGGACTGGGTGTCGAGATGGCCCGGCCAAGCCGCGACCGCCGTCCAGGTCAGGGCCGATCCGAGAATGGTCGCCAGGACCGCGAAACCCCACCGCTGCGCCACGCTCATCGGGAGCTTGCCCTCTCGTTGGCTTCTGACCGCCAAAACCTCATCACACGACACCGCGTGCGGGCCATCATCAGATCAGCCGCAATCGACAGAGCGCCGCGGAGAAGGCTCCCGACAGTAGCCGTACTTGAACCGACGGACTCTTCGTCCCGAATTAAGTGCAGGTGTGCCGCCGACCTGGGCATTCGTCTATATGTGCTGCTCGCGGCGGTGGTCGGCGTCGGTCTTGCGTGGTGTTCGGCGGTCGCCCGGGGCGCGTTTGCCCCCGAGCTGCCCCCGGGCGCCTGGTCCTGGTCGACGTCGTCGGCGGGTTCTACTGCAACGCACGTCGTGGCTGAAGTGGCATCCCGTCGCGCAGGCTCCGCCCTGCCGGGCCGCGCCTGCCCGCGCCAGGCTCGCCGTAGGCGACCGCGAAGCGGCTTGGTCTGGCGCGGGCAGGTGTGGTCTGGCTGCCTTTGGTGTGCGGCGTGAGGCCGCGGCGGGTCTTGGCATCCCGGAGCGTCGGGTCCAGGGCGGGATGCCCTGGCCGCCGGAGGCCGTTTCCGGGTCCTAGGGCCGGAGCCCTAGCCGCCGGAGGCGTCTCGTTCTTCCCCGTCCAAGGGTTGCTGCTGTGTACGGGTCCGTCGCCGCTGCGCCGCTGCATCCAAGTAGCGCGACAGGATCATCGGGCCAAAGACCGACACTATGAAGACCAGCTGATACACGAACGGGCGATGGAACACGTAGTGCTGAATGAAGCCCACCGTCAGGATCGCGCTTGCCCCAATGAGAATCCGCAGCGGCAACGATCCCCGAGATCGCATCCACAGCCCCCCACCACGTCGGTGCTTCGATGCTATGGCGTGGCGGCATCGCCGGGCGAGTGCGGAACCCCCGGCCGAGCGTCGCCAAGCGTCGTGATCACGTAGGAGCCAGACACAGTCCGTGACCGTCCGCATGCCCAGTGCTCACCTTCCGATGAGCGCTGGGCATCGTCGTGTGCGGCCGAGGGTGCGCGTCCGCCGGGGGCCGCCGTGCCGTGAGCGAAGCGGCAAGGCGCGGCGAGTCCCCGAGCGGGCGCGATAAGGGCAACCGAACGACGCGGCAGGCGTGGCTGCTGCCGACCGATGCGGAGTTCCCGGTGTTCTTTCAGCAGAACCTGCGACGCAAGGCAGAGACGCTGGGGCTGTCGCCGGAAGTCAAGCTCGACGCGATCACCTGGGTTGGTCCCAAGCGGTCGTTCGCGGTCGGGGACGGCGCGAAGCCGGGCGCCGCGGTCGAAGTGGACATCAGTGGTGAACCGGAAGCGCTGCAGGCGTTGTGGAGTTGGGGCTGGGGCAGGCGAACTCGGCGGGGTTCGGTTGGGTCACAGGATGACCGGGCTCATGCAGGACCGAGTCGCGTTGACGGCGCATCCGTTGCAGCGGGTTGGTGCGTTTGCGTTGGCTCGTTTGGCGAGTGTTCGGCATCCGGGCGAGGTGGACGCTGCAGCGTTTCGCACAGTCGTCGAGGACATGACGCGCGACGCCGTGCGGGCAGCCTTGATCCGGGACACCAAGCATTCAGACGGGTATTGGCTGAAGTGCAGCTTGTCGTTGTGGCCGAACTCTCCGATGAATCATCCGAGCAACGGCAAGAAGCACGACCAGACAGTTCAGGAGGCGGTCCGTAGGTGGCGGCAGATGCCGGCGGCGCCGTGGCCCAAGGTGCCTTGTGTGTTGTGTGGGCGGGCCGCTGTGGGGTTCTTCGGCAAGGTTGACGGGCACTGTTGCATTGAGTCATCGTCAAGATCCCCTGCCGCAAGAACTTTGGCAACGGGTCACGCTCGTGTTGGTGAGGCTGGCCGAAACGGCGTATAAACGGCCAGCTGTAGGGGGTGCTACTCGGCGGCCGCCGACCTTGCGGCGAAGAATTTCCGGTGCTCGATCAACACGATCGCTCAATGCAACAGCGCCGCCCAGTCCGATAGCGTCCCGCCGACGTCGGCGCGGACAGGGCCTTGCGGTTCGGCATGAACTGGGATGCTTGGTCGATGATGCGGCGCAAACAGGTCTGGATCCCGCTGGTGGTCGTTGGCGTGATCCTCTACATCCCCGTCGAGGTGTACTGGGCCCGTCATCACGGCGTGCTCCGCACCCTGGCGATCCCGGGCAGCGTCCTCACCGGCACGGCGATCAGGTTCTTCATCCTCCGCCATAAGCTCCGCGCCGAGATCCGCCAGCGGCGAGACGCGGCCGCGGCCGAAGGCGGGCCGGACTGAGTCGGCGCCGCGGGGGTACACGACGATGTCCAGCGTTCCGCCTGACCGGCGGGCCGCTGGGCATCGTCGTGTCCGGCCGAGGTTGCGCGACGCCGGGGCCGCCGCGCCGCGAGCGAAGCGGCAAGGCGCGGCGAGTTCCCGAGCGGCGCGCAGCGGCCGAAGGCCGCCTTGGTGGTGTCCTGCACCGGCTCCAGCGTCGCGGCGGTGTAGACCACGGCCGGCCCCCGCGGTGAGTCCACGCGTTGCACCGCGATGCGGTAGGCCTCGCCGTCGCTGATCGGCGGGTTGCGCACGGTGCGGATCGTCATGTCGGTCCCGGCCGGGATGAACGCCGCGATCGGCCGGTTGCCATGGATGGTCGGGCTCTGTGCCACCACGACGTCGTTGACGACCACCTGTGCGACCGTGCCGTCGTCCTCACCCGCGAGGCTGCTGGGCAGCCGGTCATTGCGCACCAGGTCGACGATCTCGACCAACCGGAGCCGGGCCTGCGCATCGACGTTGTCGCGCATGGTGATCTGCAGCAGCACCAGCATCAGCACCGCCGCGGCCACCAGCCCGGTGCCGACCACGCCGAGCGCGGTCGCGGTGATCCGCACGCGCATCATGCTGCGGCGGCTCACGTCAGCCGCCGGACTGGTCGAACCGGTAGCCGATCCCCCGGATGGTGTGGATCGCCGCGCGACGGAATGGGATGTCGACCTTGCGCCGCAGGTAGCCCACGTAGACCTCCACGATGTTCGACTCGCCGTCGAACGCCCAGTCCCACACCTCGTCGAGGATCTGGCGCTTGCGTACCACCGAGCCCGCGTTTCTCATCAGGAACTCCAGCAGCGCGAATTCCCGCCGGGTCAGCTCGATCTCGGCCGTACCCCGCCGGCAGCGGTGCTCGGCCGTGTCGAGTACGAGGTCACCGGCGACGAGCGTCGGCGGCCGCTCCAGGCGCCGCCGGCGCAGCAGCGACCGCACCCGGGCGACCAGCACGATGAACGAGAACGGCTTGCTGAGGAAGTCGTCAGCCCCCGTCTCCAGCGCCTCGGCCTCGTCGAGTTCGCCCTGCTTCGCGGTCAGCACCAGCACTGGCGTCCAGTTCCCGGCGCCGCGCAGCAGGTGACTCCAGTTGATGCGTGACACTCCGCCGGTTGCTGGTGGAGTTGGCCATGGCGGAACTGTGGTATCGCGCGTGCTGGACGTGGAGGCCGGGGTGATGGCGGCGGGGGTGGCTGAGCGGTTCGGGGTCGGTCACAATTGGGCGTCGTCGATCGGTGGGAGCGGGTCGTGTTTGCGGTTGAGGTGATCACGGCGGCGCTAGCCGCCGGTGCGGGTGCGGGTGTCAAGGACACCGCGTCGGCGGCGATCCGCGACGCGTACCAGGCTTTGAAAGCGCTGCTCAAGCATGGTTTCGGCAGCCTCGACGTCGAGGCGGTGCAGGCGTTGGATGCTGATGAGACCGAGCCTGGTGTGTGGCGTGCCCGCATCGGCGACGCTCTGGCCGAGTCCGGCGCCGCTGGCGACGAGGAGGTCTTGGCGGCGGCGCGGCGGCTGCTGGCGCTGGCCGACCCGGACAAGGCCAGGATGTTCCATATTGACGTGGAGACCAACTACGGCGCGATTGGTGAGTTCCACGCGCCGGTGACGTTCAACCAGGGGCCGCCGCTCCCCCAGAAACTCCTCGACAGTGCCCGCGAGCCGGTACGTCTGCTGGTCGATGTGATTCCACACGAACACGCCATCGCTGCCGTCGCTCGGCACGCAGAAGGGTGCGCCGGTGCCGTCGTTGCCGAACCCAAGCAACTGCCGGCGGGCCATCGGCGCATCGGTCCAAGCATGGTGATGCTCCTCGGCCATCCGCTCCAGCGGCCAGTTGACGAACCACTGGCCGAGTTTGTCGAACACGCCGTCGGTCGCCCGGTACAACGTACGCAGAGCAGGCGGCAGCACGATCCCCAGCGACGCTTCGATACCGTCGACGAAGTCCCGCGGAGAAGCTCCGCGAGGACGTCCTCGACGGCGCCGCCATCACGTTCACCGTCGAGCGGGCCGCGGTGTTCGACGCGCACGTGCACCTCGATCCCGACCCCGCGGGCCGCGCTGGGCGACCTCGCCACGATGGGCGTCACGACCGCGCTGGACATGTTCACCGGCGCCGGCACCCGCGCCCGTGCGCCCTGCCGAGGTGCACCCATGAACCTCCCGGGGGGCGGGGCGCTCAGACGCGCTTCTCGCAGGCGAGCACGAAGTTGTCCACCAGCGAGGTGAACATCGACGACGCATCGACGTGATGGGTCGATCGAACCCAGTCGGTGAACACCGCTCGCAGGCCGAACTTCTCGACCTCGCCGGGCCATCGCTCGGCCGGCCAATGGTCGTCGGCGGGCCGGTCGAACTGGTACCCCAGCGGACCGACGTGCACGAAGGTTCCCCCCGGAGCGAGTATGCGAGCCACCTCGGGCAGTAACCGACTGGGCGGCACGACGTCCGAGAAGTACAGCGACGCCACAGTCGAGAAATAGCCGTCGGGGTATGGGCAGTGCAAGGCGTCCGCTATCGCCCAGCCCACCGAATCCAGCTCGACGCCAAGGTTCGACGCGGTGTGCTGTCGGCGTGCGTCGGCCTCGGATCGCCGGTTCCGCCGGTCGAGAACGGTGAAGCGCAGCGGTCCGTCGCGCAGAAAGTCCCTGAGGAGGCTCATGGGAACCGACAGCTCCATGGCGTGTGTCGATGCGAAATGCGGCGACAAGACGCTCGCGAACCGCCCGGTGCCCGCACCCAGGAGCAGGATCCTCGAACGCTCACCGCCGGCGTTGTCCAGCGCCTTGAGGGCCGCCTGGGTGACGTCCTGGATCTCCTCCTCACAGTCTGGTGTGCCGCTCCAGTCTCGACGCAGGTAATGCAGGGACTGCACCGGCGAGTACGGGTTTCGAGACCTTGTCGCCGGCCGGGCGGCCGCGGTGGCCAGGACGGACCGCACGGTCAGCAACGGGCTGATCGCATCCGTCATCTTGTCGCAGACGTCGTCGAGCGACATCGCGTCCGGCTCGACCGTTTTCCCGTGAGCCGGGTTGCTCTGGCGGTATTCGACGATGCGCAGAGCCTCCTCCCCGAGATGGCGATACGGGGCAGGGCACAGCACGGGCATGCCGCGGATGACGGGATACCGTACGTTGCAACCCGTGCAGTAGAACCCGTCGTGCGTTGCGAAGCCGGCCCGGCAAACGGGACAGACATACGGAAGAGAGCTGGTCAACGGTCTCACCCCCAGTGTCGATTGTTCAGAACACGGGCAGGACACTAAACCAACTACTTGGCTCACAGAACGTGCAGGAGGTGTTGGAAGGCCGACTCGGACCGCCCGGCCGCGACGTTCGACGCCACGGTCGAGTATCTCGATCGCACCGAGACCGTCGTCATCGCGACGCCGCTGCGTGCCGGCGGCGAAGCGCGCACCTGGATCTGGGCGGTCACCGTCGACGGCGTTCCCTACATCCGCAGTGGATACGGCCACGGCTCCGCCTGGTATCAGCGGGCCCTGCGCAACCGCCGCGGAGCGTTCCTCGACGGCGGTCACCGCCACGAGGTCGCGTTCGAGCCCGAGCCGGACGAGCGGGTGAACCAGGCGATTGACCGCGCCTATACGGCCAAGTACGCACGGCGCTGGCGCGGGCCGGCCGCGGCCATGATCGCGGACACCGCGCACGGCACCACGGTGCGCGTCATGCCCGCGGGCTCACCGCACCGGTGACGGGTCGAGCAGCCGGGAGGAGTCTCACCTCCCGGCTCTCACAGGTCCCCGCTACGCGTCCGCCCGGCGCTGCCGCCGGCCGGTGAGAATCTCGACCATCCGCAGGCCGATCAGCACGCAGGCCGGCATCGTCGGGGCGGACACGATGCGCGGCATGATGGTGCTGTCGGCGATCCGCAGGTTGTGCACGCCGTTCACCCGCAGCTTGGCGTCGACGACGGCCCGGTCGTCCTTGCCCATGCGGCAGGCACCGGACGAGTGGAAGTACGTCGTGGCCCCGTTGCGGACGAAGTCGACGAGTTCGTGGCCCTTGAGGGCGCGGCCTGGTGCGACCTCGCGCTTGACGTACGGCCGCATCGCCTTCGTCGCCGCGATCGTCCGGGCGAGCTCGATGCTGCGTTCGAGCGCGGCGACGTCGAACGGGTGGCTGAGGAACTGCACGTCGACGATCGGCCGGTCGGCCGGTTGGTCAGCCGGACGGTGCCGCGGCTATGCGGCGTCACCAGACCGCCGCACAGCGCCCAGGTGTTGGGCGGCGCCGAGCAGGTGGACGACAGCCGCGAGACATCGAGCGCTGGGGAACCGGGCTCGCATGGCAGAGGGCTATACGAGCATCGCTCGATGGGATCTACGGCCGGCGATGATCGCCAGCCGTCCAGGTGTCGGAGTTCGCGCCAGCGGCTTGGCCCGACGCGCGGATCGCCGTGCACGCGCGTACACCGGCGAAGTGGGGGGCCGTCGCAGTCGGTAGCGAGCGCTATGCGGCAAATCCGTGCGCGCGTAGCCGACTACGCACGAACTGGCAGTCGGCCCAAGCGCTGGATCTCCAGTGGCTCGGCGTCGTCAACGTACAAACCAACACCGGCCTTGGCTTCGTCTTCACCATGTGGATGCCGCTTCCCAAAGACCGGCACAACCCTCAGCGCTCCAGTAGGACGGGGAAGCCAACCCGTATCCTCTAGCGGATCGAAGCGAGCGGCCCACGTTACGACGACCTCGGTAGGCGGCACCAAGATCTCACAGAGGTCACCCTCCTGCAGCTCAGCGGGCGGCGGGTCAAGCTGCCAGAGCTGGTTGAAGTCAGAATTTTTTGGGTCACGGGCGAAGGCATTCGTTCCGTCCCAGCGGAACGCCGACTCAGGATCCAGCCGATGCCACGGCCAGCGCACGTAAACATAGTGTCGGTCCGCGCTCGCCACGACGGCGCGGTGTGGTTCGCAGGAAACCAACAGATGATCGCCCGGCCGGAACTCAATGGCATCCACGTGCGCTCCTCAGCTCCCGATTGGCCCACGAGATCGTATCCGGCGCCTGCGGCTCGGTGACCGCGATCCAACACCCGCTCATCGGCAGATCCGGTAACCATGATCACGTGCTGGTTCGACCCTGCACGGGCGCCGGCGATCTTTGGAGTGCCCGTCGAACGTGCCGAATGCGCGTCCGGTGCGATATGAACTGCTCCTGGTGATCACAGTACGGGCGTACGTGTCGGCGGTGTGTCGTGATCGTCCACAGTAGACCTTTTTCGCGGGTCTTGTGGGACGGGGCGAGTAATGGGGTCGCTGAGCGGCGTGCAGGCCGTCGAAACTGTGAAATCGCAGGTCAGAACGTTCCGGAGCCGGATCGCGCACATGCGCGGACGCGCCGGGCGTAAGTGCGAAGCCGCAGGTCAAGGCGTTGCGGGATGGGTAACAGTACGCCCGTACGGGACAAAACTCGTGTCGCACGGCGATCGCTGCATCAACGGACGTCAACAAAAAAGGCCAGCTGAGCTGCCCTTTTGCTACGTCGGGACAGCGGGATTTGAACCCACGACCCCTTGACCCCCAGGGGTAGCCGGAGGCCCCAGCGA
Source organism: Dactylosporangium darangshiense (assembly GCF_039537565.1). Lineage (NCBI taxonomy): Bacteria > Bacillati > Actinomycetota > Actinomycetes > Micromonosporales > Micromonosporaceae > Dactylosporangium > Dactylosporangium darangshiense. The sequence continues at coordinate 10,515 of NZ_BAABAT010000082.1, forward strand.
CGTGCTCAGGCACGTTCTCCCAGGCCGCCACAAGCATGAACCCGCCGAGTAAAGGAGTCGCCGCCGCTGGCTCTGTCGAAGCAATGGGCGTCCTAAATGGACGGTCGATGACAAGGCGTCGCCAGCATGTGCTCGCTCGGCACGCTGTCGCCTTGGTCGGCCTCAGGGGGCTATGGCGTCGGCGAGAGTGTTGGCGATGGCGACGCGGCTGGGGGTCGGGGTTGGCCCAGCTCCAATTGGAGTGGGCGCGGTTGGTCAGCAGGTCAAGGACGAGTTTGCGGCGGCGTTCGACGACGTGTTCGCAGCCGGTGTGACCGAAGGTGCGGAGCACCCGTTCCCGGCCGCGATCCAGGTTTGCTGGGCCGGCACCGAGTGGGTGGTCGACAACGCGGAGGCGGCCGGCGCTGATCCGGACCTTATCGCGGTGGGCAGCGACAGCGCGGGCGGTAACCTGGCAGCCGCGCTGACCCTGATGGCTCGAGAGGCTGGCGGCCCGCGGTTGGCCGGGCAGCTGCTGGTCTATCCCAACACCGATCAGATCGACGCGACCGCCCCGGACGAGTCGATGGTCACCAGAGACGACCCATACCTGTTCAACCGCCACTCGGTCGCGTGGTATCGCTCGCACTACCTGCCGGACCCCGACGACGCCGACAATCCGACCGCCTCGCCGCTTCAGGCCCAAGAGTCTGGCCGGGCCGCCCCCGGCGCTGGTCATCACCGCCGAATGTGATCCCCTGCGTTGACCGCCGCGCGGCCTGTCATCCGAAGGTCCTTTGCACCGTCGCCGGACGGGTGTTGGCGCAGGCGTTTGTGTCATCGACACTGGAGAGACCCTCGACGACCGTCGAGGACGAGGAGCACTGCTGCATCGGACCGTCCGGCCATAGACCACGGCAGAACCGCTTACGCGCAGGTCAGGCGCGACGGTTAATGGCAGAGTCAGTTGCCCCGCGGTCTCATCGAGACAAGCGGCCGTTGGACAGTGCCCACGACGTTGCGTTCGACGACGGATGGAGTCGGCTGTATGGCTTCGGGGCGGTGGCGGGAACGCCGGCTCGGTCTCGTCGTTGGTTCGCTTGCGCTGCTCACCGCCACTCCGGCCGTCCTGCTGGCCGCCGACGTGAGGAGCCCGCGGGTCCTCGCGGGTGCCACCGCCGGGGCAGCAGTCCTCGCGGCGGTCGCCGCGATCTGGCAGGACCGGCTGCGACGGTTCACGCAACGCCGGGACGACGTGCAGTACGGCGTGGTCGACGGCTGCCTTGTGCTGCAGGGGCGGCTGCCCAAGGTCTGCGTGGTCGACAACCCAATGTGGCTCGGCGTCCACCCCTCGGCCGCCATCGCGGATGCGGCGGCAGACTGGGGGGCTGTCGGCGCGCCCGGCCCGGACGGTGTTCCGCTCTACGTACCGCGCGACGTCGACGGCGAACTCCGCAGGCGCCTTTCGGGCAACGCGTTCGTACTGCTCGTCGGCGACTCGCTCGCCGGCAAGTCCCGCGCGGCGTACGAGGCGATGCGCGACGTGCTGCCCAACCACACTCCGGTGGCGCCGAGCACCAGGGACGCGCTCACGCACGCCGTCCGCGCGGCGGGCGCCGAACGCCGGAGCGTGCTGTGGCTCAACGATCTGGAGACCTACCTGGGGCCGGGCGGACTTACCCGGGCCGGGGTCGCGTCGGTGCTGGGTGGGGGCGCGGCCACCGGGTCATCCTGGCGACCCTCCGCGCGGTGGAGGCCGACCGGCTGGCCAACGCGGGCGCCGACGACCTGCAGCGGCACGTTCGCAAGGAGGCACGCGAGGTGCTGGAGCAGGCGCACCGGGTTCGGCTGGAGCGGCTCTTCACCGACGAGGAGCGGACGCGGGCGGAGGCGTATGTCGCGGACCCCCGCATCGGCGACGCCCTCAACAGCGCAGCGGACTTCGGAATTGCGGAATATCTTGCCGCCGGACCGGACCTGTGCAGCGACTGGGAGAACGCTTGGAGCGCGAACTCCGAACCCGACGAGCCATCCGCGGGGGGCGGCGCTCGTCGCCGCGGCCATCGACGTCCGCTGCACTGGCTACGGCTCCGCGGCGCCGCGCGCATTGGTGGAGCGGCTCCACGAGCGCTACCTGGATGAGCGCGGCGGCTCGCGGCTACGTCCCGAACCGCTGGACACCGCATGGGCCTGGGCGACACGTCCCCGACGGGTCACCACCGCACTGCTTCAGCCAGTTAGCGACGACGGCGTCGAGGCGTTCGACTACCTGGTCGACGTCGTCCAGCGCCGCCGTCCTCCGGACCATCACGTTGCCGAGGTCGTGGTGCGCGAGGCCCTGCTCGAGTGCTCGGCCGCCGACGCGGACGGCGTCGCCACCGTCGCCCAGCGCCAGGGCCGCTACGCTCTCGCCGAACACGCCTGGCGGACGGCATACGAGCTGCGGGTACGCCATCTCGGCGGAGATCATGTTGACACGATCGCAGCGCAGGGCCGGCTTGCGGCGGCGATTCGGGACGCCGGTCGCCGGACTGAGGCAGAGGCGGCGTTCCGCGAGGTGCTGGCCGCCAGCATGCAGGTCCTTGGCGCGGGTCACCCGCACACTCTGCTCGCCCGCAGCGACCTCGCGTTCCTGCTGCTCGACGCCGGTCAGTTCGCCCAGGCCGAAGCCGAGCTCCGCGACGTCCTTGCCGAATGCGTCCGCACACTCGGGCCGGGACAGCCGCAGACCTTGCTCACCCGCTCGAACCTTGCCCTGCTGCTCATAGCCACCCGCCGGCCGGTCACGCGCCGCCATGCGGCGGTCTGCGGGCCCAAGCGCCCGGGTCGCCCGCGAACGGTCCGGTCGATCGGGGTGGGTGCGGCGATTGGTGCGGAAGAACCCGCAGTGGGGCTACCGGCGTGTGCACCGCGAGCTGCTCGTGGTTGGTGTGAAAGTCGTCGCGTCTTCGGTCTGGGAGATCCTGCACAAGGCCGGCATCGATCGGGCGGCCAGTACCTGGTCGGACCTACTGCGATCGCAGGGGCAGGCGCTGCTGGCGTGTGACTTCTTCGTGCGCTGTTGCTTTGAGCGTTGCCTGGCCCGGCCGCAGCAACGAAGCGGGCGCCGGCGCCGACGAGGTGGGGTGCGTTGACCGCCCGCCAGCAAGCCTGGGCAGCAGCGCACCCCGGCGGGACCCCTTGAGCATGCTTCACCTGCCGCAGGCAGGACCAGTGCTGATGCGGCTGATGGTCGCGATGTGGTCGCAGGCGGGCAAGCCTCGGGGGAGTGCAACGATCATATTCGAGGAGGCTGTCATGAGGCCGAATCCGAACCGTGGCCGCGTGTACCGCCGGTGCGGATGCCGCGGCGATGATGGCAGGCAGCTGGGTGCGCGGTGTCCGAAGTTGGCGAACCCGCGGCATGGCACGTGGACGTTCGCCGTGGACCTGCCGGGCGTCGGGGAGGGCCGGCGCACGATGCGGCGGGGTGGCTTCGCCACGAAGGGCGAGGCCGCGACGATGCGGTCCGGCATCGTCGGCTGGCGTTCAACGCAGCCCGCTACGCCGCAATTCCGAAGCCGGCCGCTGCAGATCTGCCGTGCTGGATCGCTTTCGAGGCTGCCAGCTTCCTTCGGTACTGCCGGGATGTCGGCGATCCGCTCACCGAGCTGTTCGAGCTGCTGGTAGCCACCGGCATGCGCAAGGGAGAGGCGCTCGGGTTGCACTGGGCCGATGTGGACCTGGCCGGCCGGGTGCTGTTCGTCCGGCACACGCTGGTCGCTGTCGACAACCGGCGCGTGCAGTTCAACCACCCGAAGACACCGGCCAGCCGAGCCCGGATTGCCGTGTCCAAGCGAGCCGTCGCAGCCCGCGGCGGCGTCGGGACGACGGTCCCTGCGAAATGATGCCGTTCGACCCGGGCGCCACGCACCCGCGCCAGGTCATCCTGAGGGCGAAGGGAGTGTCCCGATGACCGAGATGCGTGTACGAGACGTCATGAACCCGTCGGTGGTCGCAGTGACCGCTGACTGCACCAGCCGGCACGTCACCGACCTGATCACCGAGTTCGGCGTCGGCGGCCTGCCCGTCGTCGACGACGACAATTTCGTGATCGGCGTGATCACCGAGGCCGACCTGCTGCCGAAGCTTGACCCGGCGGACGCCGGCACCGCGGCGCCCAAGGCCGACGCGCGCACCGCCTCGGAGCTGATGAGCAGCCCGCCGGTCACCGTCCGCGCAGGCGTCACCGTTCGCACCGCGGCCGGGATCATGCAGCGGTACGGCATGAAGCGCCTCCCCGTCCTCGACGACGACACCGGCCGGCTGGCCGGCATCGTCACCCGCGGCGACCTGCTCCGCCACGCCCTGCGCTCGGACGAATCCATCGAGCGCGAGGCCATGGACGAGCTGCTACTGCACGGACTGTCGCACGACGCCGAAGGCATCACCGCCACCGTCCACGACGGCGAGGTGACGCTGTCCGGCCACACCGACCGGCCCGGCACCGCCCAGCGAGCCGCGGCGATCGCCGAGAGCCTTACCGGAGTCATCGCGGTACACAACACCATCACCTGGCCGGCCGAGGCCGCCGCCCGCGGCTGACCCGCCGGCGTCCACCCCCGACGTCGCAGCAGCACGGACGGTGCGCAAGGACGTCATGGTGAACGCGACAACGTCCGGTGCCCAACGGCGACGTTTGCTCCGCCACTGCGACCCGAGGGGGTGAGTCGGATGCTGGCGACCATGCTCGTTGCCGCCATCATCGCGAGCGTGTACATCCTGCTGGTCGCCGGCCACGTGGCGGCCATTCGGCGCGAAGGCGCCGCCGGTGTCGCCTATCGGCCGTGGGTCGCGAGGTGGATCGCCGCCTCGGGCGAACGCCGCCGCGCCCGGCTGGAGGGCGAGGCCGTCCACCAGCTCATGACCGGTGGCCTGAACGCCCGCGCCTACCGGGTGACGATGGCCGCGCTCGCGGCACAGGACGAAATGGAGCACCCGCTCGACGTGCCCAGGACCAGATTGTGACGGAGCAGATCGTGACGATACGCGATCGCCTCCGTCGCCTCCGGCCTGCCAACAGGCCGGCGCGCGGCGGTCTCGGCGAGCCCGCCGCGCGCGAACGCCGCCGGCAAACGCCGGGAGCAGGGAGCGCGACGCGCAACGACACCCCGCGCCGCGCCGTCCACACCAACACGACGTCCCGGGCCGGCATCCCGCATCCGCACCTCACTCGGTATCGACGACCTCGGGGCCGGTCCGGCGCGGGCTCGCCGGCGGCGGCTCGTGCCCCTGCGCGACGCCGAGCCGCAGCACCAGCTGAGGTTCGCCCGGCGGGTGCAGCAGGCTGCGTACCAGCACCCGCGCGCCCGGGATCTCCACCACGTTGCTCATCGGCGAGACCGCCAGCCCCTCCGAGATCGCGGCCAGCCAGACCGCGCTGGTCGCCTCGCCCGCGGTGAGCCAGTCCCCCGGCTCGTCGCGATCCGTCGCCAGCACGACATACTCGGCGGAACGATCATCGCCGGAGCCGGGCTCCAGGGCCGCCGAGTCACCGAGGCCGAAGTCGCGCACGCCGACTGGGCGCAGCACGGGTGCCACCACCGTCCCGAGCGGCACGCCGTCGCCGGTGTCCGCGCCGCGATGCGTCCACCGCCGCAGGTCGTCGGCGATGCCCTCGTCGTGGGCACCGACCGTGTCGGCGCCCCGGACTGCGTACCGCAGGTAGACGATGTCAGCCCGCTCGATCGGGTACAGCCGCACGTGCTCGGCCTCGGCGACCGCCGCCAGCCGCGCGACCTCGGCCGCCGGCACCCGGACACCACCGGCGAACGGGCGGCGGTCAGTGCGGCGCCGCCGGATGCTGTCGTACGCCAGGAGGCTCTCGCGGCCCGCCGGTCTCGGCCGGCAGTCCCGAATCCGGGCGAGCAGTCCGGGCTGGGACGGGTCGGGCCAGCGCTCCACCACCGGCTCGTAACCCGCGGCCGCCAGTGCCACGCGGGCATGATGCAGCGCCGCGCCGCAGCTGAGGATCATCAGGCGTCCGTGCGGGTCGAGGTGCTCCAGCTGGCGCGCGGGGTCGCAGTACAGCTCCAACACCTCACCGCGCACCTCCCAGCGCCACGGCTGCGTGTTGAGGATCGACGGTGCGAGTCGTGCCTCCTCCGCCGCTCGGTACAGCACGCTCGTCATCGGCTGACCTCCTCGTCCTCGTCTGAAGCAATACCCGGCAAGGGCGTCGCTTCCCCGGACCCTGCGCTTCATGCGTCGGCCGGCGGATTCCCCGCGCCCAACCGGCCCGAAAACCCGGGACCTTCGGCCTTGCCGACGCACCCGGCGCGCAGCATGAACGTGGGGAACCGTCCGGCACGGCGCAACGGTGTCCGCTCCGTCGTCGCGCCCGCAGCGGCGTAGGCGTGTCGGCGAACCATGCGGCGCCGGCGTGCGTTTCGACGGGCGGGTCACGCGTCGATCGTCTGCCTGGCCGGCTCCGCGCCACAGTGCCCGACGACCCGGCGGGCACGACGAAGGTCCCGGCCGGGCGGTCGAAGCCGGCCACGATCTAACCGTGGCCCGGGAGCGGCACACGAGCCGAAGGTCCCGGCGCCGCGGGCCCGCCGCCCTTCACCACCCCGCCACGGCGGGCGTCGGATAGGGGTGAAGCCATATTGAAAGGAGTCGTGCCATGAGTACGGCAACCCGGCTGTTCCCGCTCGACCTCGCCCAGCTGCCGTCGATGCTGTTCGGCGCGCCGGCGTTCCGCGTCGAGGAGTACACCGACGGCAACACCTACGTGATCCGCGCCGAGGTGCCGGGCGTGGACCCGGCCAAGGACATCAAGGTGTCCGAGTTCGGCGACCGGCTGCAGATCCGCGTCGAACGGACCGAGGAGCGCGTCGACAAGGCCCGCTCCGAGTTCCACTACGGATCGTTCGCTCGCACCGTCCACCTCCCGCTCACCACCGACGAGGAGAGCATCACCGTCGCCTACACCGACGGCATCCTGGAAATCCGCGTGCCGCTCGCCGGCAAGGTGGCCCCCGGCCGCGAGATCCCGGTGCAGACCACCCGCGCCACCGCGAAGTCGAAGTGATCCGGCTCGCGGCCACCACCTCACAGGGAAGGAGGTGAATCCCGATGAGACTGACCTGGCGCGACACCGTGGGCGCCGGTCCCCCGATCGGGGACCGGCGGCCCTTCCGCCGCAACCCGATCACCGGCGGGGCGGAACCGTATCCGAGCCGGGTACGACGGTCGCGAACGGTTCGGCCGACGGGGCTGCGGCCGTGGGCGGCGCCGCCAGCGCGGCCCACTCGCGCTGCGTGCCGGACAGGACGACCGGCAGGTCTGGGAAGTGGTCACGGTCGGCGATCGCGGTGACGACGAGCCGGCCCGCGTACGAGAGGGCCAGGAAGGTGATCGTCAGGTTGCCGGCTACGGCGCCGATCGGGATCAGGTCGAGCACCGGCGCGCCGAGGATCCGGATCGGTGCCGGCGGGCCCGGCAGGTTGCTCGCTCGTCCGGGCGGCGCAGCGAGACGGCCACCGCGACCCGCAGTTCGAGGCCGTCGACCGGTTCTCCCCGGGACTGCAGCACGTCGCGCAGGCCGCCGGCGATCACGGTCAGGAGCGCGTCGTTGACCTTGCCGCCGGCCGCGTGGGCGACCGCCTTGGCCTCAGCGAGGTCGAGCCGGAACACCGCCAGCCGCCGGGTGGTGCCGATCGGCGCGTTCAGCGACGTCCGCGGCGCGGCCCGGGTCTGCTGCAGCGTCTGCCAGGCCCCGCGCAGCGTTCGTCCCGGCTTCGAGCGCCTGTGGGCGTTGCGGCCCCGCCACCGCAGCCGTTCGCGCACCAGGTTCCTCCAGCGTGGTGGCGGCGCCGGGATCCAGGGTGGCGCCTCGGCCGCGGGCGGCGGCGGGTCGAGCAGCGTGCCGATGAGGCGCATCGCTGCCATGCCGTCGCCGATCGCGTGGTGCAGCTTGACCACCACCGCCAACCGGCCGTCGGGCAGGCCCGTCACGACCCAGAGGTGCCACAGCGGCCGAGAACGGTCCAGCAGCGTCCGCATGAGCCGCTCGGCGAGGCGCAGCAGCTCCTCCTCACCGCCAGGCGGGTCGACGGCCGCCTACGCGACGTGATGCTCGATCCGCAACGCTGGGTCGTCCACCCACAGCGGTCGCCCGGCCAGCGGCCCGGGCCGGTACACCACCTTCCGCAGTTTCGGCGCGGCCCGCAGGCCGTCATGGATGCGCTCCTGGATCTCGGCCAGCTTCAGCCGGCCGGTCGGCTCCAGGAAGGACCGGCCTTCCAGCACCGCGACCACCCCGACGTGCATCGGGGTGTCGGGTGCCTCGACCGCCAGGTTGGTCAGATCGAACGCACTGAGCCGTTCCATCGAACGCGGGACTCCGGCCATACCCCCAACCGTGAACTCCTTGGGCCGCCCGCGTCAGGGTCCAAGGTCCCGGGCGTTCGGCCCGCACGGCGAGTGACGTTCGACCCGGGTGCCTGCGATCCGGCGGGACCAATGTGGACGGTGTGGGGCGGTCGCGCTCCGCGACGCGCTGGGAGGAAGCCATGAGGTACCGCATCGCCATCAACGGTTTCGGCCGGATCGGCCGGGGCTGCCCGATCTCGCCGGCCGGCTCGGCGGGGTCGCACTGCGAGTGCCGGTCGAGAACGGCTCCATGACCGACTTCACCGTCCGGCTGTCTCAGCCGGCCACCGCCGAGCAGATCAACGCCGCGTTCGCCGCGTCCGCCGCCGGTCCCCTCGCCGGGATTCTGCGGTACAGCGAGGCGCCGCTCGTGTCCCGCGACATCATCGGCGACCCGGCCTCCTGCGTGTTCGACGCCGGCCTCACCGCCGCCGACGGCCACCTGGTGAAGGTCTTCGGCTGGTACGACAACGAATGGGGCTACACCAACCGGCTCGCCGACCTCGCCCTGCTCTTCGCCGAGCGGAGGACTTCATGAACGCCACCGTGGACCCGCGGCGCATGGTCGTCGGCTACGACGGGTCCGCAGTAGCCGGGACGATTTTGCCAACTGTCAGGGAGATCATGTTGAATCTTCGCCGTGAAGCGGATCATGACCTGGATGCTCCCGGCCGTTGCGGCACTCGGAGTCGTGTCCGGCTGTAGCAGCACCGGCACGTCGGCCAGCGGCGCGTCGACGGTGGGCGGCAGTCAACCAGCCGCTGCCGTCGAGGGTGGGACGATGCTGGCCGGCGGGGTCGACGGGAGCGACGCGCCCAGCGACGGCGCGGGCGTCGGCGGCGGGACGCCACGGTTGCCGAGCCCGGCCGGCGGTGATGGGGCCTCGTCGCCATTCGCCGCTGGCGCCGCAGAAGTGGTCCGCACCGCGGTGCCCGTGGCCGACTACCACACACTCTTCACGCAGGCGGTGACGGCCAAGTACCGGCCCGTCTGGCTCGACGGCTTCGACGTCGGCGCTGCGGCGTACTTCAACGTCGTGTTCCACCCGGACACCGGCTCGACCACATGGTTCGAGTACACGGAGATGAGCGCCGGCGGATACCAGAACCGCTTCGACACACTGAAGGGGCAGGGCTTCCAGCTCACCTTCGTCGAGAGCTACCTCAATAACGGCCAGGTGCGCTACGCCGCGATATGGGAGAAGTCGGCGAGCGCCGTCTCAGCGGCGTTCCACGGGTACTCCGCCGCGGCCTACCAGTCCATGTTGGACAGTCAGACCGCTGCCGGCTACGTGCCCGCCCAGGTCTCGGTCGTCAGCGTCGGCGGCGCGCTGTCCTACAGTGGCCTACTGGTCAAGCGCAGCCTGGGTGCGTCGTGGCGCTTGAAGAGCACGCTGACCGACAGCGAGTACCAGACCCTCTTCAACGAGACGACCAAGGCCGGTCTCGGCCTCGCCTACGTCAACGCGTACACGGTCAACGGCTCCCCTCGCTTCGTGGCGCTGTTCGCGGGTTCGGCCAGCGCGCCGTCGACGGCCCGCCACGGGCTCACCATCACGGCGTTCACGAGCCAGACCGCCACCCTGGCGAAAGACGGCTACGCGACGCAGGCGGTATCCGGGTACGCAGTCAACGGTTCGACGCTGCTCATCGCGTACTGGTCGAAGTAGCCGACATCACGCACCGGCGCGCGAGGTGCCGTGATGTCGCGGTACACATGGAAAGTGCGATCGCGGCGGTGCTGGCCGACGGCACCGTCACCGCCTGGGGGCGGTGAAGTGCGATGGCACGTTGTCGGGCGCGACGCAGTTCGCGACGCCGGTGGCTGGGCTCACCGACATCCGGCAGATCGCGGTCGCCGGCGGGGTGGCCTTGTTCCGGCGCGCGGACGGCGCGGTGTTTTCGTGCGGCGGTGAGGGGCGTGCACTCGGCCGGTCGTACGGCCCGGTGAACTCGCCGACCTCGGCGTACGTGCCGGTGCAGGTCACCGATCTCGGCCCGGGCAGCGGCGTGGTGGACATCTCGGTCGGTTCGTCGGCGGTGAGCGCACTGACCGGGGACGGCCGGGTGTATCTGTGGGGCGATAACACGCAGTACCAGCTCACCCCGCTCGGCGTGCCGGGTGGCCTCGCGGTGCCGACCGAGTTGGTCCGGCCGGCCGGTGAACCGAAGATCGTCGATGTCGAGAACGACAACTCGCCGGTCACGTACGCGGTGCGGGCAGACGGGTCGATGCTGGTCTGGGGGTGCAACCAGTTCGGCATGGCCGGGATCGGCACGACCGCCATGCTGGTGAACCCGACCGTGGTCAGCGTGCCGGGTCGCGCCATCATCAGCGTCGCCGCGGCGAACTGGGACGTCCTGGCGGTCACCGCACCGGTGGCGTGACCGGCGCGCGCCCGCGCAACATGCCGCCCCGCCCGGGCCCAGCGGCCCGGGCGGGGCGGCCGTGTATTCCTTTCCCGGTTCATCATCGGCAGCTCCACTGCGCGGCGGTTAGGCGCCCGGCTGGAGGCCTCGGCCATGAGCTCGAGTGCACCGACGATGACCATTCGCAGCTTCATGGAATGAAGATCAGCACATACCCGGTGTGATGGGGCCGGCGTCGGGCGCCTGGCGGGTGGGCTGGTTGGGCAGGGCGGCGGCGATGGCGTTGAGGACGTGATCGAGACCGTACTGGAAGCGCGCATCGGGCGGCTGGTGCGACAGCCTGCCCTCGCGGATGCTGCGGCTGAACATCGGGTACTTGCCGGACGCGACCACCTGGTTGACGTACGGTCCGACGTACTCGGTCATCCACTGGCTGCGGTCCATGCCGGTGTGCCGCGCGTGCTCGAGCCAGCCGATCTCGTCGCGGACGGCGCTGTCGACGTAGTTGGCCACCATGCTGTTCAGCGTCGTCATCGCGTCGATGTGCAGACCGAACCCGTCGAGGGCGCTGAGGGCGAAGTCGTAGACGCGCAGGGAGTTGGGGCCGAGGGTGGGGCGCCGGGCGAGGGTCACCTGCCAGGGGTGGCGTAACCCGGCGGCGCGGGTCTGGTGCGCCACCAGGGACAGGTCGGCGCGCCAGTCACCGCTGGGCCGGTCGGGCAGTTCGATCTCGCCGGCGACGGCGTCGACCATGAGGTCGATGAGGTCGTCGCGTTTGGGCACGTACCGGTACAGCGACATCGCGCCGGTGCCCAACTCCTGGCCGATGCGGCGCATCGTCGCGGCGTCGAGGCCGTCTGCATCGGCGATACGGATGGCGGTCGCGGTGATCTGCGCCCGGCTGTAGCCGGGGCGCCGGCCGGGTCCGGCTCGCTGCACCTGTTCCGGACGCAGCCAGATGCTGACGTTGCTGGTGTCCGACACGTCACACCACCCTCTCTTGCGTACATCGTACTCGAATGGCTAGCGTCCCTTTCGAGTACGACGTACGCGATTGGAGTGAGGGCCATGAGCCGAAGCCTGTACGTAGGTGTGATCGGGGTGATCCTCGGCATGATCACGGCCCCGCTCGACGGGATGATGCTCGGGCCCGCGTTGCCGGTCATCGTCGGTGACCTGGGTGGAGCGCAGGACTTCTCCTGGGTAATGACCGCCTACCTGGTCCCGATGGCCGCGGCGACGCCGATCTGGGGCAAGCTCGGCGACCTGCTCGGGCGCAAGCCGGCCTACCTTTCGGCGATCGGGCTGTTCCTGCTCGGCTCGGCGCTGGCCGGGATGTCCCAGGAAATGTGGCATCTCATAGCCTTCCGGGTGGTTCAGGGCCTGGGCGGCGGCGGCCTCATGGTCGGCGCCCTGGCGCTCATCGCCGAGCTCGTGCCGCCTCGGCAGAGCGCTCGACTGATGGGTCTGTTCGGCGTGATCATGCCGGTCGCCCTGATCGCCGGCCCCCTGCTCGGCGGGGTGTTCACCGAGCAGCTGAGTTGGCGGTGGGCCTTCTACATCAACCTGCCGATCGGCACCCTCGCCGCGCTGCTCGTCGCGGCCATGATCCGGCTGGAACCACGGCGGATCAACGCACGCATCGACGCCGCGGGGGCGCTGCTGCTGACCGTCGTGCTCGTGGCGCTGAGTCTGCTGGCGAGCTGGGCCGGCACCCGGTACACCTGGGCCTCGGCGCCGACCCTGGGGTTGGCCGCGACCGCCGTGGTGGCTTTGGCGGTCTTCCTGCGGGTGGAGCGGCGCGCCGCCGAGCCGATCGTGCCGCTGCGGCTGTTCGCCGACCGCAGCTTCACCCTGGCCCAGATCCTGCGTCTGACGGCCGGCGCCGCGATGATGGTCTTCGCTGCCTTCCTGCCGCTGTATATGCAGCTGGCGAAGGGCGCCACGCCGACCGCGAGCGGTCTGCTGATCCTGCCCGCGATGCTCGGCATGGTCGCGGCCTCGGTCGGCAGCGGCCAGCTCATCTCCCGCACCGGCCGGTACCGCCGCCTGGCGATCGTCGGCGGTGCGGCGTTGTCGGTCGGCATGCTGGCGCTGCTCGCTCTCGAGCCGGACACCAACCTGGCCCTCGCCTCGGCGCTCAGCCTGCCCGGCGGGGCCGGGGTGGGCCTGATCATGCAAAGCACCACGATCATCACGATCAACAGTGCGCCGCCCCGCGACATGGGTGCGGCCAGCGGCTCGGTCACACTCTGGCACACCATGGGCGCCTCGCTGGGCTCCGCGGTGCTCGGCGCCGTGTACACCAGCCGGATGAGCGCCACCCTCGATGACCGCCTCGGCGTCGAGCAGGCCGGCCGCATCCTCTCCGGCGGCGAGCTGACCGCCGACGCCGTCCAGCGGCTGCCCGGCGTGGCGCAGGACGCGATCCGCGCCGGCGTCGCCGACGGCGTGCATGGCATGGCCGCCGCCGGCGCGACCCTCGGCGCCGTCGCGTTCGCGCTGGCCTGGTTCATCCGCGAAACCGCTCTGCGTGACCGCGCCACCCCCGAGTCCACCCCCACCCTCGAGGAGCACCATGTCTGAGCAGCGGCTGCAACTGGCCGTCATCATCGGCAGCGTCCGCGACGGACGGTTCGGCCCGACCGTCGCCAACTGGTTCGTCGGCGAGGCCCAGGGCCGCGACGACGTCAACGTCGATCTGGTCGACCTGGCCGACGTGCCGATCGGCTCGGCCGCCCCGACGATGTCGCCCCCGGACCACGTGCTGCAGGCGCTCGATGGCCTGACCCCGCGCCTGGACGCCGCCGACGCCTTCGTCGTGGTCACCCCGGAGTACAACCACAGCTACCCCGGTGCGCTGAAGAACGTCATCGACTGGCACAACGCCCAGTTCCACGCCAAGCCGGTGGCATTCGTGTCCTACGGCGGAGTCTCCGGCGGCCTGCGGGCCGTGGAGCACCTCCGCCTCGTCTTCGCGGAGCTGCACGCCGTCACCACCCGGGACACAGTCAGCTTCCACGGCGCCTGGGAGCAGTTCGACGGCGACGGCCGCCCCAAGGACCCGCACGGCCCCGCCACCGCCGCCAAAACCCTGCTCAACCAGGTCGCCTGGTGGGCGCGGGCACTCAAGGACGCCAAAACCACCATCCCGTACCAGGCCTGAGCGAACCGCACGAGAGGCATACCAGACATGACCGCACTTGCCGGCAAGACGGCCCTGGTGACCGGCGGCAGCCGGGGCATCGGCCGGGCGATCGCGATCCGGCTGGGCCGCGACGGCGCCCACGTCGCCGTGCACTACGGCAGCAACGAGGCAGCGGCCAAGCAGACCGTCGCGGCGATCGAAGCATCCGGCGGCCACGCGTTCACCGTCCACGCCGAGTTCGGCATGGACGGTGACGCCGAGGCGCTCTGGGCCGGGTTCGACGCACACGCCGACAGCCTCGACATCCTGGTCAACAACGCTGGAATCCTGGGCGACCAGGCCGAGATTCAGGACGTGAGCCGGGCCGCGTTCGACCACCTCGTCGCGGTCAACACGACCGCCCCGTTCTTCGTCACCCAGCACGCCCTGCGCCGGCTGCGCGACGGCGGTCGAATCATCAACATCTCCACGATGCTGACCCGCGGCTCGTCGATGTCACGGTCGATCGCCTACGCCATGTCCAAAAGCGCCATGGACGTGCTCACCGCGACGCTGGCCAAGCAGCTGGGGCCGCGGGCCATCACCGTCAACACCGTGGCACCCGGCGTCATCGACACCGACATGCACCAGGGACGACTCGTCGGGCAGGCGCTGGCCTGGCTGGTGTCGCTGTCGCCGATGGGCCGGATCGGCACCCCGCAGGACATCGCCGACACGGTGGCATTCCTCGCCTCGCACGACAGCCGCTGGATCACCGGCCAGTGGATCGACGTCACCGGCGGCACCCTGCTGTAGGCGACACACCGGCGTCACAGGGCCGACGCTGACGCGGTTGATGCGGAGCGATTCGACTTCGACAGTCGCCGACGCTCGCCGGGCCGGCGCCGCACCCGATCGGCGTCGTGGGCACGGACCGTTTCGACCTGCCGTCGCGGTTGAACAAGTCGTTCTACGACCATCCCTCTTTCGAGCTGAAGCAGCCGGCCAAGGCCCAACTCGTCGCCTGCGCCGACCTGGTCGAGGCCGGTCAGGACGTGCTTGCCTGCAAGTTCGACGACCCGAAGCCGGACTCCCTGCCGCTCAAGGAGGGGGTGTACCAGCCGACGCGCCGTACGAGGTTGCGACGCGCCGAAGTCGCCGAGCTTGTGGAGTGAGGCGATCCTGCCGGCTCAAGGCCGTTGTCCGGTCCGGCCTGACTCAGGATCACGCACTCCTGGCACCTACGGTTTCAGCACAATTTTGCCCCGCGCGTGGCGAGACTGGGCGTAGTCGATGGTTCCGAAAACCTCATCGCTTACCCGAACCGTGGTCACCCCGTCACCGACCTCATCCACCACGCCAGCGGCGTCGACTCCGGGCAGGTGCGGCAGGCGGAGCGGGATCCACTCCTGGAACCGGCACGTTATTGCGAATTTCCAGTAACGATCGGCGGGCGGGCGAGCGGCTCCACCCTGCCGTGCCTGGCATCGAGAATTGGGTGCCTGCCGTAGGAGCTGCGCTCGTACTCTCTGTTGGTGAGCGATAGCAATGACTACGTGAGGTTGCGAGAGACCTTCAACGAGGACGCTGCACGCTATGACCGTGCCCGCCCTCGATACCCAGTGCAGATGTTTGATGATCTCGCTGCGGCCGGGGTAGCGCCTGGGGCAAGGGTGCTGGAGATCGGCTGTGGCACCGGGCAGGCGACCGTGCCGCTGGCCGAGCGGGGCTACCGCATCGTGGCTGTCGAGTTGGGCACGGACATGGCGGCTGTGGCTCGGCGAAATCTTGCCGCGTTCGACGCGGTGGAGGTCGTTACGGCGGCGTTCGAGGAGTGGCCCCTGCCCGGTGAACCGTTCGACGTGGTGTTCTCCGCTACCGCGTTCCACTGGATCGACCCCGCGGTGCGGGTGTCGAAGTCTGCTGACGCTTTGCGTCCCGGTGGCCTGCTGGCCACCGTGGGAACCCACCACATCGCTGGCGGTACCTGGACCGAGGCATTCTTCGTTGAGATCCAGAAGTGCTACGAGCGCTTCGATCCGTCGACCCCACCGGGCCTGCGTCTTGAGACCGCTCGTGACATCGTCGAAGACGATCGGGAGCTCACCTCGTCGGGGCGATTCGGGCCTGCGAAGTTCTACCGATACGAGTGGGAGCTGCCGTACTCGACAGCTGACTACCTGGATCTGCTGTTGACCTACTCCGGACACCGTGCCTTGCCGGACGTGCAGCGGAGCGCACTGCTGAACTCCATCGCGCGGCTGATCGACGCGGACTACGGGGGGCAAATTGTCAAGCGCTACCTGACGGAGCTGAGGATCGCCCAACGAGTCCGGTGAATCGCTTCGCTCAGTGGCGGTTGGATTCAGCAGAGCGCTCGTGCCCCTGCTGGGGAGCTGGTTGAAGGGCAACCATGGCGCCCCGTGCGGGTCGGCTGCACGGGGCGTCCGAGATTCTGTGGGCAGCGCTCCCGTCACGGAGGGCCCTCCCGGAGGCTGGCGCGCAGGGCGGTGAGCGGAATGAAGGCCGTGCCGTTGCCGAGTTCGTTCGGTGTCGGGCCGGATGGAGTTGCGACGTCGGCGAGTCGGTTGGCAAGGGCGGTCAGGGCCTCTCGGTCGCCTTCGAGTGCGGCGCGTTCGTCGTCGGTGAGGTCGAGTTGCTCGAGCATTTGATCGATCCCGTCTTTGACGGCCAGGAGTTGGCCGGCGTTGGACTGTTTGGGCAGGTAGAAGGAGCACTTGGCGCAGGCGAGCCGGTGTGGGCACTTGGCGAAGAAGTCGTAGCTGCAGTAGCCGTCGCCAAGGTCGTAGTACTTCCAAGGCTGCTCGCCGCCGGCGGCCGTGCCGGTGAGGATGGACTCGCGGTCGATGAGGACCTGGATGGTGCGGACGTTGCGGGTGAAGCAGTCGGCCTTGCGGTAGGCGGCGCTCAGGGTGCGTTGCAGGATTTCGCCGTAGTAGCGGGTGCTGGCGGCGTGTTTGTGGCCGAGCCATTGCTGCAGGTCGGCGAGGGTGAGTGGTTCCCGGGCGTTGAGCAGTTGGGTGGCGATGGTGGCTCGGGCCCGGTGGCTGGTGAGTGCGCCGCGGGAGTCGGATTCGGGAATGTTGGCCTTGCTGCAGAGCGCCGGGATGATCCGGTCGTTGAGGTAGGCCTTGCCGATCAGCTGGCCGCGCCAGGTGAACAGGTGCTGTCGCGGTTGACGTGTCTTGCGGTCGGGCAGGTCAGGTTGGATGGGACGGACCAGCTTCCACGCATCGACGAGTTGCCCGACGACCGGGTCGACCGGTTTGGTGAAGGGGCCCGAGGTCTTGTTCGCCGGGACTCGTAGCAGGCAGCTGGTGAACTGTTCGCCGGTGTCCGGGTCGGTGCCGGTGTCCCAGATGATGCAGTCGAGTTCGAGGCGGTGGATCTCGTCGATGCGGCAGCCGGTGAACAGCCAGACGCCGACCAGGGCCCGCCGGCTGGGCCTGCCGCGGCTGGAAACGGCGGTGCGTCGGGAGATCGTGCGACGAGGTCGTCAGCGACCGTGCATGCGCATCGTCCGTATGCTGTTCGCGGCGCTGAGCGACCCGGCCGGTGTGTTCGAACACCGCCTGGGCGCTTTGGAACGCATCGCGCTGGTGCTCGACGACTGGTTCGACACGCACCGCCGGCTGGCCGATACCGAGACCCGGATGACGGCGGTCCTGAACGAACTCCACCTGACCGAGCTGGTCACCTCGATCACCGGCCTGTCCGCGATCGGCGCGGCCGCGATCCTCGCCGAGACCGGCGATCCGAACCGGTTCACGTCCGCGCGGGCGCTGGTCAAACACGCCAGCCTGGCACCCCGGGAGAAGCTCTCCGGCACCTACATCGGCCGCACGAAACTCACCGGGCAAGGCCGGCCCGGACTCCGGCTCGCCGCCTGGCGGGCGGTCTGGGGCGCGCAACGCGCCAACCCAGTCTACGCCGCCAGATTCACCCACCTGACCACCAGAGCACAGAACAAGCTCACCACCACCCAGGCGCAGGCAGTGATCGGCGCGGCGATCCTGCGGCAACTGCACGCCGTCGTCACCACCGGCCGAGCCTGGGACCCGATCATCGCCACGCAGGGCACCGAACGTCGCACGGTGATGCCAATCGCCGCCTGACAACAGCAACGCGGCCCGTCAAGCCGGGGTCGGGGCGAGCCCCACGCGGCATTGCGGAACCACGGTTACCTCAACGCACATCATGGGCAGCCCCGCCCGTCGTCTCACCAACCCGATTACACGCTGCCGGGACCAACCCCATTACCGCTATGCCGGAACAGACGACGGACGAGGCACCGACCAACGGCTTGACGCAAACCGTCTTACGCTGATGAGCGCGCAGTGAATCTTGGTTGTGTGTGTCAACGCTCTGAAGGCATGCTGCCCTTCGTGGACGATGTGATCGCGGTCAAGGTGACGCTTGCCGACGGTGGCGAGCGCTACTTCCTCACGTGGGG
>NZ_BAABAT010000083.1:0-24238 GCF_039537565.1 Dactylosporangium darangshiense
CCCAGACTTCCCTCGACCATCGAGCGCACCGGCAACCCGGCCGGTCACTCCCACACGCCCTGACCCGCGTCCAAGATCATCGGGCTGGACCGGCCGGGCACCGAGACCTCGTCGGTGGATCAGGGCTAAGGGCTACACTGCCGCGTTCAGCTATGGGTATGCCCGCCGAATCCTAGATGCTTTCGACGATAGAGTCCGTAACGCCTATCGCCAGCGGTGCGAACAATGGTTGGGCCGACCTGCGCAGGAGCTGTCGACTCCACTCCTGGCCGGCTACATCTTGAGAGAGTCGGATAGCCGCGGGTGGAGCATCGGGCGAACGATTTCATGGCTTCGAACAACGGTCGAAGTCAGCCAGTTCCGGCAGGGCATGGCCGAACTCGTGGCGCGAGTCGACGCCCAAGACCACGCCGGTATCGACGAGGTTCTCGACGAACTCGAACGCGCGGCCCAACTGTGGTCGGCTCGAATTGGTGCGAGTCTCCCTCGTCGCAAGATCGCGCTTCAGCCGGCTCTGCCGTTCGTCTCACCCTCCATCAACGTGCCAGTGCCAGACCTTACGCGCACGCCTGGAAAGAAGCTATTGGTTCTGGCCGAACGATTACTCGCCTAGTCGCGACTGGAGCGGAGGACCGCGAATCAGCGACGTACCTGCATGCAGACGAGAGTTGACGCACTCGGACCGCGACAAGAGGTAGGCGTCGCCGGCGCATGCGTCCGCTCATCGGCTTCGGATGCCGAGCGACTGGTTCGGCTGTCACGCTACGTAGCGATCGGATCGCGACATGTGCGGACGCCAATATCCGGCGGCCGGCGCCGCCGTCATCCGAAGCCCGGCGAATGCGGCGTGACCGGACTCCTATTCGTCCGGGCGTCCGTCCACAAGATGCACGTGACGCAGGCCCGGCGACAAGCCGGCGACATGCTCCGGGCTACCATGGTGAGGTCGCGAGGGCCTGAACCGGCCGTCATCGACGGCGAGATCGTAGGTGCCGCCGAAGCAGTACTCGGCCAGGATGCCGGTGAGCCTGTGCCTTGCAGCCCAGACAAGTCCGGCATCCAAGGACTCGAAGAGACCGGAAGCGTAGCGTGCCCGCTCTCCTTGAAAGATCCACATGGTGGTCCGTCCAGGATCTTGCCGGCTCGTCGATGCCTGAGGTCCCCCGTCCGGCATCAGGTCTGGGCCACCGCGTCCCGGAGAAAGCTCTCCACCTGGGCGTGGACGGTGCCGCCGCGCGCGTCGGCCGGCACCTGGACGTCCAGCAGGCGCACGCCGGTCTCGGTAGTGTTCGGTACGTAGAACAGCGTGTGCAGCACGCCCTTGGTCGGCATCGCGTCGAACAGCGTCCGCGCGTCGAGATAGGTGTTCCGGTCCTGCTCCGCGGCCACGAACAGCGCCGGTACCAGTAGGTTCCGCATGGCCGGTTCGGCGTCGTATCCACCGTACTGCCGAACGCCGGAAATGCTCACCAGCCCGTTGACCCGAGGCGTGATTTGAGCGGCGGCGACCGCGGCGAACGTCGCGCCCTCGGCAGCACCGATCAGGACTACCTTCTCGGCGCCTTGGCCTCGAAGCCACGTCACCGCCGCCGCGATACCCGCGACGGCCGTGCCACTAGCACCGTCAAGCGGCTCGGAGGCGCCGTGGCCGGGCAGGTCGAACGCCAGCACGCGGTACCCGAGTTTGGCCAGGCTGAGCCCGTATGGCAGCCACGAACACAGGGATGCTAGATCGGAATGCACGAGGACAACGCCCTTCGCCCCCTGCCCGACAACGATACCAGCGAGGCTCGCCGTCCCCCCGGCACTGATCGTGATCGCCTGTCCTTGACGGGCCTCGTCCGGACAACGGGCGCCCGGAGCCGGTCGGGCCGCGCTCGCCACCGGGGACGAAGGTGCCGTCCCCGGGGACGGAGGTGCCGTCCGACTCGCCGGCGTGGTACACCCGGCGACGGCGACGATCATCATGAAGAGCACCGGAATCCGGCGAAGCCACCCCGATCCGCACATGCCAACCCCCGTTGACTCAGAGCTAGCCGAGACGGTACCCGAGCCACGCAAACGTATCGACAGCGGCGCAACGTGACCAGCGGAAATGAGTTCCTCGGGTGGGATGCTGGCCGCGAGGGTGGGAGCGATGGCCGCTGTCGAAACACGACAGGGGCCATCGCTCTCGGCCGATGGATTCAGTGGCGATTGATGGTCCAGGTGAAGGTGCTGCTGCCGGAGGCGCCGACCGAGTCGGTCGCGTTCACGGTGACGGTGAAGGTGCCGCGGGTGGTGGGGGTGCCGGAGATCAGGCCCGAGGTGGAGATGGACATACCTGTGGGCAGGCCGGTAGCAGTCCACTAGTACGGCGCGGTGCCGCCGCTCGCCGCACCGTCGACTGGGACACGACCAGCGACACATCCAACGACACGCCCCGCATCGTCATACCCATCACTGACGGACAGGACCTACATACGCCAACATCGGTGTACCTGACAGGGTTGGACCAGAAAGATCAGACGCACTCAATTCATTAGATGAGTGAATTGGTCAACCGCTTCCACCGGCCCAGACCGTAACCCACCGTAGTCGTCTCGTCTCGACGGATCTGGATGTCGGCAGTACTACGGAACCCGTGCGGTCGTCCACATGATCGGTTGCTCGCTGGCTGCTCGGATGTTCGCTACTTGGCACGGACGGACGCGGATGGCACAGGAACTTTCGCGTCCGATGCAAGGCGAGCCCCTGCCTTTGGAGAGTTCTGAGCCAGCCGACCAGCACGGACGTTGCAGGACTGCATCGGACGCTCGACGATCGCCATGGACTTCTCGTTGCTATACTTGAACTTGAGTGAGTTGATCGTCCACTTCGGACTTTTAATCGTCGGCAATCGCAATGGCAGGTCCCATTGCACCGTGATTTACCTGCGTAAACATGCGGCCAGCCTGTCCATTGTGGATTTAGATTGCTCCAAGGTTGCTCGTCTGTTCAAGCGGCCGTTTGTCCGCGCCTGTCGGGGCGTAGCCTCAAGTGGGGTGTGCCCGGTGTCGCTCCGGGCCTCATACCTTCTACCAAGCCGACCCACCTCGGCACCTGATTACACGCACCAATCTCGTCGCCGCGCGTGGAGCTTGGGTGAAGTTGATGACGGATTTACAGCCCATGCGTGTAACCGACTCGGAGCTGCGGCTCGACGATGCTGGGAGCGCTTTCCTCGGTGCAATCGCCGTACGCCAGCTGACCATGCCTCGCGGCGTAATGGGCTGCAAAAGAGGGGGCCCTGTTCCGGCTTGGCTATCCGGCCGTAACTTTCTGGGACCGTTCGGACTGGCGTTGTCAGCCGTTCTGGTCAGGCAGTCCGGCTGTGAGCCGGCGTATGCGTGGTACACAGGGGTCGATGTCGCGAGTGCGGTTCGTCAGTGTCTGGAGGCCCGCGGTGGTTGATGTTGGCGAGGTGGCGTCAGCGGTGCTGCCGTACCTGTCGGGGGTGGCTGGTGCCTACGGTTCGGCGGTTGTACAGCGGGTGAGTAACGGCGCGGCGGATGCGACCGCGGATGCGACGCTGGGTGCGGGGCGCCAGTTTCCGCGCCGGCTGTTCGGTTCGTCCCGGGCAAGCCAGGTCCAGTCCGCGGTGGTCGATCTGGCCGGGCAACCCGACGACGAGGGGCTGGCTGATGTGCTGCGGGCACAGGTACGGGCGGCACTGGCCGCGGACGCCTCACTGCTGGCCGATGTGGTGCCGTTGCTCGGCGCCGTCGGCGGGAATTTCACGGTGACGGTGTCCGGTTCGCAGGGTGTGCAGGTCGGTGACGGCAACACCCAGACCAACACGTTCAACGCACCGCCGCGGTGACCGCCGGTAGCGATCCCCGGCCGGTATCGGTGCAGGGCGGTCAAGGTCTGCAGGTCGGCGACCACAACCTGCAGACCAACCTGCACATGGACGCGTCCACGTTGCCGCCCGCGCAACGGGTCGCCGGTGATGGGGTGGTGCACAATTTGCCGTTGGCGTCTGGAGTGTTCGTCGGCCGTGACCTGGCGATGCTGGCGGGGCTGCTGCGCGGTGGTGCGGGCGGGGCGGTGGTCGGGCAGGCGGCGGTGCACGGTCTGGGCGGTATCGGCAAGACGGAACTGGTGCTGCAGTACGCGCGGGAGTACGCCGGCCGGTATCGGCTGGTGTGGTGGGTGACCGCGGACACCCCCGAAAACGTCGCTCTCGGGCTGGCGGCGCTGACGCGCCGGCTGCATCCGGTGGCGACGCTGGCCGACGCGCAGGAGTGGGCGGTGGGCTGGTTGCAGTCGAACCGGGGCTGGCTGCTGGTGCTGGACAACGTCGAGCGAGCTGAGGACATCACCGGCCTGCTGGGACAGGTAATGGGGCAGGGCCACGTGGTGGTGACGACGCGCCGTGATCTGGGCCGGGCGCGGTGGTTGCGGCTGCGGCTGTCCCCGCTGCGCCTAGACGTGCTCGATCGGGCCGCCAGCGTCGCGTTACTCACGGAGCTGACCGGCCTGAGGGATGCTGGGGCGGCGGATCGGCTCGCCGCCGACCTGGGCGATCTTCCGCTGGCCTTGGAGCAGGCGGGGGCGTACATCAGCCAGCATGACGGGCTGGGCTGCGACGGGTACCGGGCACTGCTGGCAACGCAGTTCGCCCAGGCGGCGGCCGACGGTGGGGAGGGCGGCGACGCGCAGCGCACCGTCGCGTCGGTCTGGCAGGTCACCATGCACACAGTCCGGGCGAGGTCGCCGCTGGCGGACCAGGTGATGCGAGTGCTGGGGTGGCTGGCACCGGAGGCGCTGCCCGACGACGTGCTGCTGCCATTGGCCGACAACCCGGCCGCCCTCGGCGACGCGCTTGCCCTGCTGGCGTCGTACAGCATGATCGGCCGAAGTGCCGGAAGCGTCGGTGTGCACCGGCTGGTCCAGGCCGTCACCCGTGCCGGGACACCAGCGGACGACCTGGACGAAGCCGTGCGGCTGCTCGAAGCAGCGTTGCCGGACGACCCGATCAGCAACGTCGCCGGCTGGCCCCGCTGGAACGAACTGCTGCCACACATCGATGCGGTGCTGGCCCACCTGCCCAGCACGCACGAGAACGCCACTGCGTTTTACATCGGCGGGCGCGCGGCAACCTACCGCCAATTTCAAGGTCAAATCGCTGAGGCGGTCGCGGCGTTCGAGCAGCTGCTCATCGACCGGCGGCGGGTGCTCGGCGAGGACCACCCCGACACCCTGGCCACCCGCAACAACCTGGCCGCCGCTTACCAGGAGGCCGGTCGCGTCCCTGAGGCGGTTGCGGCGTTCGAGCAGCTGCTCCCCGACCTCCGGCGGGTGCTCGGCGAGGACCACCCCGACACCCTGGCCGCCCGCAACAACCTGGCCTACGTCTACCGGGACACGGGTCGCGTCGCTGAGGCGGTTGCGGCGTTCGAGCAGCTGCTCCTCGACTTCCGGCGGGTGCTCGGCGAGGACCACCCCGACACCCTGACCACCCGCAACAACCTGGCCGCCGCCTACCGGACGGCGGGTCGCGTCGCTGAGGCGGTCGCGGTGTTCGAGCAGCTGCTCACCGACCGGCGGCGGGTGCTCGGCGAGGACCACCCCAATACCCTGGCCACCCGCGCCCACCTGGCCGCCGCTTACCGGGCGGCGGGTCGCGTCGCTGAGGCGGTCGCGGCGGTCGAGCAGCTGCTCACCGATCGGCGGCGGGTGCTCGGCGAGGACCACCCCAACACCCTGGACACCCGCGCCCACCTGGCCGCCGCCTACCGGGCGGCGGGTCGCGTCGCTGAGGCGGTTGCGGTGTTCGAGCAGCTGCTCCCCGACCGGCGGCGAGCGCTCGGCGAGGACCACCCCGACACCCTGGCCACCCGCGCCCACTTGGCCTACGTCCACCAGGAGGCCGGTCGCGTCGCTGAGGCGGTTGCGGTGTTCGAGCAGCTGCTCCCCGACACGCGGCGAGCGCTCGGCGAGGACCACCCCGACACTCTGGACACCCGCGCCCACCTGGCCGCCGCCTACCGGGCGGCGGGTCGCGTCGCTGAGGCGGTTGCGGTGTTCGAGCAGCTGCTCCCCGACCGGCGGCGGGTGCTCGGCGAGGACCACCCCGACACCCTGGCCACCCGCAACAACCTGGCCTACGTCTACCGCGACGCGGGTCGCGTCACTGAGGCGGTCGCGGTGTTCGAGCAGCTGCTCACCGACCGGCGGCGGGTGCTCGGCGAGGACCACCCCAACACCCTGGCCACCCGCGCCAACCTCGCCGCTGCGCGTGCGGCAATGGACGAGCCCGATGACGGATCTACAGTCCGCGCCTAACCACACCTGCACACCGACCTCAGCGCAGGCAGACCTCTGCTGCAACCCAGACCTTCAAGATCTGTAGCCGAAGTCGTTGTTCTGAATGTTGTTGTCACCGATCGACACGCCCTGATTGTCGTTGAGCGTGACGTTGTACTTCGATCCGGCCGTCTTCGCCGAGCCTGCGGAACTCAAAGTTCCTGAGGTTGAGGATGTCGAACGCTTGGGAGCCGTGCCTCCGGCTCCGCTGAACGCGTGCACGATGTGCGCCTTGAGGGTCTGGACCGTCAGACTGCCGGGATAGTTCGGCTTCAGAATGCTGGAGTGGTTTCCGGGCAGTGTGCTGACGTTCGGATACACGCTCTGCGCGGACGCGCGGGTCACGACGTTGTCGGTGCGCCCCGCGTATGCGTATACCGGAATTGGGCATGTCCGATCTGTCAGCTCCGTGGCATGAACGATGGACTTCAAGAAGGTCCGGCGCGCATCGGTGGCGTCGGTAACGAGTGTTCTTAGCTGCCCGGCCTGAGGATGTCTGCCGAATCCGAGCGCTCGTCGAATCGTCCCGAGATACTCGGACCCCTCGTTCGGGCAGGCCAGCAGGACGATCGCGCGGACCCGGGCCAGTTCGTGGGCCCGCCCCTCATGCACCATCCAGGCCAGATGCCGCTGCAGAATGAGCCCGCCCTGGCTGTGCGTGACGATGACGAGCGGCCGCGCTGCATCCTTGAGCGCAAGCTGCGCCCCGAGCGAGTGCGCAATGTCGTCGTAGTCCGGAATCCGCGTCGGCATGAGCGGCAGCCGCACCTTCGGCGACTCGTACCGGAACGCGTCGATTTCCAGGCCTTCCAAGTCTCCGTCGACCCGCATCTGCGTGACGATGGAGTCCCAGGTCCGCGGCGAGGACCAGAATCCGTGGATCAATACGAGCTCACCGTCGATCATGACGCCTCCGATTCCGAGCCGGCCGCCTCCATGGTAGGCGTCGCACGCTCACGGGCCGCCGCCCTGGCAACACCCGCACGAGGAAGTCCGCCGACACTCGACCGACCCGATTCCGGCTTCGCGGCGAGCACAATTGATGAGGCACGTCGATGGGCGGCACCAGCAGACAGCGGCGATCAGCATGGGTGGACCGTGGATCCGAAACGTTCGCCTCGAGCCCCGAAGCGAAGCCTGCGCCCGAAGTGGCTGCGCCGACTGCCGCGTCAGCGACAGCCCGGTCACTACGACGTTGTCGTTTCCGGATCGCAGGGCGTCCACGTCGGCGACAAGGTCGTCCAAGAAACGCACATTCATCCACCCCCATCCCATAGGAGCGCGTGGCTGACGATCGTTGTACCGGCATCTGCCGCAATTGCGGCATTCGCCCTTGCCGTGTGGCAGTGGACGCCCGGCCAGGAGGCGAGAGTGCTGTGGATCTTCGGTGTCGTCATGAGCGTCGCGACCGGCTTCCTGGTCTACTGGATAATACGCAGCACACCTATCGATGTTGGGGTCAACGTGGATGCCCGAAGCTTCAAGACATCACGGCAGCGATTGGTCGGGCTGACGGAACGTCTGTGGGTCCAGGGCGCCCTCCGCGACTCGCTCCAGGAGGTGGTCCGGCTCAACATCGGCCTCGCGGATCAGGCAGATGCGGTGCAGGACCCGTATGGCTCGAGCAGGCTCCACGACCTCGCCGTGGGGCGGGACCTGCCGATCGGAACCCGGCTGTCGACGTTGATCGACACGTCGGCCGGTCAACGGATTCTGATCATCGGCGAACCGGGCTCGGGTAAGACGAGCCACCTGCTCGAACTGGCCGACGACCAACTCCGGCGATCCCGGAAGAGCGACACCGCCCCGATTCCGATGGTGCTGCTGCTCTCCACGTGGGCTAAAGGCAAGGACGGTCTCGCCTCCTGGATCTGTGCCGAGGCCCGTCAGCGTTACGCCATCAATGCCGCCGAGATGTTGCAGTGGCTACGAGAAGGCCAGGTTCTGCTTCTACTGGACGGCCTGGACGAGGTCGCGGATAGGTGGCGGGAGACCTGCCTCGCCGATATCGAGGCCTTCTGCGTCGACACGGCGTTCAGCCAGTGCAGCCTCGCGCTCACCTGCCGGACCAACGAGTTCGTGGCACTGCAGAAGAAGGTCACGATGACCAAGGCTGTCAGGGTGCTGCCGCTGACCATCGGCCAGGTCCGTCGGGTGCTGGCGGACGGCGAGCCGAACACCACCGCGCTCGCACGCGCCGTTGCCGAGGACGACACACTGGCCGCGCTGCTGAGTACACCGCTCATGCTCAACATCGCGATGCTGGCCTTCGCTGATCTCCAACCGGGAGCGAGCCTGGGCGACGGCGACCCGCGGAACCTTCTGTTCGGTGTATATGTCCAGAAGATGCTTGCACGGGTCCGAGCGCTACGCCGGAGCGCCGACGAGACCTTGCCGGCACGCCCGTTGGATCCGAAGGAGATGTACTTCCATCTGGTCTGGCTCGCCCGGCTGATGACCAGGCAGGGGGAAACGATCTTCTACCCTGATCTCCTCACACCGGCCTGGCTGCCCGACACAGGGACGGGCTGGACGATGCCGCAGAAACGGTGGCCGATCGACTGGATTGTCAGGAAGCTCGGCTGGGATCACACCAGTACCGGCCTCGTCGGCGGCGCGCTCGCCACCTTGGGCGGCGCGCTTGCCGCCGCCCCGCTCGGCGCGATATCGCATGGGTTCGCCGGCGCGCTGATCGCCGCCGCGGGCGGGGGCCTGTTGCTCGGCGCCGGCGTCTCGTTGACCTTCGGGGTGCTGTTCCAGTCGCCGCGGTTCGAGCGGTGGTTCACACCGGTGGTCGGTCACGACACGTATCAGATCTTTGCCGCCACGAGCTGGACATGGTCCCGGAAGAAGGCCGGCCGCGGTCTCATCACCTGGCTGCTATTCGGCGGATTTGTAGCCTTGGCGCTGTTCCTCACCGGCGCAAGCGGAATCGAGGCGGCCTCGGTGGCAATCGTGCTCGGGCTGGGCGGTGTGCTCAGCGGTGGCACAGTGCCAGACCACGAGAAGCCGCCCATCCGGCCGCACGGCGCGCTCGGGGCGTCGCTGGACCGGTTGAGGCTGCTGCTGTTGGTGCTGCTCGGCGTCGTCGTCGTAGGCAGCGCCACGCTCGCACTGCTCAGGGCGCCTTGGACGGCCCCCATCGCGGCGCTGCCGGTGACGGGAGCGTTCATGCTCACGGCCGGCCCGGGACGGGCGTGGCTGCGCTACCGTGCGGCGCAGTTCGGCGCCCGCACCTCGCACCTGTTCGCGAAGGACCTCATGCAGTTCATGGAGCGCGGCGAGGATCGGGTATTGCTGCGCCGGGCCGGTGGTGGGTACATGTTCCTGCACCGCGACATTCAGGAGTACCTCGCCGAGCAGCGGCCCGACGCGCCGCCGACGGATCGGGAACTGCTGCGGCAAGGGTGAGCTACAGATCTTGATATTGCCATCCGTTTGGCGATCTTGGCGTCCTCATCCAGTGGGTTTGTCAGCCTGCTACGGCAGGATGACTCCGGTAGGTCACGCCAGCCGACAGTTCGGCGAGAGCGAGTCCAGCCGCCGACCGCACGGGCGCGAAGACCACCCAGCCTTGAAACGCTGGGACGAACTCGCCGACTACTCGTTGCAATACACGGACTTTTACAAACTCGAGCTGATGCGACGGCTTACGACTGTTGGCGAGGAAGAGCCAGACGCTGA
Organism: Dactylosporangium darangshiense; assembly: GCF_039537565.1. Taxonomy (NCBI): domain Bacteria; kingdom Bacillati; phylum Actinomycetota; class Actinomycetes; order Micromonosporales; family Micromonosporaceae; genus Dactylosporangium; species Dactylosporangium darangshiense. The sequence continues at coordinate 10,015 of NZ_BAABAT010000083.1, forward strand.
GTTAGGGAGCGTGCACACCGGAAGCACTGTTATGGGCACCGCCTACGTACAACCAGGACCCGCGCCCGCGATCGACCGCTAGTCGATCTCCGGCCCTGTTAGTGCTGCCGCTGGAGGCTAGAGGATTCGAACCTCTGTAGCTTCTGCGACGGATTTACAGCCCATGCGTGTAACACGCTCGGAGCTGCGGCTCGACGATGCATGGACGTGCTTTCCTCCGTGCAATCTCCGTACGCCCGCTAATCATGCTCGGGGCGAAGACGGCTGTAACAGAGGGGGCCTCTGTTACAGCCTGTCCATCCGGCCGTGATTCTTGGGGCCGCTCGGACTGGCGTTGTCAGCCGTTCTGGTCAAGCGGTCCGGTTGTGAGGTGGCGTACGCCTGGTACACAGGGCGATGTCGTGCCTGCGGTTCGTTGAGGTCTGGGAGGTCGGCCGTGGTTGATGTTGGCGAGGTGGCGTCGGCGGTGTTGCCGTACCTGTCGGCGGTGGCCGGTGCATACGGTTCGGCGGTTGTGCAGCGGGTGAGCGACGGCGCGGCGGATGCGACGGCGGATGCGACGCTAGGCGCGGGCCGCCGGTTGGCGCGGCGGCTGTTCGGTTCGTCGCGGTCGAGCCAGGTCCAGTCCGCGCTGGTCGATCTGGCCGGGCGACCGGGTGATGAAGGGTTGGCTGATGTGTTGCGGGCGCAGGTGCGGGCGGCGCTAGCCGCGGACCTGTCGCTGCTGGCCGATGTCGTGCAGTTGCTCCGCGCTGCGGGTGGGAAGTTCGAGGTGTCAGTGTCGAACTCGCAGGGGGTCCAGGTCGGTGACGGCAACACCCAGACCAACACGTTCAACGCACCGCCGCGGTGACCGCAGGTAGCGATCCCCGGCCCATGTCGGTGCAGGGCGGTCATGGTGTGCAGCTCGGCAATCACAACGTGCAGACCAATCTGCACGTGGACGCGTCCACGTTGCTGCCCGCGCAGCGGGTCGCCGCCGACGCGACGGTGCACAATCTTCCGCCTGCGTCCGGGGTGTTCGTCGGCCGTGACCTGGCGATGCTGGCGGGGCTGCTACCCGGTGGCGAGGGTGGGGTGGTGGTCGGGCAGGCGGCGGTCCATGGTCTGGGTGGTATCGGCAAGACGGAGCTGGTGCTGCAGTACGCGCGGGAGTACGCCGACCGGTATCGGCTGGTGTGGTGGGTGACCGCGGACACTGCGGAGAACGTCGGTCTCGGCTTGGCGGCGCTGACCCGTCGGTTGCATCCGGTGGCGACGCTGGCCGACGCTCAGGCGTGGGCGGTGGGCTGGTTGCAGTCGAACCGGGGTTGGCTGCTGGTGCTGGACAACGTCGAGCGCGTCGAGGACATCACCGGCCTGCTGGGCCAGGTAATGGGGCAGGGCCACGTAGTGGTAACGACCCGCCGCGATCTGGGCCGGGCGCGGTGGGCGCGGCTGCGTCTGGCTCCGCTGCGCCTCGGCGTGCTCGATCGGGCCGCCAGCATCGCACTGCTCACGGAACTGACCGGCCTGCAGGATGCCGCAGCGGCGGGTCGGCTCGCCGCCGACCTGGGCGATCTGCCGCTGGCGCTGGAGCAGGCGGGGGCATACATCAGTCAGCATGAGGGGCTGGGCTGCGACGGATACAGGGCGCTGCTAGCCACACAGTTCGCCCAGGTGGCGGCCGACGGCGGGGAGGGCGGCGCCGCGCAGCGCACCGTCGCGTCGGTCTGGCAGGTCACCATGCACACGGTCCGGGCCAGGTCGGCGCTGGCAGACCACGTGATGCGAGTGCTGGGGTGGCTGGCGCCGGAGGCGCTGCCCGACGACGTGCTATTGCCACTAGCCGACGACCCTGGCGCCCTCGGCGACGCGCTTGCCCTGCTGGCGTCGTACAACATGATCAGCCGGAGTGCCGGAAGTGTCGGTACGCACCGGCTGGTCCAGGCCGTCGCCCGAGCTGGGACATCTCCGGATGGCCTAGATGAACCGGATGGCCTAGATGAAGCAGTGCGGTTGGTCTTGGCAGGGTTGCCGGACGACCCAACCAGCAATGTCGCCGGCTGGCCCCGCTGGAACGAATTACTGCCGCACATCGACACGGTGCTGGCCCACCTGCCTAGCACGCACGAGAACGCGGCCGCGTTGTACATCGGCAACGTCACGGCAATCTACCGCCAATCCCAAGGTCAAGTCGCTGAGGCGGTCGTGGCGTTCGAGCAGCTGCTCACCGACTGCCGGCGGGTGCTTGGCGACGACCACCCGAACACCCTGACTACCCGCGCTCACGTGGCCGCCGCCTACCGGGAGGCGGGTCGTGTCGCTGAGGCGGTCGTCGTGTCCGAGCAGCTGTTGATCGACTGCCAGCGGGTGCTTGCCGACGACCACCCGAACACCCTGAACAGTCGCAGCAACCTGGCCGCCGCCTACCGGGAGGCGGGTCGTGTCGCTGAGGCGGTCGTGGCGTTCGAGCAGCTGCTCACCGACTGCCGGCGGGTGCTTGCCGACGACCATTCCAACACGTTGGCCATTCGCAGCAACCTGGCCGCCGCCTACCGGGAGGCGGGTCGTGTCGCTGAGGCGGTCGTGGCGTTCGAGCAGCTGCTCACCGACTGCCGGCGGGTGCTTGGCGACGACCACCCGAACACCCTGAGCAGTCGCAGCAACCTGGCTGCCGCCTACCGGGAGGCGGGTCGTGTCGCTGAGGCGGTCGTGGCGTTCGAGCAGCTGCTCACCGATCGGCGGCGGGTGCTTGGCGACGACCACCCGGGCACCCTGAGCAGTCGCGCTCACGTGGCCGCCGCTTACCGGGAGGCGGGTCGTGTCGCTGAGGCGGTCGTGGCGTTCGAGCAGTTGCTGATCGACTGCCGGCGGGTGCTTGGCGACGACCACCCCGACATCCTGATCACTCGCAGCAACCTAGCCGCCGCTTACCGGGAGGCGGGTCGTGTCGCTGAGGCGGTCGTGATGTCCGAGCAGTTGCTGATCGACTGCCAGCGGGTGCTTGGCGACGACCACCCCGACACCCTGGGCACTCGCAACAATCTGGCCGCCGCTTACCGGGAGGCGGGTCGTGTCGCTGAGGCGGTCGTCGTGTCCGCGCAGTTGCTGATCGACTGCCGGCGGGTGCTTGGCGACGACCACCCGAACACCCTGACTGCCCGCGCTCACGTGGCCGCCGCTTACCGGGAGGCGGGTCGTGTCGCTGAGGCGGTCGTCGTGTCCGAGCAGTTGCTGATCGACTGCCGGCGGGTGCTTGGCGACGACCACCCGAACACCCTGACTACCCGCGCTCACGTGGCCGCCGCCTACCGGGAGGCGGGTCGTGTCGCTGAGGCGGTTGCGGCGTTCGAGCGGCTGCTCACCGATCGCCTGCGGGTGCTTGGCGACGACCACCTCGACACCCTGATCACTCGCAGCAACCTGGCTGCCGCCTACCGGGAGGCGGGTCGTGTCGCTGAGGCGGTCGTGATGTCCGAGCAGCTGCTCACCGACTGCCAGCGGGTGCTTGGCGACGACCACCCCAACACCGCTGCAGTCCGCCATGGCCTGGCCGTTGCCCGTGCCGCAATGGACGGGCATGGTGACGGATCTACAACCCAAACGCTCAACCTGGCCTGACGTGCTGCAGAGCGCGGCCGATAGCCCATCTTCTCCGCGCAATCTCCGTACAACTAATGATCATGGCTTCAGGTCCGGGAGCCGACTGGCTGGAACAGAAGAATGTGTGCCCTCTGTTCCAGCCGAACGTCGCCGGAGGGCTTTCGCCGGGTGGACCGCCCTACACCCAGGAGAGACGTTCGGATGAGGCAGTCCGGTTCGCCCCGGGGCGCTGACGTGGTACACCGGGGTGACGTCGTGTGACGGGAGGCTTCGCGGTGGTCGATGTCGGTGAAGTTGCCTCGGCAGTGGTGCCGTATCTGTCCGCGGCGGCTGGGGCGTACGGCGCTGCGGTGGTGCAGCGAGTGGGCGATGGGGCCAGTGACGCCACGGCGGATGCGGCGCTTGGGTTGGGGCGTCGGTTAGCTCGCCGGCTGTTCGGTTCATCGCGGTCTGAGCAGGTGCGAGCGGCGGTCGTGGAGGTGGCGGAGCGGCCCGGCGACGAGGTCCTGGCCGATTTGTTGCGGGCGCAGGTGCGGGCGGCGCTGGCCGAGGACCCAGCGTTGGCGGCTGAGGTCGCAGCGATGCTCACCACTGCCACCGGGCGGAAGTTCACCGTCACGGTCTCCGGCTCGCAGGGCATCCAGGTCGGTGACGGCAATACACAGACCAACACGTTCGGCATGCCGCGATGAGCGTGTCGATCCCCGGCGGCCACGGTGTCCAGGTCGGAGATCACAACACCCAGACCAACGTCGGCGTGAACGCGAGCACGATGCCACCGGCACAGCGGGTCACGGTCGATGGCCTGGTGCACAATCTGCCCGCGGCGTCTGGCGTGTTCGTTGGCCGCGATTTGGCGGCACTGGCTGGCTCGTTGCACGGCGACGGCACTGGGGTGGTGGTTGGGCAGGCGGCGGTGCACGGCCTCGGCGGCATCGGCAAGACCGAGCTGGTCTTGCACTACGCACGCGCGTTCGCCGACCGGTATCAACTGGTGTGGTGGGTGACCGCCGATACCGTGGAGAACGTCGGCCTGGGGTTGGCGGCGCTGACGCGCCGGCTGCATCCGGTGGCGACGCTGGCAGACGCGCAGGCGTGGGCAACCGGCTGGCTGCAGTCCAACCACGGGTGGCTGCTCGTGCTCGACAACGTCGAGAACGCCGACGACATCACGCCTTTGCTGGGCCTGATCGCCGGCCAGGGGCATGTGGTGGTCACCACCCGCCGCGATCTCGGCAGGGCGAGATGGACGCGGCTCGGACTTACCCCACTGCGCCTCGACCGGCTCGATCGAGCCGCCAGCATCGAACTGCTGACCCGTCTCACGGGTTGTGGCGATACCGCAGCTGCCGGTCGTCTCGCCGCAGATCTCGGCGACCTCCCGTTGGCGTTGGAACAGGCGGCCGCCTACATCAGCCAACACGACGGACTGGGCATCGACGACTACCGGACGCTGCTGCGTACGCAGTTCGCTCGGGTGGCTGCAGACGGTGGGGAGGGCGGTGCTGCGCAGCGCACCGTCGCTTCGGTCTGGCGCGTCACTATGGACGCGATCAGGGCCAGATCGGCGCTTGCGACCAGAATCATGACGCTGTTGGCCTGGTTGGCTCCGGAGGCCCTTCCCGAGGACGTCCTGTCACCGCTGGTCGACGATCCCGCCGACCTCGGCGACGCCCTCGCGTTGCTTGGTTCGTACAGCATGATCAACCGACATGCCGGGATGATCAGCGTGCATCGTCTGGTTCAAGCCGTTACCCGCGTCAGTGCGCACCCGACCGGTCCGGACAACGATGCCGCCGAGCAAACTGCGCAGCTGCTGTGGGCGGCCATCCCGGATGACTCGATTAACAACTTCGCTGGCTGGCCGCGCTGGAATGCGCTGTTGCCGCACATCGACGCACTACTGGCACATTTGCCTGCCGAGCACGAGAACACCGCAGCGCTGCACGTGGGCGAGCGAGCTGCCAAATATCGAAAGTTTCAAGGTCGACTGGCAACCGCGATCAGCCAATTCGAGCAGGTCCTCGCCCGACTATCGGCGGGTGCTTGGCGCCGATCATCCTGACACCCTCACCACGCGCGACAATCTCGCTGGCGCCTATCGGGTGGTGGGTCGGTTGGGCGAGGCCATCGACGTGTTCGAGCAGGTCCTCGACGACCGGCGGCGGGTGCTTGGCGACGAGCATCCTGACACCCTCACCACGCGCGACAATCTGGCTGGCGCCTACCGAGTGGCGGGTCGGGTAAACGAGGCCATCGACGTGTTCGAGCAGGTCCTTGTTGAACGGCGGCGGGTGCTCGGCGACGAGCATCCTGACACCCTCACCACGCGCAACAACCTCGCCGTCGCCTACCAGGCGGCGGGTCGGTTGAACAAAGCCATCGACGTGTACGAGCAGGTCCTCGCCGACTGCCGGCGGCTGCTCGGCGACGAGCATCCCCACACCCTGGGTGCGCGCAACAACCTTGCCAGTGCCTACCGGGAGGCGGGTCGGGTGGGCGAGGCCATCGACGTATACGAGGGCGTTTTCACCGACTGCCGACGGCTGCTCGGCGACGAGCATCCCCATACCCTCACCACGCGCAACAACCTCGCCAATGCCTACCGGGAGGCGGGTCGGGTGGACGAGGCCATCGACGTGTACGAGCAGGTCCTTGTTGACCGGCGGCGGGTGCTCGGCGACGAGCATCCCGACACCCTCACCACGCGCAACAACCTCGCCGTCGCCTACCAGGTGGCGGGTCGGGTAGACTGTCGGCGATCATGTAATTCCCCCGTTTGAGCGGGGTTCGATCACGTAATTCCCCACCCCGATCACGCAATTCCCCCAGGGGAGCACGTGCGTGGCGTCGGGGTCTGGTCCTCGCAGGCAAGCAGTCTGCCTCCATCCGAGGGTGGAGGCGCCGATGGCGAGGAGAAGCTTCTACGTGATCGACATCGTCGAGATTCTGGTGCATTGGTATGCGGGCCGGTCGCAGCACGAGCTGGCGGCCAGCCTCGGCGTCGACCGCAAGACGATCCGCAAGTACACGGCGCCGGCGATCGCAGCCGGGCTGGTGCCAGGCGGCCCGGTGCGTAGCCAGGCCGAGTGGGCGCAGCTGGTGCGGGGCTGGTTCCCGGAGTTGGTCGATACCCGGTTGCGGCAGGTGACCTGGCCGGCGATCGAGGTGCACCGCGATTACGTCGCTGAGCAGTTGCAGGCGGGGGTGACCGCGGCGACGATCCATCAGCGGTTGCATGACGAGCGCGGGCTCGACGCGTCGGTGGCGTCGTTTCGCCGGTGGGTGCGGGCGAACCTGCCTGAGGAGACCCGCCGGGCGCAGGTGCGGGTGCTGGGCGAGACGCCGCCGCCTGGGCATGAGGCGCAGGTCGACTACGGCCGGTTGGGGATGTGGATCGATCCGGGCACCGGTAGGCGGGTGGCGGTGTGGGCGTTCGTGATGGTGCTGTCGTACTCGCGGCATATGTTCGTGCGACCGGTGCTGCGGATGGACCAGCGGGCCTGGACCGAGGCGCATGTGGAGGCGTTGCGGTTCTTCGGCGGTGTCCCGCAACGCATCGTTCCGGACAACCTGGCCACCGGGGTGGAGCGCGCCGACCTGTACGACCCGAAGCTCAACCGCGCGTATGCGGAGTTGGCCGAGCATTATGGCGTGTTGATCGACCCGGCTCGGGCCCGCAAGCCCCGCGATAAGCCCAGGGTCGAGCGGCCGATGCCGTATGTGCGGGACTCGCTGTGGCGGGGTCGGCAGTTCACGTCCCTGGCCCAGATGCAGACCGCGGCGGTGGACTGGTGCCTGAAGGTGGCCGGGCAGCGGGCTTGCCGGCCTCTGGACGGCGCCGCGCCGGCGGCGGTGTTCACCGCCGCCGAGGCCGACGCGTTGCAGCCGTTGCCGGCCAGGCCGTTCGTCCTGGCGACGTGGTCGACCGGCAAGGTCGGACCGGACATCCACGTCAAGGTCGGCAAGGCGTTGTACTCGGTGCCGTGGCGGCTGATCGGGCAGCGCCTCGATGCCCGGGAAACCTGGACCACCGTCCAGATGTTCCACAATGGACACCTGGTCGCCACGCACGCCCGGACGGGCAAGGGCAAGCGCACCGACATGTCGCATTACCCGCCGGAGAAGATCGCGTTCGCGATGCGGACCCCGGCCTGGTGCCGCCGCCGCGCCGGCGAGATCGGACCTTCCTGCACCGCGGTCATCACCGCGCTGCTGGAGGTCGGCGCCCTCTACCGGCTGCGCTCCGCTCAGGGGGTGATCGGCCTGGCCGACAAGCACGGCGCCGAACGGCTGGAGTTGGCCTGTGCCAAGGCAATCACGGCTGGTGATCCCTCCTACCGCACGGTCAAGGGCATCCTCGCCGCGGGTGCGGAGACCGACCCGCCGCCACCATCGACTGGGGACGGCGGCGCCAGCGCGCACCTGCACGGCCCGGCCGCCCTGTTCGACAACGTCTACCCCCTGCCCGGCCGCGACGGCGATCAGGGGGCGGCCTGATGAGCCGCGACGTCCCCGCCTACCCGATCAGCCGACCCGACAGCACCGACAGCCGGTTCACCGTTGGCCTGGCCCTCGACGTCGCCGCCGTCCTGGCCCGCCACGGCTACCCACCCCTGAGCACCGGCGCCGACCTGCTGCGCCTGCAACAGGCCCTGTTCACCCTCATCTACCAGGAGTACCAGTGACCATCATCGACGTCGCCCTGCACGCCAGCCTGCGCACGCTGAAGCTGTCCGGCATGCTGGAAACCCTTGACGCCCGCCTGGCCCAGGCCCAGGCCGGCGAACTCGGGCACCTGGACTTCCTGCAGGTGTTGTGCCAGGACGAGATTACCCGCCGGGAGACCATGTCCATCCACCGGCGGCTACGCCGCGCCCATTTCGACGAGCAGACCACCCTGGAAGGCTTCGACTTCGCCGCCAGCCCCAAACTCCCCGCCGCGCAGATCCGGGACCTCGCCGCCCTGCGCTGGCTCCACAGTGGAGAGTCGATTCTCCTGCACGGCCCGGTCGGTGTCGGGAAAACCCATGTGGCACAAGCCCTCGGGCACCTCGCTATCCGCCAAGGCGCCGAGGTCCGCTTCTACAAGACCAGCCGGGTCCTGGCCCACCTCGCCGGCGGCCACGCCGACCGCACCTGGCCCAAACGCCTCGCCGAGCTCACCCGACCACACGTGCTGATCTTGGACGACTTCGCGATACGCGAGTACACCCCGCAACAAGCCGACGATCTCTACGAGTTGATCAGCGAACGCGCCCAGGCCGGCCGATCGCTGATCACCACCTCGAACCGCAACCCGCCCGACTGGTACCCGCTGTTCCCGAACCCCGTCGTCGCCGAGTCCCTGCTCGACCGGCTCATCAACACCAGCCACCAAGTGTTCATGAACGGCCCCAGCTACCGGCCCAACAAACGACCCGGGCGCGCGGTCCCCCAGTCCACCACGAACGCGAAGTAGAGTCGTCCCACAGGGCCAGCACCGGGGGAATTGCGTGATCGCAGCCCGGGGGAATTTCTCGATCGCTCACAGGTAGACGAGGCCATCGATGTGTTCGAGCAGGTCCTCGCCGACCGGCGGCAGGTGCTCGGCGACGAGCATCCCGACACCCTCACCACGCGCGAGAACCTGTCAGCGCTACGGCAAAGTAGGGGCTGGGTCCAGCCGTCGCCGACGAATCCTTGACCGACTGCCGCGGGTCCATACGGAGGAGTTGGGCCGGATCTATAGTCCGCACCCGATTCGGAGGGTGGTGCGCGTGGCCGGCGCGACGCAATCGCGCATCATCAAGAACAGGGTGACTTTGCCGCCCGAGGTAGGGCAGCATCGGATGCCGTGCCCAAGCCGCTACCCGAGTCGACCAAGACCAAACTCCGCAGACGCCTGAGCTATCACGCCGCGCGGCTGTGGCCAGCCCTCGCTGAAGTCAAGGTGGACTTCCGGGGCATGTTCGCCTACGTCGAGGGGCAACTGCCAGACGGCACGTCCATGTCGTTGTGCCGGTTGCGTTACCACGGCTCACCGTACTTGTGGGGTTTCGCGATCTACCTCGCCGGCGGCGGGCGCTATCAGGATTCGATGCTGCCCAGCGGCACCCCAGTCGGCACCGCCGAGGAGGCCCTGGACTGCGCGTGCGGCGTATACCTCAACAACCCCGCCGACCCGATTCCACCGCCCGACGACCGACACTCCCCGATCATCGCCGCAACCACCACGCCCACAACGACACCGCTCCTGCATCCCGCCGCCCGTCGCCGGCTCGCTCGGGGCAGGGAGTGGGCTACAAGGGCGTGCTGTGTGCAGACGCCGTGGACAGCGTGCGCACGCCATGGCATCACCGGCGTCCTTTACTGGCAGATGATGTACGCGCAGCAAGGCGTCTGTGCCATCTGCGGTCAGTGTGCGTACCGCGACGGCGAGATCGTCCCACTCGGCATCGACCACGACCATGCGTGTTGCGATGCCCCAACAGGTTGCGCTCGCTGCGTTCGTGGCCTGCTTTGCTCGCCTTGCGGTGGCTGGCTCGGCGCATACGAGCGGCAGACCCGATTCCCCGGACTGGCTGGCTTCCTCGCCAGGCATCGAACGCAAGTCGACGCGTACCTCGCCACGCCCACGACAGCTATTGTCCGACGCCAACGAACCTGAGGAACTGAAGCTTCGGGCCCAGGACGCGTTCCAGGGCGGGGTGGATCTGGGTGAGCTGGCCGCGGATGCGGTTGGACACCCGGGTCGACTCGCCGGCTAGGTCGTCGTCGAAGCCGATGAGGACCTCCAGTTCGGCCAGGGCTTCGTCGCCGGTGTCGACCCTGCGCAGCGTGTGCGGCAGGGTCCGGGCCGCGTCGGCGATGACGTGGGCGTCGCGGGCGTCGGTCTTCGCCGTTGCGGGATGCAGGTCCGCGATGCGGCGCGTGGCCAGACCGGGCAGGTAGGCCACTGCGTGGCCGCAGGCGCGGCCCACCGCAACCGGCAGCGCGCCGATCGAGGCGGCTGGGTCAACGGCCACGAGCAGCGTGCCGTGGCGGGCGAGCTTCGTGAACAGCGCTTGCAGCCTGGCCTCGGTGTTGGGCAGTGGCGTATCGTGCAGCCGTTTACCGTCCGGTGCCGGGCCCGCGGCGTGGTGTTCGCCCCGCGAGCCTGCAGGCCACCCACGCGATCGTCGGCATCCACCAGCCCACCGCCACCACCGCCCGCACCGCCGACGGTCGCGTCGAGGTAGTCAATACCTGCCGGGCCGCAGACCTCTACGGCGACGCGACTGTGCCGATCGTCGGCGCAACACGCCCGGACGTGATCATGGACAGCCCGCTGCTACGCAGGGTCGCGACCGGCACAGCAACCTGCAACGCAACACCGCCGCACTCGACGAACTCACCGGCATCCTCACCGCCAGCCCCGTCCACGTCCGGGCCGACGACTCCGTCGCCGTCCGGATCGACGTCCCCGAACTGTTCGTGGCCGGGGAACCGCTCGCCGTCGCCGTTGCCACCGTCGACGGGCAGCGCCACTCGCTGCGCATCATCGTCACCGACGAGCACGGACGGGTCGCCGATGCCCGCCTGCCCAAGCTGGACCCGGCCGGTGCCGGCAGTGTCACCGTCGAGGGGCTGCCCCCAGGCGCCTACACCGTCGACGTCACCGGCACTCAGCCTGGCAGCCCGGTCAGTAGCGACGTCGTCGTCTGGGCGGACACACCGTAGCGGCGGCGCGGCGGGTGCACCGGCATCGCTCTTATGTGGCTAGACGCTTTTCGGGGCGCGGCGCGGAGGCGATCGAACTCGTCATCCAATTGGTCTCGTCGCACCCACACTTGTGGCCGAAGCATGCCCCGATCGCCGCGTCCCCGCAGCGGCCATCGGGGGTGTGGCTTTTATCAGCTGGTGAAGACCAGCACTGAGTTGGCGACCACAACGATCGCTCCGAGCCCGATCCCGGCGGCCGCGCTGACCGGGAGCCGGCTCAGGCGGCGCCGCGCGTCCAATCCCAGCACGAACGACGCGATGCCGAGTGCCGCCGGTAGCCCCGGACCAGTAGATGACGACAACGGTCGGCACGCCGAGGATCGCGAGCGCCAGCGACCAAACAGCAGTCCGGCCAGGCTTCTGCCGCAGGGCTACCCGCGCTGCCACCGCGAAATCCACCGTTGCGGCGAGCAGGGCGATACCGGCAAGCGCCGCGATCTCTCCCGCCGAACCGGAACCCAGCGAACGCCGACTTCGGAGGGCAGCCACGGGCGGCAAAGGGTTGACAGTTTCACCGACCAAGCGTGCCCTCGATCATGCCAACGCCCGATGCAACGGAGCCGGTTCGGCTCGTTTCGTCGGCGGTGGCTTACGCGCGGAAGACGCGGCGCGGATTGCAACGTCAACGATTGTCGCCGAACACTTCCCCAGCGATCTCCAGGACGAGTTGCGGTCGCAGCTTCGCGAGTGCAGGCAAGGGCAACAGCCATGATCCGACCGCAAACACCTCACCGATGAGGAGGTAGGCTCGCGGCAGACCAGCAACCTCGGCAACTCGGGCCAGCCCCGCTGCTCGCGACGCAAGATCGGTAATGCTTCGGGCGGTCGTCTCGGCGCGGTCGAGGTTGCCGGCGGCGGCAATTGCCGCAACTACCTCGACCAGCGCCTCTGCTCGCCGGTCCGGGTCGTTGATGTTACGCGCCGTCGTCTCGGCCCGGTCGAGATTGCCGGCGGCGGCCATCGCTGCAGCAACGCTGGCCAGCGCCTCCGTCTGCTGGCCAGCGTCGGTAATACTGCGGGCGGTGGCCTCGGCTCGGTCGAGATCACCGGCGGTGGCCATCGCTGCAGCAACCCGGGCCAGCTCCTCTGCCTGCTCGTACGGGTCGGTGATGTTGCGGGCGGTCGTCTCGGCGGCCGCGGCCAACATCCGGGCTCGTTCGAGATTGTCGGCGGCGGCCATCGCGCCAGCGACCAATGCCAGCAGCGGTGCCTGCTGGCATGGGTCGGTGATGTTGCGGGCAGTCGTCTCGGCGGCGGCGGCCAGCCGCCCGGCCCGGTCGCGATCACCGGTGGCGGCCGTCGCCGCAGCAACCCGGGCCAGCGCCTCGGCCTGCAGGTGCTCGTCGACGATACTGCAGGCCATCGTCTCGGCCCGATCGAGATCACCTGCGGCGGCCACCGCTGCAGCAACCCGGGCCAGCGCTTGTACCTGCTGGTACGGGCTGCGGATGCTGAGCGCTGTGGCCTCGGCTTGATCGAAATTGCCGGCGGCGGCTACCACCGCAGCAACCCGGGCCAGCGCTTGTGCCTGGTGGTACGGATTAGTGATGCCGTGGATGGTCGTCACGGCCCTGTCGAGGTCACCGGCGGCGGCCACCGCTGCAGCGACCTGCGCCAGCGCCTCTGCCTGCTGGTACGGGTGGGTGATGCTGCGCGCGGTCGTCTCGGCGTCAGCGGCCAACTGCATGGCCCGGTCGAGATCGCCGACACGGGCCATCACCGCTGCGACCTGGGTCAGCGCCTCCGCCTGCTCGTCCGGATCGCCGATACTGCGGGCCACGGTCTCGGCCCGGTCGAGATCGCCGGCCCGGGCCACCGCCGCTGCGACCTGGGTCAGCGCCTCTGCCTGCTGGTCGAGGTCGGTGATGCTGCGGGCCATGGTCTCGGCCCGGTCGAGATCGCCGGCCCGGGCCACCGCCGCTGCGACCTGGGTCAGCGCCTCTGCCTGCTGGTCGAGGTCGGTGATGCTGCGGGCCATGGTCTCGGCCCGGTCGAGATCGCCGGCCCGGGCCACCGCCGCTGCGACCTGGGTCAGCGCCTCTGCCTGCTGGTCGAGGTCGGTGATGCTGCGGGCCATGGTCTCGGCCCGGTCGAGATCGCCGGCCTGGGCCACCGCCGCTGCGACCTGGGTCAGCGCCTCCGCCTGCTCGTAGCGGTCGGTGATGCTGCGGGCCATGGTCTCGGCCCGGTCGAGATCGCCGGCCTGGGCCACCGCCGCTGCGACCTGGGTCAGCGCCTCCGCCTGCTCGTCCGGTTCGCCGATGCTGCGGGCCATGGTCTCGGCCCGGTCGAGATCGCCGGCCCGGGCCACCGCCGCTGCGACCTGGGTCAGCGCCTCCGCCTGCCTGTCCAGATCGGTGATATTGCGGGCGGTCGTCTCGGCGTCGGCGGCCAACTGCAGGGCCCGCTCGAGATCGCCGGCGGCGGCCGCTGCCCGAGCGACCCAGGCCAGCGCCGCTGCCCGCCAGCCGGGGTCGGTGATACCGCGCACCGTCGTGTCGGCCCAGTCCAGACCTCCGGCGGCGGCCACCGCCGCGGCGACCCTGGCCAGCGCCTGTCCCTGCCGGTATGGGTTGGTGATACTGCGGGCGGTCGTCTCGGCGTCAGCGGCCAACTGCCCGGCCCGGTCGAGATCGCCGGCGGCGGCCGCTGCCCGAGCGACCCAGGCCAGCGCCGCTGCGCGCCAGCCCGGGTCGGTGATACCGCGCACCGTCGTGTCGGCCCAGTCCAGACCTCCGGCGGCGGCCACCGCCGTAGCGGCATCGGCCAGTGCTAGGGCATGTCTCCTGGATCTTGGTGGGATGATCCATACCATCCGGATTGTTACCCGCACGCCATGACTGCCCGATTCGAACTCACGGACGCCGAGTGGGACCTGCTGCGCCCGTTGCTGCCC
>NZ_BAABAT010000084.1:0-23907 GCF_039537565.1 Dactylosporangium darangshiense
AGTGGGAGCCGTTGTCGGGCTCTGCCTCCTTGGGACCGTGGCCGTGCATGTTCGCCGCCCGACGCGGCCGGCTGGAGCGACGCAGGCTGGTCTTCAGGGATGGGAGAACGGTGGACGTGCAGCGACGGCTGGCGGGCATCGATCTGGGTATCGCCTCGGCGCATACGGTTCGGGTCCTGGACGATTCGGGGCGGGAGGTATGCCGGCGCCGGTGTGAACCGAGCGTGGCGAGTCTGACGGTGATCGAACAGGCAGCGCTGGCTGGCGCGCCGCGTGGTACCCGGTTGGAGGTGGTGATGGAACCGACCGGGCCGGCGTGGCTGCCGATCGCGGTGTTCTTCAGTACCCGAGGCCATGGCGTGTATCGGGTGTCGAGTCAGAAGGCGGCGGATCTGCGCCGGTTCCTGTCGCGGCACGCGAAGAGCAACAGGATCGACGCGGACACCCTGGCCCGGCTGCCGCTGGTCGACCCGGACGGGTTGACGCCGCTGACGCTGCCCACAGGTGAGCGGGCTGCGTTGGACCGGCGGGTACGTGCCTACGACCGGTTGACCATGCAGGCTGCTGAGCCCAAGGTCCGCCTCAAAGACCTGGTACGGCAGCTGATGCCGCTGACACCGCTGACCGGCGATCTGGGCCAGGCCGACCTTGCCGTGCTTGAGCAGTGGGCAGACCCGCGGGCGCTGCTACGACTGGGCAAGGTCGAGCTCACCGCGGTCATCGTCACAGCATCCCGCAACCACTCCGGCGCTGCCCGAGCCGAGCAGTGGCTGGCCAGCGCCAGGCCGCGGTCCAGCTCTACGCCGAGCACCCAGCGGTGGCCTTCGCCGACCTCGCCGCCGAAGTCGCCACCGAAGTCCGACTGATCCGAGCGATCGAGGCGGAGCTGACGGTCCACGCCGACGAACGGGAAACCGCCTACCGGTGGGCCGACCCCGGCCAGCTCGTCCGCACCCTGCCCGGCCTGGGCCAGGTCGGCGGCCCCGCACTGGCCGCGGTCATCGGTGAAGCGTCACGCTTCCCCAGCGGCGCACATTTCAAGTCCTACCTGGGTTTGGCACCGCGGGCGTCGGAGACCGGGGACACCGACCGCAAGGGCCAACCCATGCCCAAGGCCGGTTCCCGGCTGCTGCGATCAACCCTGGTCCGGGCCGCCGACCACGCCCGCAAACAGGACCCGCAGATGGGTCTACTACGTGCAGATGGTCGAATGAACCGCCCCGGGTTCTGTGGAGACTTCAGCAGTTGACTCCAACCAGCTCACGGGGCTGGGGTTGAGCGTAGTACATGGATTCGTACTCATCGGGTGGCAGATGGCCGATGGCGGAGTGCAGCCGTGTGGCGTTGTACTTATGCGGGTGATCCTGTCAAGGGTCTGGCTATGATGCCTTGCTGTCGAGGCGGTCGATGAGGCCATCGAAGATCTTCTTGCGGCCGACCTGTCCTTTGCGTTCGGCGTCCTCGCGTTGGGCTTGCAAGGTGGGCCGGAACTCGATGGTGGTGACGAAGAAGGTGCAACTCTCGCAGATGGACTCGAAGTGGCAGTCCATCTCGACGGGTCGGGCGCAGTAGCCGTTGCCGAGCATCCGGCGATGCATCTCGCCGCGGAGCTTGCGCATCTCGGAGCCCTCGTCGTTGGCGGGTAGCTGGCGGGGTTGGTCGTAAAGGGCTTCAACCTTCTCAGTGACGGAAAAGTATTCCTCAGCAACGGTTTTGTCGGCGATCCGGGCATAAATCATACATAGTCATGGCAAGGGTTTTGTGGCCGAGTAGGGCAGCGATGGCGTCCAGGCTCATGCCACGGTTGATGGCCTGGGTGGCCAGGGTGTGACGTAATTGGTGAGCGGTGACGTGTCCGATGCCGGCCTCGTTGGCCAGGCGGCTCAACGCGGTGGCGACCCGCAGCGCGGTCAATGGCCGGTTGCGTTCCAGCAGCAGCCGGTCGGTGCGCAGCCCGGTGGGCCGGTGGTTGGTGATCCAGTCGTCGAGCATCTCCTTGAGTTGCGGGTGCAATGGGATGTAGCGGTCGTTGTGGAGCTTGCCGACAGGGATGCGCAACCAGAACGCCGAACCGATCTGCACCACAGCATCGACGGTCAGGCCGAGCAGTTCGCTCTTGCGGATGCCGGTGCGGGCCAACAGTTCCACGATCAGCCGCGACAGCGGGTCGGAGTCGGCCCGGGAGGCCCGCATGAGCTTGGTGGCCGCGGCGTCGTCGAGGAAACGTGGTAGTGGTTTGTCCACGATCGGCAGGTCGCCGGCGAAGATGAGCGGCCGCTGGGGTGGGTTCGGGTAGCCCCATTCGGTGATCCGGTCGAAGAAGCAGTGCAAGTTGATCAGTCGGTTCTTGATGCTGATCCGGTTGAGTGGCTTGCCGGTGTAGCGGCCGTGTTTGGCGCCGACCCAGGCCTTGTACTCCTCGATGTGATGGCGTTGCAGGTCGGCGCAAGTGGCCCACCGCCGGGTGCTGGCGGGCCAGCCAGATCGCGAACTCACGCAGGTCATGTTCGATGTGTTTGACCGTGGACGGGCGCAGGCTCAGCGTGATCTGGGCGACGTAGCGCTGCGCGACCTGGGCGATGGCTGGGGCGGCGGCTGCCCATCCGGTGACCGACACCGGTGGTCGCGACGCTGGTCGGGTCGCGGTGTCGAGGTGCCCGGCGTGAAACAGGGTCAGCTGCAGCCGGTGGAAGATCGAGGCGATGTTCCGGCCGGAGCTGGGTAGCCCACGGGCGAGGTAGGCGTCGATGACTGTTCGGCGGGTGTGCCCGAACTCGGCGGGGCCGACCTGGTCGGGCGCGACCCCGGTCAACGCGGTGACCTTGGCCAGGGTGTTCCACTGCAGGGCCACATCGTCCACCTTGAGACCCAGAAGCGTGCAGGCGTCGGTGAACCAGCGGTGCGCGTCGGGACAGTAGTTGCGGGCGGCGTTGCCCAACCGCAGGTCCACCCGGCCCAGGACGTCCGCGTCGACGGTCAGCCGTCCGGTGACCATGAGCCAGGACGCGAAGGCTCTGGCCTTGATGATCGCGTCGATCTGCTGTTCGACGTTCAGCCGTTCCCATCCGCCGGCCCGCTGTACCTTGCCGGCGAACGAACGCGCCGCCTTCACGGTCGAGCGTCCGCATCCCTTGCTCAGCAGGCGGACCGCGGTCAGGTAGCCCTCGACCTGGTCGCGTTGGCGGGGCGCCAGTGCCACGACGGCCGGCATCAGTCGCCAGCCAAGGTCTGTGCGTCGATCGCTTCGCTGGCCCGCCGGTACTCCCCGGCCAGCCAGTCGTTGGCCAGGTGCAGGTAGATCCGCGTCGACTCGATCGAGCGGTGCCCGGCCTGGGCCTGGATCGCTTCCAACGCCATGCCGGCCTCCCGCAACCTGGTGAAGCAGGTGTGCCGCAGCTGGTGACAGGTCAGATGATCGATGCCCGCTCGTCGCCGGGCGCCCGAGACGATTTCGTCCAACCCGGCCGCGGTCAGCGGCAGACCCCGCCGTCGACCCTTCAACACCACGAACACCCGATCGGTCTCGATGCCCTGGGGCCGTTCACCGTCCAAATAGGACGCCAAAGTGGTGAGGAACCGGGCCGAGATCGGCACGACCCGTTGATGACCGCCCTTGCCCTCCGCAATGAAGAGCCGCTTCTCACCGGGCCGCATGTCGGCCAGCCGCAACCCCAGCACTTCGCAGCGGCGTAACCCGCCCAGCAGCATCGCCTCGGCCATCGCCCGATCCCGATGCGTGCGCAACGCAGCCAGGAACAGGTTCGCCTCCTCCGGGTCGATCACCCTCGGCAGGGTCCGCGGCGCCCGGATCAGCGGCACCCCACGCACCACCCGCCCACCATCGCGGCGTAACGCCAACCCACGCGGCACCGGGTTCCGGACCACCGGCGTGTCCCCGCGCACCAGCAGGTACTCATACAACCCGGCGATCGTCGCGAGGCGACGCTTGATGGTCCGCCCCGCCAAGCCCCGCTCGCCGTCCTCGATCCGCACCACCGTGGCACCGCGCCGCGGCGCACGCTGCGCCGCAATGAACGCCAGCACATCGGCGGTGTCGACCTCCACCGGGTCTTTGCCGACGATCGAGAAGAACACCTTCAAATCGAACGCGCTCGCCAACACCGTGTTCGGCCGGCAACGCGCCGCCACCAACACCAAGAACGCGTCCAGCAGCGGATGCCCAACCCGGACAATCTCGCTACCATCGCCTGCCGACGAACGCACCAGACACGGATCGAAGACCACAGCCACCCCTCACGGGTCGCAATGACCCCGGGCCGGTCAGACCGACCGGCGACAGCCAAGGATCACCCGCATATCCTGACAAGTCGGTGATCCAGGTGGCGATCTTCAGCCGAGCCTCAGTGCGGCTGCGGGACTGGTGACGGTGGACGTACTCGACCTTGATGGTGGAGAAGGTCGCCTCGGCCACGGCATTGTCGAAGCACGAGCCGACCCGGCCCATCGACTGGCGCACCTTCCAGCGGGCGCACGCCCGAGCGAAGTCGGCCGAGCAGTATTCGCTGCCCCTGTCGCTGTGGAAGATCACTCCAGCGACGTCGCCGCCGCGGGTGACCGCGGCCATGTTCAACGCGGCGACGACCAAGGCGGCGTCGTGGTGGGCGCCCATGGCGTAGCCGAGGACGCGCCGGGAGTACAGGTCGATGACTTATAGGTAGAGCTTGCCCTCGCCGGTGACGATCTCGGTCATGTCACCGCACCAGGCCACGTCCGGCGCGGGCGCGGTGAACTGCCGCTTGACCAGGTCCGGGGCGGCTGGCCGCTTGCCCTGCCGGGTCAGCCCACGCCGGCGTCGTTGCACTCTGGCGACGAGGCCCAGCTCGGCCATGAGCGCGGCGATCGTGTTGTCCGACACCCGCCAGCCCTGCTCGCGCAGCTCGTCGCCGATGCGTGGGCTGCCGTAGGTGCCGCCCGAGGCGTCAAAGACGCGCCGGACCGCGTCGGTCAGCCTGGTCCTACGGTCCTGGCGGGGCGTCGGCGGACGGTCCCGCCACTTGTAGAACCACGACTCGGACACCCCGAGGGCCCGGCAGGCCACCGCGTGCGGCACGTCGTGCTCGGTCCTCCGGGAAGCGATGAAGGCGGCCACGCTCACCGGCCCGTCGCTTCCTTGACCCACAGGACCACGGATCGCTTGAGGACATCACGCTCCATCGCCAGCTCAGCGTTCTCCCGCCGCAACCGCGCCAGCTCGGCGCGCTCGTCCTCGGCCAACTGCCCAGCGGCCGCCTCGCCACGAGCTGCACGATCCTGCTGCACCCAGTTGGCGAGGGTGCCGCTGTTGATCCCCAGATCACGCGCTACCTGCGCGATCGACTTACCGGTCTCCCGCACGATCCGGACCGCGCCCGCGCGGAACTCAGGATCGAACCGGCGTCTCGTCTCAGCCATGAACCTCTATCCCTCAAGTCCTGGCCTCCACGTTACGAGGGGAACCGCACACTGGACCGTCCTTCGGCTACGTGCTCGAAGGCGAGATGATTTTCGAGCTCGAAGGCGAGCCCGAACGGGTCGTCAAGGCAGGGAAGACCTTCTGGGAACCCGGCGGAGACGTGATCCACTACCAGGACGCCAACAATCTCCCGGACGCGACGACCAAATTCCTCGTGGTGATGGCGATGGTGCCCGGGACACCGATGGTCACTTACGTGGAGCAGGACGAACTCGAGCGGCGCCGCGACCGACGCGCACCGAGACCCGTTTGAACCGGAGACCGCCGCAGCTGTGCGCTGCCCGCGCGGCATCTGCTGGACTCGGGCTACCCATCGGCGGACCTGCTGGTCCGCTCACGGCGTGACTCGGCGTCACGCTGGTGATGCCCCTGCTGTCGGACCGGACGGCGCAAGCCAAGGCCGGTACCGGATACGACAAGACCGCGCTCGCCATCGACTGGGACAACCAGAGCGCCACCTGCCCGCAAGGCAAGCCGAGCGTGTCGTGGAACCCCTGCAGGCAGGCCGGACGGGACAGGATCGTGGTCAGCTTCGCCGCGTCGGACTGCCGACCGTGCCCGGCCCGTGCCCAATGCACCCGATCCGCCCAGGGCCGGCGCCACGTGAGCCTGCTCACCGATGCGGTCGAGTCGCTTCGCCGCGAGCACCGCGCCGGGTACGAACCCGAACGAACCCGCCAGAAGATCTACGACGCCGTGCACAAGGCGGGCTCGTGTGGCCGGGCATCAGCAGGGTATGCAGACGGTTTTGAGGCCGACTCAGCGAGCAGGAGAGGAACGTCATGACCGGGAAACTGGACGGCAAGGTTGCCCTCGTCACGGGCGGCGGCACCGGCATCGGCCTGGCCACCGCCGGAGAGTTCGCTCAGCAGGGCGCCCACGTCTACATCACCGGCCGCCGCAAGCCTGAACTGGACGCCGCGGCGGCGTCCATCGGACCCGCCGTCACCGCCATCCATGGAGACGTCACCAAACCCGAGGACCTCGACCGGATCTACGAGCAGATCGGCCAGGAACAGGGACACGTCGACATCGTCTTCGCCAACGCCGCCACCCTTGATCGGATCCCGTTCGGCTCGATCACCGAGGAGCACATCGACCACGCCTTCAACACCAACGTCAAGGGCACGCTGTTCACCGCGCAGAAGGCCCTGCCGCTCATGCCCGACGGCGGCACGATCATCTTGACCGGCTCCGTTGTCTCCATCAAGGGCTACCCCAGCCAGGGGGTCTACGCGGCCACCAAAGCGGCCGTGCGGTCGTTCGCCCGCACCTGGACGACGGACCTGTACGACCAGGGCCGCAACATCCGGGTGAACGTGGTCAGCCCGGGCCCGATCGACACCGCGATGCTCGACGGCCACCCCGAAGGGGCGGAGATGCTCCCCGGCCAACCCGAGGGGATGGAGGTGCTGGCCTCGCGCGTCAGCATGAAACGCCTGGGCCGCCCCGAAGAAATCGCCAAGACCGTCACGTTCCTCGCCTCCGACGACGCCAGCTTCATCACCGGCGCCGAATTCTTCGTCGATGGCGGGAGCGGTCAGGTCTGAACGACTGGTCCGTATTGCCTTGTCGATCAAGCTAACAAGGCGCCGGGGCGCATGTAATTTCAAATGAAACCGTATCAAGTGAAATGATATCGGGTAATATGCGCTCATGACCGCCGACGTTCCTCATCGAACCACCGCTTCGCGTGCGACCGGTCGGCCTGGGGATGCCGCGCCTTTCGCGCTCGGCTTGCTGCTGCGCCAGGCGCACTGGCGCGCGGCCGCGGCGATGACGGAGGCACTTCGGCCGCTCGGCATCGAGTTGCGGCATTTCGCCGTGCTGATGGTGCTGGTCGAGCGCGGGGCCACGGTGCAGCGGGACCTGGCGCCGGCGACGGGGTCGGACAAGGCGGGAATCATGCGGGTGGTGGACGACCTGGAGCGCATGGGACTGGCCGTACGCAAGGCCGTGCCGGGAGACCGGCGGGTGCGGGCTGTGGAGATCACGCCCCGGGGCCTTGAGCTTTTCGATGCAGCCCATGTGGCCGCGAAGCCGATGGCCGACCGCCTGGTTGCCGCACTGGGGCCCGGCGAGGCCGAGCAACTGATGGATCTGTTGACCCGGTTCACCTACCCCCCAGGCGATGAGGCGTAAGCCTCCAGGCGGTCAGGTGCAAGCCCGTCCACAGGCCGGTCGGCTGACGCGTGGCGCGTTTCGTCTCGTGCGGCCTTCGCGACCGGTTCCCGCATGAGTCACCTTCCTCACAACCTACTCATGGCGGGACAGATCGTAGCGATTGAAACTATCGCGAGTGATACGGTATGAGCCGTCACGACGTTGCGTAGACGGGGAGGTGGCGATCGTGGACGTCTACGAGGCTGTCACGAGCCGACGGGCGGTGCGCGGATTCACCGATCGGCCTGTCCCGAGGGAGGTGCTGGAGCGCGTCGTGTCCGCCGCGGCTTGGGCGCCGTCCGGATCGAACATCCAGCCGTGGCGCGTCTACGTGCTGACTGGAGGGCCGCTGGCCGAGCTCAAGAAGCGCGCCGGCGAGCGCGTGGCCACAGCCGACCCCTGGGACGAGCGGGAGTACGAGATGTACCCGCCCACGCTGAAGTCCCCGTATCGTGAGCGCCGATCCGCCTACGGCAAGGAGCGCTACGGCAAACTCGATGTTTCGCGCGAGGACTGGGAGGCGCGCCAAAGGGCCGCTACCGGCAACTGGCAGTGTTTCGGCGCGCCCGTCGCCCTGTTCTGCTATATCGACCGCGACATGGGCCCGCCCCAATGGGCCGACGTCGGTATGTATCTGCAGACCGTCATGCTGCTGCTCCGCGCCGAAGGACTGCACAGTTGCCCGCAGATGGCGTGGTCGGTGTATCGCAAGACCGTCGCGGAGGTCCTGTCGCCCCCGGACCGGCTCATCCTCTTCTGCGGCATGTCGATCGGATACGAGGACGTCACGGTGGACTACGTCCGTGCAGCCCGGGCCCCGCTCGACGAGACGGTCACGTTCGTCGAGGGTTCGATCCCGCAGGCGCTAGCGGCGTGATCGGGGCGTCTTCCGCCTGGAGCGGCTGTCCTCGCTCGATGTCGGCCACGCCCCCGACCGGTCGAGCGCACCACATCACATCACATCACGAGGAAACACATGACCAACCAGTTCCGCCTCGGCGGCGACCTGACGATCGACCGGCTCGGCTTCGGCGCCATGCGTCTGCCCCACGGCAGCCCGGGCGGAGCCGCCCGCGACCCCGAGTCCGGCCGCGCCGTCCTGCGCCGCGCCGTTGAGCTCGGCGTCAACCACATCGACACCGCCGAGTTCTACCGCAGCGCGAACGGCTCAGTGCGGGCCAACACTCTGATCCGTGAGGCGCTGTCGCCCTACCCGGCCGCCCTGGTCATCGCCACCAAGGTCGGCCCGGTCTTCGGTCCGGACGGTCCCGGCCAGGGCACCGCCGCCGATCTTCGGCCCCAGGTCGAAGCCAACCTCGAAAGCCTGGGCCTGGATCGCCTTGACCTGGTCTACCTGCGCATCGGTGGGACGGAACCCCCACATGGCGAGTCGCTCGCCGAACGTTTCGAGGTGCTCGCCGCGCTGCGCGACGAGGGTCTGATCCGCCATCTGGGCATCAGCAATGTCGATGCCCGCCACCTCGCCGAAGCGCGCGCGATCGCTCCTGTCGTGGCCGTCCAGAACAACTTCCACATCGCCAATCGTGACGAGACGGCCGTCCTGGAGGCCTGCACGCAGGCCGGCATCGCCTTCGTCCCGTTCTTCCCGCTCGGCGGCGGCAGGGCCGACATCAACAACCCCGGCCTGGTCAAGGTCGCCGGACGGCACGGCGCCACCGCCCGTCGCATCGCCCTCGCCTGGCTGCTGGCCCTGTCTCCGGTCGCCCTGGCCATCCCGGGTACCGGCTCCGGGGCTCACCTGGAGGAGAACCTGACCGCCCGGTCGATCACCCTCACCGAGGCGGACCTCGCCGACCTCTCCTGATCGCAAAAGTGCTCGGCGGTGCGCTGGTTGGTGTCGGCAGGCGTTGGAGCAGCGAGGATTCGTCCCAGATCTGATGATCGGAACCTCGGTGGGCGCCCTCAACGGAGCAATCGCGGCCGCAGAAGCATGCCATGAAATGGATGACTAGCCGTTGAGGAGATCGAGATGGCCCACAAGCCGACGCCACTGGCCCGTGCCGGCGTCCTGATCGCCGGCATGGTCCTGCTACAGGCGCTGCTCGTCATGTGGTTCGCCTGGCCGGCCGAGAAGGCCGCCCCGCGCGACCTCCCCGTGATTGTCGCCGGTTCGACCCAGGCGACGACCGCCGTTGTCGACGGGCTGCGCACCAAACGGCCGGGCGCATTCGACATCTACACCGTGCCCGACGCCACGGCGGCCGACGCGGACCTGCGCAACCGCTTCGCCTACGCCGCCTTCATCGTTGGACCGACCGGGCTCAGCCTGCACGTCGCCTCGGCCGCCAGCCCCGCGGTGTCCACCCTGCTCAGCCAGGCCGCCCAGCAAATGGGCAACGGCCACCCGGTCACCGTCACCGACATCGTCGCGACGCCGGCCGACGACCCGCGCGGCGCCGGGTTCAGCGCCGCCTTCCTGCCACTGCTGCTGACCAGCCTCGCCTGTGGTGCGGCGCTGCTGTTTCTGGTGAGATCACACAGCGTACGGGTAGTCGGGCAGATCGCCTTCGCCGTTCTCGCGGGCGGGATCGCGGCCGGCGCGATGCACGGCATCGGCGTGCTCACCGGCTCCTACCTGGCCACGGCGGGCGTGATCGCCCTGCTCGCGCTCGCCGTCAGCGCCACCGTCGCCGGCCTCGGCGCGGCGATCGGCAAGCTCGGCATCGGCCTCGGCGCGCTGCTGGTGTTCTTCTCCGGCAACCCGATCTCCGGCCTCGCTTCAGCGCCGGAACTGCTGCCCGCGCCGTGGGGCACGATCGGCCATTTCCTGCCCCCTGGCGCGGGTGCCAGCCTGCTCCGCTCGGTCGCGTTCTTCCACGGCGCCGGCGTCGCCCAGCCACTGTGGATCCTCGTCAACTGGGCCGCCGCGGGCCTCGTGCTCACGGCTATCGGGCACTTCCGGGACCGCGCGAAGGCGCCCGAATCCGATATGCATGCGACCCGCGACGCGGCGATGCTGCCGGGACGTACCGCCCACGTTGCCGAGCACGCTGCGCTCGACCAACGCGCGCTGCGCTCGACCAACGCGATCGAGCCGCGGCCGGGTACTCACCGCACGGCGCAGGTGCCCACCCTCGGCAGTTAGCAGTCGGCCGGGCAACGCCGCAGCATCGGCCGGGCTGACCGGCCAGGACCCGGCGACCGGCCCTTCGGCGGGGAACGCTGGCTTATTGAGCCGGGCCGTCGCTCCCGTCCGGTGCGATCGTCTCCAGGGCGTCGCGGAGGGCCGCGCGTGAGGTGATGCCGAGCTTGGGGAAGATCCGGTGCAGATGGGCGCCCACCGTGCGGTGGGACAGGAACAGCTGCTGGCCGATCTGTTTGTTGGTCAGACCGCTGGCTGCCAGCGTGGCGATCTGTCGTTCTTGTGAGGTCAGTACGGCCGTGCGAGTGTCGGGTCGGTCGGTGGTGGGGATCCCGGTGGCGCGGAGTTCGTTGTGCGCCCGCACGGACCAGGGCCGGGCACCCAGTCGGTCGAAGATGTCCAGGGCGGTGCGTAGGTGCAGGCGGGCTCGGGTGGTGTCGCGGGTGCGGCGCAACCACTGCCCGTAGGCAAGGTGGATGCGCGCATATCCGAACGGCCACCGGTCGGCCTCGGGCAACGAGAGCGCGGCCTCGAATAGCGGCCGGGCCTGGTCATTGTCGGCGGCCAGGGCGGCGGCACCGGCGGTGACGAGGGCCCTCCGGGAGGAGATGCGGGCGATGCCGGCCTCTTGGGCGGCGGCGACGTAGGCCCGGGCCTCCGCTATGTGCCCGGTGCGGATGGCCGCCTCGACGAGGTCCATGACCATCCAGGAACCGACGGTGACCTGATCGAGGGTGCCGCCAGGGGTGATCCGGGACGCCTGAGCGTAGGCGTCCTCGTAGTCTCCCTGGGCCAGGGCCGCGAAGGCGCTGGCGTACCGGGCAAATCCTTGTGTCAGCCCGACACCTCGGGGTGCTGCCCAATTCGTGATTTCTTTGGTCAGGGCCCGGGCGAGGTCGAGGTCGCCGCGGAGGGCCGCGATGAGTGCCAGAGGGCCCCGAATCTGTCCCTCGAGAAGGTGGTAGCCGTGGGCGGCCGCCAGGTCCAGCCCTTCCCGAGCCGTGTTCTCGGCCTCATCCCACTGCCCGTGGTGGTAGGAGTCGCCGGTGAGCAGCAGCAACCCGGAAATGACGGCGCGAATCGCTCCGCCGTCACGTTCTCGTTCGATCATGCGCCGGACCAAGTGGCGATAGTCGGACAGGGCGTCCACCCACAGGGCCGCGTGGGCCAGGGGGACGAGGTGCCAGGGTGCCGGGTCGGCAGGCAGGGCGTCGAAGGCGCGGGCAAGGCCCTCTCGCACCGTTGCGGAGGTGCGAGCCGGGTCGGTGAACGCGTCGTAGCACAGCCGAACGACCGTTGTCCCGTCCGGGTCGAACCGGGCCAACGCCTCCCCCAGCAGCTGCCAGTACTCCGGCCGGTCGCCGAAGATGCAGACGAACAGCAGCGCGTGCAGCAGGTCGTCGACCCAGACGCTGGTGGCCTGGGCGGTATCAGCATCGTCGAGTGCCCGGGCCAGCAGTCGGTGCGCGGCACCGATGTCGCCCTCACCGTTGATGAGGTAGAGCGCGGTGGCGGCGGCGAAGACCGATCCGGTCGGCGTGCCCGAGGCCTGTCGGGCGTCGTCTGTCTGCCGGGCGTCGGCCAACAGCCGGGTCACCTGGTCCAGCGGACCGGTCGCGTTGGCGAGGTAGGCGGCCTCCACCAGCCGGCGGGACCGGTCGGTCGGTTGCGGGCTGAGTTCGCCCGCGCGCACCAGTGAGGCCACCGCGGCGGGCGCGCGCCCACGCCGCGGGGCAGAAAGGGCCGCCTCCTCCAGTGCCTGGGCCACCGTTTCGTCCGGTCCGCTCGTGGCTTCGGCCAGGTGCCACGCCTGGCGACCCGGGTCACCGGCCAGGGCTGCGGCCAGGGCCCGGTGCGCCGACCGGTGCTCACCCGGCGATGTCATCTGCACGATCGCGGAGCGGACGAGCGGGCGGCAAAACGCCAGACGGCCGGCGACCCAGTCCGTTCGGATGAGGCCGACCCGTTGCGCCGGGGCCAGGTCGTCGAGCTCCGCGCCGCACTGCGCAGCCGACTGGGCGGCTGTTCGGATCGTCGTCAGGCTCGCGTCAGGCTCCAGCGCGGCCAGCAGCAGCAGGTGCCGGGTCGGTGCGGGCAGGCCGTGCATCCCGCTGGCGAAGGCCGCCTCCAACCGGCTGTTCAGGGGTAGGAACGCGGGTAGGGGTTCCTGGCCGTAGCGCTGTCGGTCGGTCAGCGACGCGGTCAGTTCCAGCAGCGCGAGCGGGTTGCCGATGGCCTCGTCGTGCACCCGCCGCCGTACCGCCGGTGCCAGGTCCGGATACCGGGTGTCCAGCAGGATGGCCGCCGGCTGCTCGGCCAGTGGCCCGATCTCCCGCTCGGGCAGCCGGACCTGGTCGAAGACGCCGCCGGCGCCTGTGCGCGCGGCGGCCAGGAACACGATCGGGTCGGCACCGATGCGACGAGCGACGAACGCCAGTACGGTCGCGCTGGCGCGGTCGATCCACGGCACGTCATCGACGATCAGCAGCAGCCGACGTTCGGCGGCGACCGCGCGCAGCAGCGCCATCACGGCCGTGATGAGCCGCGGGTCCGGCGACGCCGCCCGCGCGAGGTCGAAGACTTGGTTGAGGGCGTCGCGATGGTGGGCGGCCAGCCGGTCGGCGAATTCGCGTAGCGGGTCGAGCAGTTGGTGCAGGGCCGAGAAGCTGATCTCGGCCTCGAACTCCGCGCCGGAGGCGTGTAGCACTCGCATGCCGACGGCCGCTGCCCGTGCTGCGGCGGCGTCCAGCACCGCGGTCTTGCCGACTCCAGGATCGCCACGCAGCAGCTGGCCGGGCCCGATCCGGCTGTGCCCGGCCAGCAGCGAGTCGATCAGTTCCAGCTCGTCCGTGCGCCCTACAAGGTCCGCTACTGAACGTGATCTCACCCGCTGTCCGATCTGAGCATCTTTGTCGGAAAGAACCTGATAGATGGGCCAGGAAGAGTCTGGAAGGGTCACCGCGTGAGAATCTCGGTGTTCCGCGGGGGTTGGTGGCCGTGCGCAGCCGATTCTTCGTACACCTGGGCCTAGAACAGCGTACGCTGGTGGCCGCCGAGCCGACCAGGCAAGCGGCGCGTCGTGGACGGCACCCATCACCCTTTGTAGCTGATCAGTCAGTGAGCGGATACGGGACACGGCCACACCGCGGCCCGGCCACGAATGTTCACCGCCCGAGGACGAACTTGCGCAGGAAGGCAAGCTCCGGGCGGGAGGTGACGTAGGCCATGCGGCCGTAGGCCCAGGCGCGCAGGTCGGCGCCCGCCGCGACCAGGGCGCGGACCAGGTCCGGGGTACCGAGGGCCACCGCGGCGTTCAGCGGCGCCTGGTCGCCGGTGTCGCGGGCCTCGATGTCCAGGCATGCGGCCAGCAGGCGGGGCAGGAGCTCCGCGCCCGCGAGCCACGGCAGCAGGTGCAGCAGGGTCGGGCCGTAGGCGTCGCGGAAAAACGGGTCCAGGCCGCGGTCCAGGGCCGCGGCGACGGCCGGGGCGTCGCCGTGGTGGATGAGGGTCATGAGGTCGGCGCGCAGGTCACGCATGGGCCTGGGCATCCGTACCGCCGGATCCCGCCAGCCGTCGCGAGCCGCCACACAGCCCTGGACCTGGCCG
The DNA here is from genome assembly GCF_039537565.1 of Dactylosporangium darangshiense. Taxonomy (NCBI): domain Bacteria; kingdom Bacillati; phylum Actinomycetota; class Actinomycetes; order Micromonosporales; family Micromonosporaceae; genus Dactylosporangium; species Dactylosporangium darangshiense. The sequence continues at coordinate 14,346 of NZ_BAABAT010000084.1, forward strand.
CCAGGCGCCTTGAGCGCGCGCTCCCGATCGATCTCGGCCGGGGTGCGCGGCAGGACCACCTCGCCGGCGCGCATGGCGACCTCGTGGGTGGCGTTGTTGCAGTGGACGCGGACCGTCTCGCGCAGGGGCGCGGACGCCGTCACGGCCAGGGCGGCGCGGCGGGAACAGCGCGGCGTGGACCAGCGGGTGCAGGCCGATGGGGTTCGTCAGCTCGTCCGGGCGGCGGGCCAGCACGAGGGGAATGCGCGGCACGCGGGACAGTTCGATGCCGAACTCCTCCCGCTCGGCGCGGCGGCGGGCGTCGTCGGCCTCGCCGTACAGCGCGCTGGCCAACAGCCGCACCCGGGGGGTTCGGCGTGTCGAGGGCGTCCAGGATCAGGCAGCGGCCGCGCACGTCGATGCGGAGGAGGCCGCGCTCCTCGATGTTGGGCAGCCACCGCGGGCCGAGCCACGCCGCCTCGTCCCGCGGTGCGGTGCGGCGCAGGTCGGCCAGGTGCGCCGCGACCCGGCGGGCGGATGCGGCCAGCGTCGTGTGGCGCGGGCGCAGCCAGGCGTGGGAACGGCGAACCACCTCCTCGCGCACACGGTTGCGCTCGTCGATCGGCAGGTGCGGATCGAAGGCGGCGAGGTCCATGCGGCCGCGGGACCAGCGCGGGTCGAACAGCAGCACGTCGACACGGAAGCCTGCCTCGGCCCAGGCCGCCGCGGGGTGACCGGACTCGTCGAGCCGGACGATGCGCTCGACCAGGCCCTCCGCGCCCGGTCCGCCGACGTGTTCCTCGGGCACGCGCTCGCCCGCGGGCGTGAAGAACGGCAACCGTTCGACGCCGCCGCATCGGTTCAGGGCTTCGGCGGTACACCGGGAATCCCAGCGATCCCGCAGGAGCCGGTACGTGTCACGCTGATTGATCTTGGCGGATCAGGCGGGCCGCGTGCTCTGCCGTGATCATGACGGTGACCACCGGGTTGACCGACGGGATGGTGGGGAACACCGACGCGTCTGCCACCCGCAGCCCGCGCACGCCGCGCACCCGCAACTCGGGATCAAGCACCGCGAGCGCGTCGTCGGGGGCGCCCATCCGGCAGGTTCCGCTGACGTGGTAGACCGTCTGGTGGGTCGCGCGGGCCAGGGCCGAGATGTCGGCATCCGACGTCGCCTGCGGGCCGGGGAACACCTCGCGCCGCAACTGCGACGCCATGGGTTCTGAGTCGCCGATCCTCCGGGCGGCGCGCACGGCAGCGACGAGGACGGCTTCGTCCGCTCTGCCGGGGTCGGTGAAATACCGGTAGTCGATAGCCGGCCGTTCATCCGGATCGGCGCTGGTGATCCAGACGCGGCCGCGACTGCGGGGCTTGGCCACGTTCGGCGCGATCGCCACGTAATACGGCGGCATCGCGACGCCATGCGCGACCACGTGGTCCACCCAGGCCTCGACCGGGAAGTGCATCGTGATGTCCGGGTGCGCCCCATGCGGGTTCAGCCGCAGCAGCGCCCCGGCATCCCAGCCGGTGGCACAGACCCGCGACGGCGGCTCGGCCACCTCCCACAGGACGATGCCCTCGGCGTGATCCATCAGATTGCCGCCGACCCCTGGCAGATCGACGCGGACGCCGACGCCGGCGGCATCGAGCACAGCGGCCGGCCCGATCCCCGACAACTGCAGCACGCGCGGGGAGTCGATGGCCCCTGCGCAGACGACGACCTCCTTGCGGGCGAAGATCTCCGCGGTCGCTCCCTGGCCAGTGCGGATCAGGGCGCCGGCTGCCCTGTTGCCGCCGTCCAGCATCAGCCGCAGCGCCCGCGTCTGCAGCAGCACGTGCAGGTTGGCGCAGCTGCGCTGGGCCGGGTGCAGGTAACAGATGGAGGATGAGGACCGGGTGTTGGTCTCCGGGCGGTAGCCGATCTCGAAGAAACCAGTGCCCTCGATGACGTCCTCCTCGTTCCAGGCCGACCGGACCGGCAGGCTCAGCGCGGAGCTCGCCGATCTGATGACATCGGCCACGAACGGATTCTGGTCCTGGGTCGGCACCGGCGTGATCGGAGTCTGCAGCTGCTCGAAATACGGGTGCAGCGTGGCGGCGTCCCAGCCGTCGGCCCCGAGGTCGACCCACTCTTGCAGATCGGCCACCCGCGGCCGCCACGAGATCATGGTGTTGGCGGTGGAGCAGCCGCCAAGGATCCGCAAGCGGGCCTGCCGGATACCAGAGTTGCCCCGTTCCTGGGGCACCGAGCGGTAGTCCAGGTCGTACTCGCCCTCCAGCATCTCCGCCCACCGGCGGATCGAGCGGGCCCTTGGCTCGTGCTCATCGCTCGGGCCCCACTCGATGAGGCCGACCGAGACGGCCGGGTTCTCGGCTAGGCGCGTCGCGACGACGCAGCCGGCCGTGCCGCCCCCGACCACGAGGTAGTCGAACTCGGTCATTGGTCTCCTCTCAGCGCGGTAGCGCCAGATGCTCAGCTCAGAGGGAGGCCACCCATAACGCTACCCGTTCTGCGACAAGAGGTCTTGATGACGAAGGAGCATCACGGCCGAGCACCCGATCCCACGAAAGTGACCAGCTACGCTCGCCGAATGGGGCCGCGCGCCCGGCTGTGTGTCATCCGGCTGACGGACACGGCCCCGGCCGTGGTCCCTTGGCTGGTCCTGACCACCCGGTGGTAGCCGTCCGGGTACCGGCTCGCATTGCGCCGGAGTCTCAGCAAACCAAGACGATGGAAGCCGTCTGACAACATATGACGCCACGCCGCTCCAGCTGGCGCCGAGCCGGTCACCATGCGGATGGACCTCTCCGCCTGGTACCACGACTGGGGCCTCCCAGCCTTGCCGGCCCGCCGCTGCTACGTCACGCCGGCGCTGGACGGCTGGACCCTGATCTTCGGCGGGTTCCCGGGGGTGGAGAAGGCGATCCCGGTGTGCGAGGCGGTGAGCCGGCGGCTGGGCGAGTGTCACTGGTACGCCTCGGGCTGGCTGGTCGCCCGCGCCGGCCGGGTGGTCCGCTACTGCGACCCCGAGGCGTATCCCGGCGAGGTCGCCGAGCTCGGCGACCCGTTGCCGTTCGAGGACGAGTACGGCGACCCCGGCCTCCACAAGGTGCTCGCCGCGATCAGCGTCGACCCGGAGCGCCTCGGCCCGCACACCCGCGTCGAGGGCCGGGGCGTGCTCGCCCTCACCGCGGCCGGACGCGCGCTCGGGCCGGGCGCGGGCGCCCTGTCGATCTAGACCTTCACCGCGCTGGATGTGCCATCCCCATCCCCGGTGACCCCCAACAGTTGACCCCAGCGGACCGGCGCACGAGCTGCCCTCTGCTCCAAGCCATGGTCACTCGGACAGCTAGGGCGGGTTCGCCCGGTCCTGACGCGCGGCGCGGAGGCGGTGGACGGGCTCTTCGCTGGGCCTGCCGCGGTGGGGTAACAGCTGGCCCCCCTGAACGAATGAAGGCCGCTTCCACTACCGGAAACGGCCTCTGACCTGCGGTGGATCGCCGAGATCAGCGAACCGGAGTCCATCGCCGATCACTCATTCCGGACAGTCATCACCGGGACCGTGCTCACGGCGATGGAAGGCGTCGACGCTGCCCGCGCCGCCCTCATGTGCGTCCTGCACGACACGCAGGAGACGAGGTCGGCGACATCTCGCGCATCGGCAAGCGGTACGTCCAGACCGCTGACAACCCGAGCGTCACCGCCGACCAGGTCGTGGCCTGCCCGTCGCCAGTCGCGGACACGATTACCTCCCCGGTGGCGGAGGACGAGGCCGGCGTCACCCCCGAGGCGATCGCGGCGCGCGACGCCGACAAGCTGGAATGCCTGGTGCAGGCCGTCGAGTACCAGCGCTAGGGCATCACAACGGTCCAGTCATGGACCGAGAACTGCCGGGCCGCCCTCAAGACGGACTCCGCCCACCGCCTCTCAGACGCCGCGATCGCCGGCGATCCCGTGGCCTGGCTGACAGCCGGTCCGAACGCTTGAGGTCACCCAACAGCGGACGCTGTTCCACTCCGACCTGGTGCGCGCAACAGGTTCGACGTGTTCAGCGCGGCATGGAACGTCGACGTCGTCATCGCCGTCTCCGGCACCTTCGAGTTCCTGCCCAGCTCGGTTCCGTCGGCACTGGCCGCAAGCCCTCACCGACGCGATCCATTGCATGCGCAAGCCACAGCGGAATCCGACCGATTCGCCCGCGACAGCTGCTTGACCTTTGCCGGCGACTTCGCGGTCGGCGATTCCAGCGCGGAACGTGATGTGGTGGTGCTGGGTCGATGCCCCCAAGCCGCCCCAGTCGGGCGAGGTGGGGGGTGGGTACTGGTAGAAGCTGCCGACGACTTCAGTCGATGGGTTGCATGGCTTTGGGCGTGTCAGGCACTGACCGTGTCGCCGGAGAATCCTGGCGGTGGTGGCCTGACCTCGACGGCGAGTCCGGTGAGGTCGCCGACGGACGTACTCCCTTCAGCAAGGTGGGCGAGACCAAGGGGCGTCTTCGGCTCGCCAGCGGACCGGCGACGATCAGGCTGGCTCGGGGGGTGAGATTCAGCTGGTCAAGGGCGCTACGGTTGCAGAAGCAAGGGATCACCGCAGATTTAGCCGGTCGATCATCAATGTCTTCCCAACAAGAATCATCCACGGGACACCTAGTGAGGTCACGGGTCGCAGTCAATCTGCTGGGGCGCACTGGCGAGCTGGATCTGATCGAGGCGTTGCTGGCCGGGCGCAGTCCGACCGGTCCCTGTCTGCTGTTGCGCGGCGAGCCCGGGGTCGGCAAGACAGCGTTGCTGGATGCTGCGGCGGCCCGCGCCGAGGCGGCCGGGCTGCGGGTGTTGCGCGCTTCCGGGGCGCAGTCCGAGGCGGAGGTCAGCTTCTCGGCGCTGCACCAGCTGCTCTACCCGCTGCGCGAGCGTGGCGACCGGCTGGCTGCTGGCGACCAGCGTGAGGTCGTCAGCCAAGTCTTCGACCTTGCGCAGGCGGGCTCGTTGGATGCGTTGGTGGTGTCGACGGCGGTGCTGGCGCTGCTGGGCGAGGTCGGCGCCGAGCGTCGGGTGCTGCTGGTGGTCGACGACGTGCAGTGGCTGGACCGGGCCAGCGCGAAGGTGCTGGGCTTTGTCGCCCGCCGCCTGGCCGATATTCCTGTGGTGCTCCTGGCCACGGCCCGCACCGGGGCCGCAAGCGTCTTCGACGCGGTCCGCCTTCCCGAGCAGGATGTCGCCCCACTCGACGAGGAGGCGGCGGCCACCCTGCTCGACACCCGGCAGCCGGACCTGGCACCGTCGGTGCGGCGACGGTTGCTCGAGGAGGCTGCCGGCAACCCGCTCGCGCTGCGCGAGGTGCCCGTGGCGCTGACCGACCGGCAGCGCCGTGGCCAGGATTCGCTGGCCGCGTTCCTGCCGTTGTCTGGGCGGTTGGAGGCCGCCTTCGCCTCGGCGATCGAACACCTACCCGCACCGACCCGGCACCTGCTGCTGCTGGCCACGCTGCAGCCGGATGCGAGTCTGGCCGCGATCCGCACAGCCGCCCAGGGTAACGCGGATGTCGATGACCTCGATCCGGCGCGGAAGGCCGGCATGATCGTTTCGGACCCGGCCGCCAGCCGGATGTCGTTTCGCCCTCCGCTGATCCGCTCGGCGATCGTGCAACTGTCCTCGCCGGCCGAGCGGCGCGGGGCGCACCATACTCTGGCCGAGGTGGCCAACGAGCCGCGCTCGAGGGCGTGGCATCTGGCCGAAGCTGCGACCGGCCCGGACGAAACGGTGGCCTGCGCGCTGGAGCAGGCGTTCCTTGCCGAGTTCCGGCGTGGTGGTGCCTCCGCCGCGGTGACCGCGCTGGTGCGCGCTGCCGAGCTGAGCCCGCAGTCGGCTGACCGGTCTCGCCGGCTGATCGAGGCGGCCTACCTGGCCAGTAGCGCTGGCCCGCTGGACCAGGTCCCCCAACTGTTGGCCGACGCGCGCAAAGCAGATGACGCCCGTTCGGTCTCGGGTACCCGCAGCGGGTCAGTCTTCGCCGCCGCCACGGCGGTCTACCTGTTGAACGCTGAGGGCGATGTCGATGGCGCGTATCGCCTGTTGACCCGGGGGCTCGACGACGCGGACACCGCCGGGACCACTAGCAAGTGGATCGACGACCTACTGTCCGCGTTGCTGTTCGTCTGCATGTACGCCGCCCGGCCCGAGTTCTGGGACCTGCTGCGAGATGCGCTGGCCAGGTTCGACCCGCACCTGGCGACGCCCTTGCGGCTGTGCTACGAAGCGTTCACCCACCGAGACCGGACCCCCGCGACGGTGTGTGAGGGCCTCGCCCGCGCCTTCGCCGCGCTATCCACCGACGTGGCATCCCAGTGGCTGATCCCTCTGGCCTTCGCGGCCGTCCGGTTGGACGCCCTGTCCGACTATCGCCATCTGGTCCGGCGCATGATCGAACAGGAACGTGACGGCGGCGCGGTCGCCTTGGTACTGACCGGATTGGTGCTGCTGAACCTGGACTCCTATCACCACGGGCAGTGGGACGAGGCTGAGGCCCTGACGCGTGAGGGGCTGGACCTGGCGGCCGCCTACGGCTACCACCTGCTCAAGGCGGACCTTCGGACCAAATCGGCGCTGGTTGCGGCCGCCCGCGGCGACGCCGACCTCGCTCGGGCCCTGACCGACGAGGTCATGACCTGGACCACGCCGCGCGGCATCGGATTGACGCAGGCATTCGCCCGGAGGGCGCGTGCCATCGCGGCCCTGGGCCAGCGCGACTACGAAGAGGCCTACGCCCAGACCTCCTGGATCAGCCAGCCGAGCATCACTGGCACCGGCATCCCTGCCCGGTGGATGGTCCTGGATCTGGTCGAGGCGGCCGTGCGCACCGGGCGGGTCGAGGAGGCCCGCGTCCACGCCGCCGCCGCCCAACAGGCCGGCGTCCGCAGCTCCCACACCGCGCTGATCGCTGCCGGGGCGGCGGCCCTGGCCGCCAACGACGACCAAGCCGGCATGCTGTTCGAGGCCGCCCTGTCCCGGCCCGACGCCGAGCGGTGGCCGTGGGAACACGCGCGCATCCACCTCGCCTACGGACAATGGCTACGCCGCACCCGCGACACCACCCGCGCCCGCCTGCACCTGCGCGCCGCCATCGAAACCTTCGACCGACTCCGCGCCCAACCGTGGACACAGCGGGCCCGCAACGAGCTACGCGCCACCGGCGTTGCCGGCACCGCCACCCGGCCCGAAACCCGCACGGCCGCCCTGACCGTTCAGGAACGGCAGATCGCTGAGCTGGCCGCCACGGGCCTGACCAACAAGCAGATCGGCGAACGACTGTTCCTGTCCCACCGCACAGTCGGCGCCCACCTGCACCGGCTGTACCCCAAGCTCGGGATCACCTCACGCGCCGCCCTCCGCGACGCCCTGGACACGATCACCCCCGACAAGAACGACCAAGCCCCCCAACCAGCCTCCCCCATCGAGGGATCGCACGCCCAGCAATAGGCGACATGTCAGTTACACACTGTGACGACAGAACTCGGAAAGAGTCGGCCGAGGGACTGTGGATTTAACGTTTTCCTTGACACTCCCGAGCGATGCTCAGGTTACCGATTGGCTGCCCTGCGTGAATCTTGGGGGCGTAGGGTCGAAGGGGAGGGTCTGCAGTCGGCAGACAGCCGTGGAGGTGTCACACGCGGTGGTGGTGCTCGGTCTCTTGCGCAAGGGGTCGCGGGCACACCGAGAATGGACGTTTGCAATCCACGAGCGTGGTTCGCACATGCCCCACCAGCGCGTTGTCGCGCATCCAAAGTACGGAAGGGGTGGTTCGCATGTCGTACCCCAAGCAGGTGTACACGGGAGATACCGGCGAGATCAACGCCAATTTCCGGCCGGTGGACACTCCCCCGAATGTCGGCACAGCCGGTAGGGACGCCATTTACTACCTGGCGACCACAACCACCACGCGTGGCGAATACGGACTCTTCCGAGTCGAGATGAGCGCGAAGGCGGGTGGTCCCAAGACTCATTTCCACAAGACCATCTCGGAGTCTTTCTTCATCCTCAACGGTACTGTTCGTCTTTTCAACGGCGAACAGTGGATCGACGCGCAGCAGGGCGACTTCCTCCATGTGCCGCAGGGCGGCCTGCATGCCTTCCGCAACGACTCCGACGCGCCGGCTGACATGCTTCTGCTCTTCACTCCCGGAGCGCCGCGTGAAGGGTACTTTGAGGGGCTTTCGCAGCTGGCCGATGCCACGGACGAAGAGCGCGCCAGGTTCTTCGACAAGCACGACTCGTACTTTGTGGAGTAACCGGCAGTTACTCCCTGAAGGTTTCCGGCGGTTCGGTGCATCGTCGCAGGACATCGTGACGACTATCGGGCTGGCACTGCTCGACCTGATCGTAGATCGGCTGCTACCGCACGGGTCGCCGATCACGGTCGTGGTCGATGACACCCTATTCAAACGCTCAGGCCGCAAGGTGTTCGGCGTATTCTGGCATCACGACGGCGCCGCGAAAGGCCCCAAGCCGATCGGTTTCGGAAACTGCTGGGTGGTTGCCGGATCATCGTGGAACTACCGTTCCTGGCCCGGCCGGTATGCCTGCCGGTACTGGCCCGACTGTGGTGTCCCCGCCACACCGGCAAGCTCGCGTTCGCGCGCGAGATGGTCGAAGCCATCGCCGCCCGCCATCCCGATCGCATGGTGCACGCCGTGGGCGACGCCGCCTACGTCGGCGAGCATCTGCGCGGCCTGCACGCGCAGGTCACCTGGACGTCGAGGTTGAAGGTCACCTCGGTGCTGCACGAAATGCCCCCGCCCCGCACCGGAAAATCGGGGCGGCCCCGCACCAAGGGCGCCCGGCTGGGCACCCCGGCCGACCTCGCCGCCACCGCGATATGGCGCACCACCCAGGTCCACCGCTACGCATGCACGACACCGTCGAGGTCGCCGAGATCGTGTGTCTGTGGTACGGGTCCTTCCACAGCCGAACCGTGCGAGTGGTTCTGGTCCGCGACAACAAGCCACGCACCAACGACCGCGACGAACGCGGTTACGGGCTCCCATTGGTCACCACTGATCTCACCTCGGCGACCGAAGACCTCGTGGCACGCTACGCCGCCCACTGGTGTATCGAGGTCGCGTTCTTGCGACGCCCGCCAGATCCTCGGTGTCGGCCAGGCCCGCAACCGCACCCGCGCTGCCGTGCACCGCACCGTGCCGTTCGGGCTGATCTGCCTGAGCCTGACCGTCGTCTGGTACGCCGCCGCCGGGCACACCCCCGCCGACGCGGCCGAACACCGGTCACGGGCACGTTGGTACACCACCAAGACCGAACCGTCCTTCGACGACATGATCATCAAGCTGCGACGGGTCATCATCGCCGCCAGATTTCGGCCCCAGCCCCTCACCAGGCATGGCCCCGAAGAAACCCGAACCGTCCTCCAGGCCTGGGCAGCCGCCGAAACATGATCAATTAAGGCGCTTCTGACGCTTCCATGGGCGGCTCGGCGCGTCGTGAATAGCGCACGCCGTTGTCCTGCCTAGGTTCTGGCTTGTCGAAGGTCAGAACTGCGGTGGCGGGAGAACGGCGTGCGTACTGCAAG
>NZ_BAABAT010000085.1:0-23497 GCF_039537565.1 Dactylosporangium darangshiense
AGCGGGCAGCAACGGGCGCAGCAGGTCCCACTCGGCGTCCGTGAGTTCGAATCGGGCAGTCATGGCGTGCGGGTAACAATCCGGATGGTATGGATCATCCCACCAAGATCCAGGAGACATGCCCTAGGCCCGTGGATGCCAAGCGCGCACAGTCGATCGGGTTCGCCGCGGCCATGGGGGCCCTCGCCGGGGCGGCGCTGACCGCGCACCGCGGGCCGCGGGCCGCGCTGACCGGGGCGGTGCTCGGCGGGGCCGCGCTCGCCGCCGTCGACGGTGCGGCCCGGGCCCGGCAGAAGCCCGACGAGATCCCGGCCGTGTGGGCGCGCATCGCCGCCAGCGGGGCCATCGCCGCGCCGATCGGGTGGGCGGCCGGGCGGGCCGGTGCGAGCCCCCTCGCGGTCGGCGTGGCCAGCGGCGCGATCGCCGGGGCCATGGGGGTGCGGCCGCAGAAGGTCGCGCTCGGGCCGGTCGTCGGGCTGGCCGTCGGGGCCGCCATGCGCGACCGGCCGCCCGCGCAGGTCGCCGCGACCGGCGTGGTCGCGTTCCGGACCGTGTCGCAGCTGGTGTTCCGCGAGCCGCAGGTGTCCCTCGTCGCCGGGAGCGCGCCCGCCGACCGTCTGCCTTTTGTGGTACCCCTGGAAGCCAGAACCCGCTATGTCGGCACCGGCTACGTCAAGGCGCTCGCCGAGACCATCGGCGGCACATACACCGAGGCCGCCGAGGACGTCGGGATCGTGGCGAGCCTCGACGCGCTGTCCGGTCCCGACTTCGACCCGGCCGCCGTCGACCCGCTCGTGCGGGAGTTCTACGAGCACACGACCCGGTTCTCGCTCGACATCGTGCCGCACTGGCGGACCTGGGTGCGGCCGGGCTACCTGCTGTACCGGACCCTCGTCGCCCGGCCCCTGGGGCAGGCCAACGTGCCGTGGAACCTGCGCGAGGCGCAGCGGGGCATGCACAGCCGCATCGACACGATCAGCGGGGTGGACGGCGCCGTGTCCACGCGCGGCTGGATTCGCAGCTTCGCCGACGTGGAGTGCTGCAATGTGCCCCTCACGTTCGCACAGGCCAGGAGGCATGTTGATGAGGCGGTACACGGAACCGCTACCGGACGAGAAGCTTGGCGTGGCCTACATCCGCGTCTCGAAGGTCGGTGGGCGAGACGACGACCTGCTCTCTCCCGAGCTTCAACGACACGCAATCGACCAACTCGCCGCCCGCGAAGGCATCACGATCGCTGAGGAGTTTCAGGATCTCGACAAGTCAGGACGCGACTTTACGAAGCGAAGCGTTGCCAAGATCATCCAGGGTATCCGCGACGGCAAATGGAAGTATGTCGTCCTCTGGAAGTGGTCGCGTTGGGGCCGCAACATGCGCGAGTCGCAGATCCACCTTGGGCTCGTCGAGGATGCCGGTGGCATCGTCCGAGCGGCAACCGAAGACTTCGACCCAGCCACCACGATGGGCAGGTTCACCCGCGACCAGATGCTCCTGATCGCGCAGCTCCAGTCGGACATGATCGGCGACGGCTGGCGCGAGGTGCACGCGAAGCGGCGCCGCGACAAGCTGCCACACGGCGGAGGCCCCCGCTTCGGGTACACCTACAGCAAGCGGAATGGCTATGAGATCAAGGAAGACGAGGCACTCCTCCTCAAGAACGCGTACGAACGGTACGTGGCTGGCGAGGCTCACCGGGCTATTGCCCTGGAGTGGACTGCCGCTGGCCTGAAAACGACGCGTGGCACGCCGTGGACGCGAGTCAAGCTTGCGCTGACGATGGACACGGGCTTCGCCGCCGGCCTGATCCGGGAGCGCTCGGACTCCGCCAAGAAGAGGGGCAAGACTCGGGCTATCTGGGCCTTTGACGCGTGGCGTGAGGGAAAGCATCGGCCGATCATCAGCATTGAGTTGTGGGAGGCGTACGTGGCGCGGCGCAAGGCGCAGGCCGAGATGCCGCCGCGGGTTCGCACCGCGCCGCTCGCGCTGTCTGGCCTGCTCGTATGTGGCGACCCGTCCTGCGGCAAGCCGATGCAGGCGCACTACGGAGGAAGGCGTAACTATCTCCGATGGGTCTGCAACACGGCTCGTGACGAGAAGACGCACCCTTCGAACATCATCTCCAACCCTCGGGCGATGGGGTTGATCATGGGGTGGCTGGCCAAGAACGCCGAGGGCAGCCTCGACGTGACAGGGGAGGCCAGGCGTATCGAGGCGGGGCGGAGGGCGAAGGGTGAGGCCGAAGCCTACGCCGCGACGATCGCGGCTCTCACAGTGAAGCGAGGTCGGCTTGCGGATCTTTACACGGACGGGGACATCGGCCGAGAAGACTACCGGGAGCAGAAGGTCAGGATCGAGGCCGAACTGGATCGGGCGGTCACCGGCCGCGCCGCGGCGCTGGCGCGCGAGCGGGCTTCAGGCGGCTTCGTGCGTGAGTTTCGCACGTTGGCTGAGGAGTGGTCTAGGCTCGCGCCGGCTGACCAGCGAGAGGCGCTGCTGCAGGTCGTAAAGCGCATCGTGGTCGAGCCGGGCCTCTTCAGCCCGGAGAAGCTGCGGTTCGAGGTGGTCTGGGAATAGCTATACACCGCGGCGTCCCAGGACGAGATCATCGAGGTTGTACTGGAGCACCACGCCCGCCGGGCGAGTGCGGACTCCGCGCCGCCGGTGCCGGCACCCGGGGTACAAGCCGGCCAGTCTCGGTGTGCTGTTCGGCGACCGGCCGTGACCATGTCGACGGCCGTGTCCCTGCTATCGGCCGCCTCCGGAGACGTGACCACCGTCGGTGGTACGGCGACGGATATCCCGAGCGATGCGGCCAAGGCGCTGCGCCGCCGCTTCATGCCGCGTGCCGACCACGAGTCCTGGACGTGGTTGACGCTTGGCACCGACGACGTCCTGACGCTGCTCGAGGAGTCCCACGCTTCGGGCTCCGACGGCGTCGCGGCAACGGCAGCGAATGCGGGGCACCCGGCTGCTACTGGAATGGCTGTCGAGCGTCCCGAGCCGTTCCTGGCAGCAGCGGTGGAATGCCAGCGGCGTCGAGCAGCGCGACGGTGACGGCTGGGAGCAGCTGCCGATGGGCGATCGAGATCCGCCCGGATGCAGTGCTGGCTGCCGGTCACCGCCCTGATTAGCAGGCCGCGGGCTGACCGCCGGTGTGGGCGGGGCCGCCGGCCCGAGGCCGCGTGTGTGCACCCATCAGCGTGCGTAGGCCGCTGCGGCCTCGGACGATGCCCGCCGCGGTGCCCCGCAGGTTTCGCAGCACGATCGCCCCGAGCCAGGCCCGGACGCCCGGACCGCGGCCGAGCCGGGCGGCCGGCGGCACCAAGGCCCGCACCCACTCGCCCGCCGCCGGCGTCCGCTGGACCGGTACTGCGGGGACGGGCTCGGCCGGCGCGCCACAGCGGGGACAAGGCCGCAGCCCCGGGCGGCAGCAACTGCCCGCACTGATCGCAGTACATGCAACCTCCGCGTCGGCGCGCACCGGCCTCGATACGGCAGGACGTCAGCCTAGCGGGATGTAGCTACGCTGGGCGTGCCCGGTTCCGTTCGCAGAGGAGGCCGCCGGATGCCGCGCGACGCCGAAGATCGCAGGCTGGAACCGTTCGAATGGAACAGCGAGGAGTCGGTCCGCTACGAGGTCGCCCTCGAAGTCATTGGCGAGGGCGTGGCGCATTACACCGCGCTCATCCGCGCCGCCGAGGCGGCCGGCGACGAGCCGGAGGCCGAGCGTCTCCGCACCGAGCGGGCCTCCTGCACCGAAGAACGCCGCCGGCTCAGCCCCACCGATCACGAGGGCGTCGCCAGGGTGCTGCGCAAATACCGCGAACTGCTTCGCAGGCCCGGGGACCGCACCGCGTGACCGGGCCCATCGACCCCCGGCGTTACCTGCTGTCCGACGAGCAGTCGCACCAGATGCTCACCACGGACATCATCCCGGACGAACTCGCGCGCGGCGTACCGCAGGACGACCCGATCGTCGTCTTCGTCGCGGGCCAGCCCGGCGCCGGCAGACCCGCACCACCCGGGCGGTGCACGACCGTCTCGACCAGCGCGGCGAGCCGTGGTCGTAAACTCCGACTTCTACAAGCCCCTGCCATCCGGAGTACCCGCGGCTGCTGGCCGAGGACGATCGCAACGCCGCCCCGTACACCAGCGTGGACGGCCGCCGCGGGATGGCCGCCGCCGAGCGCCATCTCATCGAGCACCGGGTCGACACCATCATTGAGACCACGATGCGCGACCCCGGCGACTTCGTCGAACCGGCGCGGATGTTCCGCGACGCCGGCTACCGCGTCGAGGCCGTCATCATGGCGGTCCCCGAGCCGCTGAGCCGGCTCGGCATCGTCGACCGTTCGGGCCAGATAAGCGGCGGTTTCTCCTGTCTGGGTCGAGGGTTGATGAGGAACGCGAGGGCCCTGAGTGGTGTCGGGGCCGGTAGCGCGGGCTTTGTGCAGTTCCGCACTTCGGTGACCTTCCGCGGGCACGTGTCGGCCTGCGCTCGGACATCCGCTACGGAAATGGCGCCGGCCTCGTCACCGGAGGTGCCATCGATCACGGTCGTCAAGCGCTGGACAGCGTTCTTCGCCTGCGCCTTCGGCACGGAACAGGGAGAGGTCCGTCCCATTGAGCTTGGAGAAGCTGCGGTCAGGGGTCGTAGCGGAATCGCCCGACCGTCAGCCCCGCTGCGAAAAGGATCCCTCGCGCGCCTGGTTCTGCTTCTCGACAGCCTCGCGGCGGCATGCATCGGCGTGTGCCCTGGCGATAACAATCCAGAAGCCATGCCAGGCGCGGTCACGAGGAATCGCCTTCACCTAGACGTACACCTACCTCATGCGGTGCCGTGGGCGTCGCTTCCAGTTGAACGACCGACACTCTCATTCGGTCCAGCAGCCAGCCGAGCGGACATCTGTTCTACGACAGACTGCGGGATCCGGGACCTGCGCTGGAAGTTGGCCAGAGTTAGCCAGGGTCCTGCCGGAGCGGACCCGGCGCGGCGGCCTACCGAGTGACAGGTGACATCCTTTTGCGCCGACGCGGGGCCCAGGGGTGGCAGAGTGGCGCCTGACAGGACGTCTCGATCGCCTAGGTAGCGGTTCGCGCCCCGCAGTCCTCGAAGCCGCGAATGTAGCCGGCCAGGTAGGTCGCGCTAGCCCTCGATTCGTCTAGCCCGCGGCCAAACGTGGGGTGGCACGCGCGATCGCGTCTCCCGATACGTGTCGCGAGCGCTAGCCCGGCGCCGAATCCGGCGATTGCCGCCGCCCCGTAGGTGGTCATCGTCCGAAGTCTTCTGTCCATCAGCAAGCCCCCGTCAACGTGTCCGAACGTCGGCCTACACGATGCCGTGTCGATACGTCGTGCGGTAGTTGGCCAGTTCGGCTCGGGCCGGCACCGCCGCCGTGCTGAGCGGCGATGCTTCGAGTGAATCGAGGTGGCCTCAGCGGGTTGCCGTCCGCTGAGGACGTCCACCCTTCTTATTGGTCTTGGAGTGCAGAAAGATGGCACGGAGTAGCGCGCCTCGGCGACGAGGGTCGCAATACCGAGCAGGACCGGGAGGACGCGCGTGTCGGCCGCGTCAGAACGTTCGACGAGGTACCGGCACCGGACGAACGGGATGGACAGGCTGAATGGTCCGAATCACCATTGAGGGAACCGATCGCTTTGGGTACGGGGGCAGGAGGCGCGGGATGAGCAGCGACATGACGGGCCGTGGAGCAGCAGAGGCCGGCCGCGCGAGGCAGGCTCGCATGGCGGCCGAGTGGTGCCCACGCGATCCCGGGCACCCCGTGGTCGCGGTCCCGGCGCTGTACCAGTCCGGTCGCGCGCAGATCGGGATCGAGCTGCGCCACGGACCGGGTGGCGTGCGGGGCCGGTCCGTAGGCAAGGCTCAGGCGGAGACTCCGCTTTCCGCGGCGTTGGCGCCGCCGATGGCGTTGCCGGCGTGGCAGCGACCCGTCCGGGTGGCCGTGGTCGCGGGAGGGGTATTGACGTTCTTGGTGCTGGCCACGGCCAGCTCGATGTCGGAGCAGGACGTGGCCGGGCTCAAGCTCTTCGGCGCGATCGCCGCGATCGTGGCGGCGGCGGCCGGGCTGACGGCGTGGACTCGGCGCCGCGCGCACGAGCAGTTCGGCGCCGCGCACGCAGCGGCCACAAGGGCGTGGCAGCAGGCGAAGTTCTGCGGGCAGTGCGGCTCATCGTGGGTGCCGCGTGATCGCCGCACCGTTGGCCTGGACCGTGTCCTCGGCCAAGTGCTGCTCGGCCGGGCTATGGCCGAGCTGGCGAGCGCCCAGCGACGATCGCTGGCCGGCTGAATCATGCGGGAGGCGGCGCTGTACCGGGCCAGCGCCGCCTCCCGATGTTCTAGACCTCTGACTGCGCGACGGCGGAAGCATCGCTTCGAAACGTCGGATTTATTTGGCCACCACGTGCTATCTCATGATCTTTGTCGTCAGTCCGCTAAGGATGCCGAGGCTCGGTCATTGCTCGGCGTTCGCGCCTCCTGCCTGGCACGCCGCCGCGGGACGCGCGACGCAACAGGATGACCGCCCGCCCGCGCTGGGACCCGCCGCGGCTCCGCAGAGCGGCGTGACGTCTGCTGCTCGCCCTCACGGGTCGCACCTTTCGGCGAAACTGGCTAACCCTGGCCAACTACCGCTGCGCCGATGCGACCGGCAGGGTCGGTGCGTGCAGCCTGAAATCCCACGGCCCGTGAGGGTTCCGGGAGCTCAGACGCGTACGCACGTATCCGTGTTGACGCCGACGGGGGCCGATCGATGACGAGTTACCAGGTGAAGGATTCCGCCGGCCGGCATCGCTCGGCCGCGGGCTGGTTGCGACTGTTCAACCCTCGCTACCGCGGCCGGCACCGGCCGAAGGTCTTCTTGGCGGTGCGCGGACTGCGGGGCCGCATCCGGTGACCGCCTCGCCAGCGTCTGCCTCCCCGGCGCCGCCGCCCGGCGCGGCGGTGCTTGCGGCGACGCGGGTGGCCGCGCACCTGCGGGGCGAGGTAGAACGGACGGTCCTAGAGCCGGCCGGGGTGAGCTGGAGCGCGTTCGCGGCGCTCACCGCGATCGCGGACGGTCCGCACGAGGTCCGAATGCACGTGGTGGCCGCCGCGATGGGGACGGCGCTCGGTACCGCGCGCAGCGCGGTGGCTCGGCTGGAGCGGCTCGGGCTGGTCAGCCGGAGCACCCCGAGCCACGATCACCGCCAGGTCGAACTGATCGCCACCGAGCCGGGGCGGCAACGCGCCGAGCAGTTGCGCACGGCGGTCGCTGCCGTCGAGGCCAGATTGATCCCCGACCCGCGGACGCGGCACGTGCTGTGCGTCGTGGCCGATCGGGTTTGGCCGTACCCGTGGCGTGGTCACCGTCAAGACCGGGGGGCTTGACGGTGACCACGCCACGTCCCACCGAACGCGGTGCCTTCGGTGGCTCGGCCCTGTTGCGGTTCGACCCAGTGCCGGTCTTGGCGGCTCCGGCAGCAGTGCGTGCGCGGCGTTCGAAGGACGACGAGTACGTCGGCTTCGACGATCGCGATGGCCTGTGGCTGATCACGGGTCCCGGTCCGGTGGGCCAGGCGTGTTGCGATCCGGTGACGTTCGGCGGGTATCCGGTGGAGGTCGCGCACGTCGGTGACTCGCCGGTGTGGCGCGCCGCGTTCACGCGGTCACCGCTTCGCGCTCCCGCGGTACCGATGGACGCACGGGCGCAGGCGCTGTTGCGGATGGTGTGGCCGGCAACGACGGCGCAGGCCGGCCGGATGTGGGGATGCCGGATCGGTGTGCACGCCGAGGAGGCCGCCGCCGCGCTCGCAGGGATCGCTGGTGATCCGGCTCTCTGGCCGGCCGGTGGCGGCACGCCCATCGACCGGCTGGCGTGTGCGGTAGTCGGTTCGGTGTTCGGTGTCTGCGGCGGCACCATCCAGATGGTTCGCGGCCTCCGCGACCAGCTGGCACGTACGGGCGCCACCACGCCGGTGGCGGAGGCGGCGCTGCCGCTCGCAGCGCTGCGCGAGGTCGTCGACCGCATCGTGCGCAAGCGCGCGGCGGAACCGGTGGACGCATTAGACTCAGGCCGGCAAGGTACCGTCGTGGACGAACTGCTCGCCTACCGGGGTCTCGGGCCCGAGCAGACACCACTTGGCGACGTCACCGCTCTGTGCTGCGCGCTGCTCGCCGCGGCGTGGGACGCCACCGCGGGGCTGCTGCCCTACCTTATCGACATCCTGCGCGGCGCGGCCGGTCATGCGGCCGCAGTCACCCACGTTGGTACCGATGCCGCGCAACGGGAGCGGCTCATCGCCGCCGCTATGCCGCCGCTCCCGCTGGCCGCGGGGTGGCTGCGGCGCACGACGCAGCCGGTCCTGTTGCACGGCGCACGGATCCCAGCCGACGCGGCCTGCCTGCTGCTGGTCGACCCGGCATCAGCCGCCGACCCACAGCCGCCATCGGTGGCCACCGCGCGCTGGCTCGCCCCGGCCACCCCGTGCGGCGCCGGGATGGCCCTGGCCCGGCTCACCGGCCGTCGGCTACTCGCCGCGCTCGCCAGCCGCCTCGCCGATGCAGCCAAGCCCGCGACGACCACCGTGTCGGCGGGCGTCCGCAGTTGAACCGCACCATTCCCTCGGCTGAAGGAGCACCATGCCGACCATCGCCCCCGACCGGCTCAGCCTGGTCAACCTGTACCTGCCGGACATTATCGCCGACCCCACTGGCTTCTACGACCGGCTCTTGGATGCCGGGCCGGTGTTCGACCCACTCGTCGGGGCGTGGCTGGTGTCCCGGCACATCGACGTCCAGGCGCTGCTGGCCAGCAACGGCGCGTCGGTGCGGATGGACCACACCAGCGCCCTCACTCTGTTCGCGGGGGCCGGGCTGGAGGAAGCGTTCGAGGCCCTCGACATGCACCTGTCGTTCGTCGACGGCGACGAGCACCGCCGTCTGCGGGGGGTCTTGGCCGGGCCTGTCCAGGTCCGGCAGGTGCGGACCCGGCTCGTCGAGCCTGTCGTGCATGCGGTCAGCGCAGCCCTCAACGGGCTCACCGGTCAGCCCGTGGTCGACCTGGTGTCCGGGTTCGCCGCCCGGATTCCGATCGACGTCATCCGCCACCTCCTGGCCATCCCCGCTGACGTCGGCGCCGCCACCATCCGCCGCTGGTCCCTGGCGTGGGGCGACGTCGTCGCTGCCCCGGGCCATGTGCCGACCACCGACCGGGCGGCGACCCTGGCCACCGCCGCGGACCTTGCGGCGTTCCTGCGCCAGCACGTCACCGACCGCATAGCCGAGCCCGGTACCGCGATGATCGATGGGCTCATCGCCAAAATGCATCGCGGGGAGATCCGCCGCGAGGCGCTGATCGCCAACCTCATGATGCTGGTCACCGCCGGGAGCGAGACCACGACGAACCTGCTCTCGGCCGTGCTTATGGTCCTCGCCGACGAACCCGCGCTGTGGGCGATCGTGCGCGACGACCCGGAGCAGGTCGCCGACGTCGTGACCGAGGTCGGCCGCCTGCACCCGCCGACCCAGTACACCGCCCGGCGGCTCCTGCAGCCCGTCACCCTGTCGACCGGCGAGACCCTGTCGGCCGGGGCGAGCGTCATGCTGATGCTCGCCGCCGCCAACCGCGACCCGCTCGCCTTCCCCAACCCAGAACGCATCCTGCTTGACCGGACCGCTGGCCGGATCAGTCACCCGGTCACGTTCGGGCACGGCGCGCACGTTTGCTTCGGCGCACCGCTCGCCCGGCTCGAGGTCGAGACCGCCGTGCGCATGCTTGCCGCCCGGGCCGCTCGGCTGGGGCCACGGCCACGCCGGGCCTGGCGGCACAACGCCAACCTTCGCGGCCTCGCGTGCCTTCTCGTCCAACTCGACCTCGACCCCGCGGGAGGTGCCCGATGAGCCCGCGCCCGCGCGGCCTCGCCACGCGCGGCACCGTCGCCGACCTGATCTGGCAGCGCGCCGACCAGGCACCGGACGCGGTCGCGGTCATCGACGGCACCGGCGCTACCGTGACCTACCGCGAGCTCACCCGCCGGGCCGACACCGTCGCCGGCGAGCTGGCCGCGGCCGGGGTCGCCGTCGACGAGGTCGTCGGGTTGTGCTGGCCACGGTCGGTCGACGGCCTAGTCCAGCTGCTCGGCGTGTGGCGGGCCGGCGGCGCCGTGCTCTACCTCGACCCCGACTGGCCGGTCAAGCGGCTGCAGCACATGACCGCCACCTGCGCCGTGCGCCACGTGCTCACAGCCGTACCCGGCCTGGACCTCCCGGCTTCGGTGGACGCGGCCGACCTCAAGCATGTACCGATCGGCGGTCCGCTCTGCTACGTCGTGTTCACCTCCGGGTCGACCGGCACCCCGAAAGGCGTCCTGATCGAGCACCCCGGCGTCGTCGCCATGGCCACCGCCCTCGCCGACCAGTTCGACGTCACGCCGGGCACGCGCGTGCTGCAGTTCGCCGCCTGGTCGTGGGACGCCGCCATGTGCGAGATCCTCATGACCCTCACCGCGGGCGCGACGCTCGTCCTCGCCCCCGCCGGAGCGCGCGCCGGCGCCGACCTGGCCCGGGTGCTGCGTGCGCAGCAGGTCGAAGTGGTGACGCTCACCCCGTCGGTACTCGCCGCCATCCCCGCCGACGATCTGCCAGATCTGCGTACGGTCGTCGCGGTCGGCGAGCCGGTTCACCCTCGCCTCGTCGAACGCTGGGCCGCCCCGCAGCGGCGCATGTTCAACGGGTACGGGCCGACCGAGGCCACCGTGGCCGTCACCGTCGGCGAGCTCCACCCCGGCCACGACGTACACATCGGTACCCCGTTGCCGGGCGTGATCGTCCGGGTCGTCGACGAGCACGGTCGTCCACGACCGGTCGGTGCGGCCGGGGAGGTCCTCGTCGGCGGGCTTGGTGTCGCCCGCGGCTACGCGGGCAGCCCGGCCGCGACCGCGGCCCGGTTCAGCACCGACGAGGCCGGACGCCGCTGGTACCAGACCGGCGACCTTGCCGCCTGGCGCCCGGACGACACCCTCGCCTTCCTCGGCCGCACCGACGACCAGATCAAGCTCCGCGGTCACCGCCTCGCTCTCGGCGAAGTCGAACACATCCTCACCGCCCACCCCGCCACGCATGCAGCCGCGGTCGTCGCCGTCGCGAACCGGCTCACCGCCTTCGTGGTCGCCGACCCGGACCACACCGCCGGGCAGTCCGAAGCCGAGCTAGCCGGCGTGCTGCGCGGGCACGCTGCGGCGCTGCTACCGCCGTTCGCGATGCCCGACATCCGCGTCGTCCCGGAGCTGCCGCTCACCGTCGGCGGCAAGACCGACCGTGGGATGCTGCGAGGACTGGCCGCCGCCGATACGGAACCGGGCGACGGCAGCCTCCCGGCGGGTGGGTCGCTGCCGATCGTGCTCGAGGTGGTGGCCGCCGTGCTCGACCGGCCAGTGCAGCCGGCAACTGACGTCATCGACGCGGGTGGGCACTCGCTGCTCGTCGCCCAGCTGTGCGTGGCGCTCAGCGAAGCGCTCGGCGTCGAGGTCCCCTACATCACCGTGGCCGTCGGCCGCACCCCGGCCGGCATCGCCGCCGCCATCGACGACCCCAGCCCGGCACGCGCCGCGGGTAGCGCCGCATGACCGGGCTGATCCGGCTGGTGACGGTGGCGGTCGGCGTCCACCTTGCCGTCCGCGACACCCCCGCAGATGCGGCACGCGGCGGGCGGCCGGTAGTGCTGCTGCACGGGCTGGCCAGCACCAACCGTTGGTGGGACCTCGTCGCCGAGCAGCTGTCCGGCCAGCGCCTCATCCGGTTCGACCACCGTGGCCACGGCCAGTCCAGCACCCCACCCCGCGGGTACACCGTGACCTGTTTCGCCGCCGATACGGCCGCGGTCCTCGACGCCCTGGACGCCGGGCCCTGCGTCGTGGCCGGCCACAGCTTCGGCGCCGCCGTCGCCCTCGAGCTCGCCGCACGCCGGCCCGACCTGGTCGGCGGGGTCTGCCTCGTCGACGGCGGCGTCTATGACCCTCGGCGGATGTTCGGGCCGAGCTGGTGGGAGGCGCGGTACCGGATGCTGCTCGACCGGCGCATCGCCCCCACTCCCGACATGCTCGCCGCGTGGGCCCGTGGCAGCGGCCTGCCCGACGCCGCTGTCCCCGCGCTGCAAGCCAACTATCAGCCTGCGCACGCCGCTCATGCAGGCCCGGCCGGGCCGGTGCGGCTGCGCCTCGCAGTGCAGCACGAGATCGAGGCCGCGTGCAGCCTCTGGTGCCACGAACCCGCCGCGCTCCTCACCCAGCTCCGTTGCCCTACGGTGGCGGTCCTGGCCCGGCCCGCCGACCCCGCAGCCGCCGCCACTCACCTGAAGGCCCTGCTACACACCTTCGACCGCGCTGGCCGCACCGTCCCGGTGCGGTGGGTCGACGGCGGCCACGACCTTCCCCTCGAACGCCCAGCCGACGTCGCCGCCGCCATTACCCACCTCACCACGACCGGCGCGGTGCTGGCCGATCGTGTAGCGGCCGCATGACCGCGCACCGGCGCGCCGTGGTGGATCTGCGCAGCGACACCGTCACCCGGCCCACACCAGGGATGCGCGCCGCGATGGCCGGTGCCGAGGTCGGCGACGACGTCTACGGCGAAGACCCCACCACCCGCGCGCTCGAGGACCACGTCGCGGGGCTGCTCGGACACGAGGCCGGTGTGTTCCTGCCGACCGGGACCATGGCCAACCAAGTCGCCGTTCAGGCGCTGATCCCGCACGGCGGTGAGCTGCTCTGTGCCGACGATGCCCACCTGGTCAGCTACGAAGCCGGCGCCGCCGCCGTCCACGGCGGCATCACCACCCGCACCTGGCACAGCCCCGACGGGTTCATCGACCCTGCGGCCATCGCCGCCATGATCCGGTCCCGGGGCGGATTCGCGCTGCCCACCGACGCGATAGCCGTCGAACAAACAGCCAACCTTCCCGGTGGCATCATCCATCCCCTCGACCGGCTCACCGCCCTCCACACCATCGCCCGCCGGGCCGGCGTCGGCCTGCACTGCGACGGCGCCCGCCTCTGGCACGCCCACACCACCACCGGCACCCCTATGCACGTCTACGGGCGGCTCTTCGACACCGTGTGCGTCTGCCTGTCCAAAGGCCTCGGCGCCCCCGCCGGCGCCGTCCTCGCCGGGCCGCATGCCTTCATCGCCAACGCCCGCCGACTCCGGCAGCGCGCGGGCGGCGCCATGCGCCAAACCGGTATGCTCGCCGCCGCCGGCCTGTACGCCATCGGCCACCACCTCCCACGGCTCGCCGACAACCACCACCACGCCCAACTGCTCGCCACCGCGCTCGCCGACACAGCCGTAGTCGACCCGCACCGGGTCCACACCAACATCGTCCTGCTCGACCTCACCACCACCCCGTGGACCGGCCCCGCGTTCACCGCGGCCGCCGCCAACCACAGGGTGCTCCTCGTCGCCCTCGGCCCGCACCACGTCCGCGCCGTCACCCACCGCGACCTCACCACCAACCAGATCAGAGCCGCCGCTGCCGTGCTCCAGCAACTCCTGGCAGCGCGGCCCGCAGACACCTCCCGACCAGATCAGCCGGACACCGCACCGGCCACACGTCCGGGAGAATCGACCTCGTGATGGGCCACGTCGTGCTCCGCGAATGCATCGCCGTGGTGTGCTTGGACGGATCATGCTCGCGTGGCTGGCGACGCGGCACACCGTCCGGGGCGCCGGCGGTGCTCACCCGATCATCGACTACCTCATCGCGGGGAATGACCCGCGCGCTCCCTCCGCCAGGACAGCACCTAGTCAGCGCTGGCCTAACACGGCGTACGGCCTGCCGCGGGCGTGGCGCGACTCACCGCCGCAGCACGCCAACGGACGACCGGCCGTTGGCGTGCCGAGGTCAGTTATCGACCTGCTGCGGACACAGCAGCGGCTACCGTGGGCTTATATGGTGCTGGCGACGGCGCGTTGCTGCTGGGCGATGTGCTGCGCGTGCCGCAGCAGGTCGATGAGCACGGTCTTCACCGATTCACGGTCGCGTGCGTCGCACAGGATGACCGGCACGTCCGGCTCAAGGTCGAGCGCGATGCGGACCTCCTCGGGCTCGTAGCGGCGGGCGCCGTCGAAGCAGTTCACGCCGACGACGAACGGCATGCCGCGCTGCTCGAAGTAGTCAATCGACGGGAAGCTGTCGTCGAGCCGGCGGGTGTCGGCCAGCACGACCGCGCCGATCGCGCCCGTCGACAGCTCGTCCCAGACGAACAGGAACCGATCCTGCCCGGGGGTGCCGAAGAGGTACAGCACCAGATGGCTGCTGATGGTGATCCGGCCGAAGTCCATCGCGACCGTGGTGGTGGTCTTCTTGTCCACGCCGTCGAGGTTGTCGATGCCGATGCCGGCCTCGGTGAGGGTCTCCTCGGTCCGCAGCGGCTTGATTTCGCTGATCGCGCCGACCAGCGTCGTCTTGCCCACGCCGAAGCCGCCAGCAATGAGCAGCTTCGTTGCCTTGGGTACGGACAGGCCGTTGCGCGGGTCAGAGTCGCCGTATGCCATTGATCACCGCTTCGAAGAGGTCGTCGCCGGGCGGCTCGGTCACCGGATCCGGGTTGTTGGCCACGATGAGGACCCGGCTGAGCAGGTCGCCGAGCAGGACTCGGACCGTGCCCAGCGGGAGGTTGAGGGTGGCGGACAGCTCCGCCACGGAGAACGGCTGCTGGCACAGCTGGACGATCGCCTCGTGCTCGGGGCCGAGGCCGACATCGCCCGGCGAGACGGCGCGAATCGTCACGACGATGGTGATGAGGTCGAAGTTGCCACTGGTGGGCTGGGTCCGGCCGCGGGTCATGGCGTAGGGGCGCACGACCGGGCCGGCGTCCCCGTCGACCCACACCTCGTCGGGCTCGTCGAAATAGTTGGGTTCCATCGTTACGCGCTACCCCCCGTTGATCTGGCCGGAGTAGTGCCGCGGCCGGGTCGCCAGATGCTCGGCGACCCGCTTGACCAGCATCCCCATCTCGTAGGCGACCAGACCCAGGTCGGTGTCGGGCCCGCTGATCACCGCGAGGCACGTGCCGTGACCGGCCCCGATCACGAAGACGTACCCGTCCTCGAACTCGAGCACCGTCTGGCGCAGGTCTCCGATCTCGAAGTGCGTGCCGACGCCGCGGGCCAGGCTCTGCAGGCCGGAGGCGACGGCAGAGAGACGCTCGGCGTCGTCGCGCTGGATGGTTTTCGACGCGGCGATGGCCAGACCGTCGGCAGAGAGCACGACGGCATGCCGCAGGTACGCCACCCGGTCGACCAGGTCTTGTACCAACCAGGTCAGATCGACGGCTGTGCTCGGTTCCTGCCCCACGATGGTCCCTTTCTCGACTTCATGTCGCGGTTGTGTCATGACAGCTCCGTGGGTGTCCCGGCCGGCGCGGGCGGGACTGCTGCGGCGGATTCGCCACCGCCGTCACGGCCGTCGGCATCGGACGCCTGCCGGGCCTGCAGTGAGCCCTGTTGGAACGCGGACATCCGCGCGCGGGCCTCCTCCGGAGACGGCGACGGCGCGGACGGCGGCGGGGCCGGGACTGCGGGCTGGGCCTTCAACGGTTTCCGGGAACGCCGGGGCAGGCCGAACGCCCGGTCCGTCCGCGGTTCTTCCGCACCCGAGGCCGTGGCCGGCGGATCGAGGGCCACGACCTCGGGCTGGGCATCGCGGGTCTCGTCGAGCGCGCCTTCGCCGGGCCGCGACATCACCGCAACCGCGGCGTGCCGCGCCCGGCTGGTGGAGCCTGGTGCGGGCTCCGTAGTGTGGGCCAGCTGGGGGCGAGCGGCCACCGGCGCGGCGGCGACGTGGGCCTCGCTGCCGTTGACCGGGGCGTCCTCGTCCGGTGCTGGGGCGCCGTCGGACTGGGAGACGATCAGCGCGGAGGGGATCAGCACGATCGCGGTCGTGCCGCCGTAGGGGGACCGGCGCAGGTGGACGCCGATGTCGTGCCGCTCGGCCAGCCGGCCGACGACATAGAGCCCCAGGCGGACGTTGCCCGACAGCTGGAACTCCGGTGGGTTGCGCACCTGGTCGTTGGCGGCCGCCAGCGCGGCCTCGCCCATACCCAGGCCCCGGTCCTCGATTTCGACCACGTAGCCGTTGCCCACGATCTGCCCGCTGACCTGCACCATGGTGTGCGGCGGCGAGAACGACGTGGCGTTCTCGACGAGCTCGGCGAGCAGGTGGATGACGTCACCCACGACGCGGCCGATGACGCCGGCTGCCGGGATCGGCTGGAGGTTGACCCGGGCGTAGTCCTCGATCTCGGCGGTCGCCGCGCGGATGACGTCGATCACGGGAACCGGTCGGCGCCAGGCACGGCCCGGAACGCCGCCGGACAGCACGATGAGGTTCTCGGCGTTGCGACGCATGCGCGTGGCCAGGTGGTCGACCCGGAACAGCGCGTCGAGGTCCGCGGCGTCGGTCTCCTCGCGCTCCATGGCGTCGAGCATCTTCAGCTGCCGGTGGAGCAAGCCCTGGGAGCGCCGGGCGATGCTGACGAAGACGTCGCGGACGCTCTTGCGCAGCTCGGCCTGCTCGACGGCGGCGCGGATGGCGCTCTCCTGCACGGCGTTGAACGCCTGGCCGACCTGGCCGATCTCGTCGGAGCCGAACTCCAGCGGCGGCGCCTCGGCCTGCACGTCGACCCGCTCACCGCGGCTGAGCTTTTCCATCACCGCGGGAAGTCGCTCGTTGGCCAGGTCGTTCGCGGCGTCCCGCAGCCGCAGCAGCTGGCGGAACAGCGACCGGGCCGTGGTAATCGAGATGATGATCGAGGCGATGACGGCAAGGAGACCAAGGCCGGCGGCGAGCAGGACGCGGACCACGACCCAGATCGCAACGGGTGTTGCGCGGTCCACCAGCACGCGGCCGCCAACCACCACGATGTCCAGCACCTGGGCCAGTACCGGCTCGGTCGCGCTCTGCCATTGCCCGGCGTCCATCGGCAGCTTGAGGCTTGTGCGGGCCCCTCCGATCACCTGGTCTTCCAGCGCGCGGAAGTCGCTGAAGGCCGCGCCGTTGACCATCTGGTCGTACCGAGCCCGGTCCCCGGCCGGCAGCTTGGCGGCAACCCCGCCGGCGAGCACGCGTTGTGCCCCGACCAGCTGGGTGAACTGTGCGTACTCGACGTCGGAGAGCCTGCCCGCGGCAATCGCACCGGCCAGAAGGGCGTCCTCCTGCGACACCAGCTCCCGGACCTGGGAGAGTTGGGTCAGCGTGAGGGTGTCATCGGCGATTGCCTGGTCGTCGAGCTTGCCCAGCGAGAAGTACACCTGGTAGATCGAGTCAACGACGCGCGTGTACGCGGCGGCCGCAGCGGGACGGTCGACAGTGCGGGCATCGATCGAGGCCCTGACGGCCTTCAGGCCGTCCAGGCCGGCGACGGCGTCGCCGATACGCTGCTGGAGCTCCGCGTCGGCCGCCAGGTTCGCCGAACGGCTCGTGGCGGACGCCTTGAACGTCCCGGCCAACTCGTCGATCGTGTGACGCTGAGCGTCAAGCGCCCCGTGCTGTCCGTTGCTGCCAGCGCCCAGATAGACCATCGACATCCGCCGCTCGGCCTGCAGTCCTAGCAGCAGCGGCTCGCTCGGCTGGTAGATCCTGCTGTTGTAGGTCTGGACCCAGAGCAGGTTCAGACCTTCCCGCAGGGTTACCCACGCCGCGAAAGCCCAGAGCGCTGCCAGCGAGAGCAGAAGCGCGACAATCTTGGTGCGAAGATGTGAACTGCCAAGACGCGAACTGCGGGAACTCATCACACCGTCCCAGTCGGGCATGCACGGAACTGATCAACAGCTTTTTGCATGGATGCCCGCCGCGTCGATCATGTTTGGTGGCAGTGGCAGCCGCCAATCGCATCCGGACAACGAGGCACGGTAACAGTCACGGGCTTCGCCTACTAGTCTGAATTCAATCGAAATGTTCCGATCTAACTGTTGAAGTGCGAGAAGACTCGCCCAGGACTCCGGGAATTTACGTTGACGCCGTTCGGTGGCTCCGCGAATGCTGGCGTCGCGGGCGTGTTCGTCGCCGAACTCAACGAAGATCCCATCCGAGGGCGAGAATTCAGGATGCGACCGAGGGGCGCAGCGGCAGGAGCGTCATCTCGACGTTCTTGCTGGGCTGCAGCACGGCGCCGACCTGGGGCACTGGCATGGCCGGGTCGGCGAGCCGGAACCGGAACCGGCTCAGAATGGTGGCCACGATGACCAGCGCCTCAAGGTAGAACAGGTGTTGCCCGAGGCACTGGTGCGGGCCGCCGCCAAAGGGGAAGTGGGCGTAGCGGTGGCGGCGCTCCGCGCGCCGCGGGGCGAACCGTTCTGGATCGAACACCGTCGGCTGGTCCCAGACCGTCTCCATCCGCTGCGTGATGTACGGGCTGAAGAGGATGTCCGCGCCACGGGGAACCCGGACCCCACCGATGACGTCGGCCTCCGCTGCCACCCGAGGGGAGAGCCAGGCCACCGGATACAGGCGCAGCACCTCATCAAGGACCATCCGGGTATATGTGAGGTCGCTCAGGTGTGACCGGTTGACCCGTTCGTTGCCGACCACCCGGCCGACCTCCTCGTAGAGCCTGTCGGCCACCGCAGGATGCGCCTCGAGGAGCGGCCACAGCCAGGTCAGCACCCCGAACGTGGTTTCGGTCGACCCGGCAAACATCGCCACGGCGTCGTTTCGGACACGGCGCTCGTCCAGCTGACGGCCCTCGGCGTCGCGCGCCCTGCTCAGCGTAGAGATCACGTCGTCGCCCTCGTCGGGCATCTCACGCGCCGCGCGGACCACCGGCAGCATGACGTCGTCGATGGTCCGCGCGGCCCGGCGGAAGGCGCGATCGCCCGGCATCGGCACCGCATTGGGCATGAACGGCACCAGCATCCGAGACAGGACCGCCGTCGCAATGGTGGTCTGCGCGTCCACCATCCGCAGGGCGTCCGGCACCGAGATTTTGTCGGCGAACAGGACGCGCATGATCGCCCGGCAGACGATCCGGGACAGCACGGCGCCGGCGTCGACTGTCTGCCCACCCTCGAGTTCGTCCACCGCCTCGGAGACCGCATCGGCCATTTGCTCGACGATCGAGTCGAGGCGCTTGGCGGTGAACATCGGCTGGACGATGCTGCGGCTCAGCTCCCAGGCTTGCCCTTCGGCGAGGATCCCCTCCCCGAACAGCCGCTTCAGTGGCCGCCAGAACATTCCCCGGTCGCGCACGAAGTTTGCCGCGTTGTCCCGCAACACATGCTGCACATGCGAGGGATTCGTCACCAGATATGGGTGAAACGTGCCGAGGTTGAGTCGCACTACGTCACCGCCGGCTTGGTTCGCGATGCCGACCAGCGTGTTGAGCGGATCCCGGACCAATGCCGGAAGCGCCCGGTGCAAAGGGACTGATCGGGCCTTATTGCCAGCAGCACCGTGCTTGTCAGACAACGGAAACCTCCATGGTCACGTCTCTGTCATTTCCTGCGCCGGATCAACTGGTGCGCGCTCAATACACCTGCGCGGATAATTGCGGCCGGCGCGTAGAGGTCCTTGTCGTGCCAGAGCGGCGGGTCCGGCTGACGGCCGACGGCGCTGATCAGGTATTCCTGGCCCCGCCGGGCGGCCGGATCGGCGTCGGGTCTGGCGGGGGCGCCGGGCGCGAGCAGCACGTGCAGCGCGTAGGCGGTCTCCTCGACCGTGCCGGACCAGCGACCCCAGGAGCCGTCCGGCCGCTGCGCGGCGACGACCCGGTCGACGGCCCGGGCGATTGCCGGTGCGACCGCTCGTCCACGACCGAAGCGGGCCAGAGCGAGCACGCAGCAGGCGGTCGCGTAGTACGGCGAGCTGTGCCACCGGTCGAGCCATGCCCCGTCGTCGTCCTGCTGGGCGCACAGCCAGCCGGACAGGCGGTGCAGGGCGGCGGCGTATCGTGGCGCCGACCGGTCGGCGGTCAGGGCGTGGTGTCCGAATGCGTCGAGCACGTGGGCGTTGGTGGTGACTGAGAAGCCGTCCTCGCCGGGCCAGGTGCAGAAGTGCTCGCCGGTGTCGTAGGCCCACAGCACGGCGGGGTCGGCGGGGTACCCCAGCTCGGCCAGCGCGAACAGCGCGACCGACGTCGTGTCCGCGTCCGCAGGCAGCCCGGGGCCCGCCGGCGTGCCGCTGGGCCCGTTGTCCGCGGTCAGGCTCTCGACGAGGGTGGGCAGCGGGTCGAGCGGCACGCCGGCGCGAGCCAGCCCGCCCAGGACCCAGGCCCGTTCGAACGCGGTAATCGGCGTCGCGCACGGCACCGGCCCGCCGTGGCGGCGGGCGACGGTGTCGAGGTAGGCGCGCGCATCGTCGGCAGCGCCACCAGGACCGGGGGCCGAGAAACGCCCGCCGAGCCATGCTGCGGTGGCGGCCGGTGAGGCGCCGACCGTGCCGGGCGGCACCGGACGCACGTCACCGACGTCGCGGGCCGCCTCGCCTAGCACCTCCAGGGCGTGCAGGAGCTTCTGCGGTACCGCGGCGCCGGATGCGAAGCGCGCCCGGATCGCGGCGAGGCGGCCTGCGGCCATGCCGTCCGGCAGCGGGAGCCTTCGGACGGCGTGGTCGTTGCCATGCGCGTCGAGGTGCTCGTTGATCCGCTCCACCAGAGCGGGCACGATGAGGTCGGCGGCCGGCGTGTCCGGAATGGGCGGTGCCCCCGGCCCGTGCAGCAGGTTGAACAGCGCGAGCACCCCGCGACCGGCGGCGGCGCGCAGGTCCGCCTGGTCGCCCGACGTCTTCGCTGTCGCAAGTAGGGCCTCAGTTGCGCTCAGCGTGGGCACGAGGGCGTAGCCGTCTGGTGGTCCCCAGGCGCCGTCGGCGCGCTGGGTGGCGAGCAGGAACGACAGCCTTCCCACGTGGGCCGGCAGCCAGGGCGCCAACGACACCAGCCGCGCGGTCTCGTACACCGACGGCGAGCTCTGCCCCCACGGTTCACGGGCGAGCCCGGCCAGCAGGTCGCGGGCCTCGTCGGCGAGGCCGCGGCGCGGCCCGGGCAAGAGCCGAGCGGGCTCAGCGACGTCGTTGTCCACGGTCATAGCTCGCCCCAGAAGTCGGTGACGTGGTAGAAGCCGCTGCTGAAGCCGATCTGGCGGATGAGGTAGGCCGCCTCTTGCGGGCTCGTGTGCTCCAGTGGTCGCAAGGCCTCCTGGCACGCGCTCACGAGCTTGCCGATGTGCCGGGTGACCTCGGCACGGTCGACGCCGAACATGAGGGCGTTGAGGTCTCCCCAGCCGACGTCGCGGCCGTAGGTGGCCAGGTCGTTAACGAGTCGCAGCACCCGCTGTACCGTGCGGCCGACCGCGGTCAGCTCGGCGAGGTGGCCGACTGCGGTCGGGTCGCCGAGGAAGAGCCAGTGTGAGACGTTGACGAACGACGATCCGAAGTTGTCGGCGTTGTCCAGGTACTCCTCGAACGACGGCCCTGGTTGGACAGACTGCTGCGACTTCCACACCCACTCGCGCTGCATCGCGTGCAGCATCCGGCGCAGTTCCTCGCGCCAGACCAGCCGGTGCCCGGCGAAGGCCGGCGCCGCGGCGAGCTCGTCACGGATGTCGGCGAGGAACCGGTAGAGCGCGTCAGCCCCGCCTGCCTCCTCGCCGTCGGCTGTCGCCAGACAGTTGGCAACGACCGCCGCCACGTCGCCGGGCGTCCGCGCCAGGTAGTCGATCCGCCAGTCCACGGCGAAGACCCACAGCGCCGTCAGGTTGGCGATGCGCAGCTGCTCGCGCGTGCACCACGGCGCGCCGAACGCGGTGGCCGACGCGACCATGCTGAACACGGTCGGGTCGAACGGATTGTCCGGAAACAGCTCGCGGTGGGCCGCGGCGGCCGCCTGCAGGTCCCGCTGCCCGCCAGCTGCCAGGCCACAGATCCGCCCTTGTTCAGTTGTCGCAGCGAGCTCGTCGCCGCGGTCGATGCCGAACATTGTGCTGCTCAGATTTCTAGAAGCCGAAGGCGCGGTCGCGCGGCAGCGGCCTCGTCTCGACCTTGACCGTCGGCCGCTGCGACGCCACCACCTGCGGCTCCGGGATTGCCGGATCGGCGAGCCGGAACCGGCGCAAGATGGTCGCTACGATGAGCTGCGAATAGAGGTCGAACGGGCGTTGACCGAGGCGCAGGTGCCAGCCACTGCCGAACGCGTAGTGGGCGTAGCGATGCCAGTGCTCGGCGCGCGGCGCCGTGAAACGCTCCGGGTCGAACTCGTCCGGTCGCTCCCAGAACGTCGCCATCCGCAGCGTGATGTTGGGGCTGACGAGAACGCGGGCATCGCGCGGGATGCGCGCCTCGCCGACGACGTCGGGCCGGGCCGCCACGCCTCTCGAGTAACGGCACGGAGCCGGTGAAGCCGAGCATGACCTCGTGGAAGGCTGACATGAGACCCCCAAGGCCCGGGCCTCGCGGAGCCCGGACTTGCAGCAGTACGTGCGTTCTGTATCTCCTCGATCATCTCACCTGTGCCGCTGCGCACGTAGGGGGGCATTGCTGGATGTACATCTTTCTTAATATTTGCGTGTTCTTGCACGCCTGGTAGCGTGCTCGAAATCCGATGGCGGGCGGGGGCGCTTTCGCTACCCACGGCCGCCGGCGCGAGGGCTGACCGGCCTGCTGCGCGCTCGGCGGCGCCTGCGAGGAAGCCTGGCTGCGAGTGATCGACGCGGCGCTGTCGTGGCAGCCCTGGCTCAGCGTGGTACCCGGTCCACCTGTCTGGGGCGAGAGATTGGTCCTGCGGAAGCTACCCGGGGGTGGCCGGCAGCGAGCCTGATGGCGACCACGTTGGCCAGCAACAGCAGCACCACTCCGGCCACCATCCACACAGCCAAGGTGGCGACCGCTGCGATGCCGACAAGCGCCCGCCAACTGCGACCGCCCATGATCAGCCAGACGAAACCGAACACCACCGACGAGGACCCGACCAGCCCGATAGTCCAGACCGCTGCCGCTGACCACTTGCCCCGAACGGTACCGGCCCCCGCGCGTCTCTGCATGACGACAATCGTCCCAGATCTTATCAGCAGATGTCGATGGGAATCACGGCCACCCGGCCGTCTCGGCCGCCGTACCGGGGTTGAGGAGGGTTCACGACAAAGTTGGCGCTAACGATGATCTTTGCCCTGGGTCAGTGGCGGGGGTTCACCCGGCCGCCCACCTGGCCGCACTGGTGCGGGATCGCTGGGCTTCTTGACGGGACATTCCTCCAAATCAGCCAGCACGCCCAGAGCCTACTGCAGCACCGCGCATCAATATGACGCACGAAGCGGTTACAGAAGCAAATGAAGGATCTCTGACGTGCGCCCGCAATGGCGTGACACGGACGGGCAATGCGGTATTGACACTGAGCCCTGATCCACCGATGGGATTGATGTGAGCACGAGGGCCCGGATGCGATGATGCCCCCGCGAGCTGGAAAGATAGAGGTTCTTCAGGCTTCTATCGTCCAGTTCGAGAGGGCACCGTCAGGG
>NZ_BAABAT010000086.1:0-22905 GCF_039537565.1 Dactylosporangium darangshiense
TGATCGGCAGATCCGCGAGATAGTGCAGAATCACCGCCCGGCGCTGCTGCTCCGGCAACCGCGACAACGCCTGCGCAAGCGCCACCCGGTCCGGGCTCGGCGCCGCCACATGCTCCTCACGATGCCGACGCGCGAACGCCATCGCCGTACGAGCCCGCCGCCACCGGCTGGTCGCCAAATTCCACGCAACCCGACGCACCCAACCCGCCGGATCACCCAACTCAGCGACACGCTTCCACCGCGCCAACGCCCGGCAGAACGCCTCCTGCACCACATCCTGCGCCGCAGCCATATCACCGGTATAGGCAAACAACTGCACCGTCAGCGGCCGGAAGTACGCCGCATAAAACTCATCGAACCCCCCAGCGCCGGCAGGCGGTCCGCTGTCCGACGGACACTCCACGCTGCCCCCGTCAAGCAAGGTGCTCACACTGCCCTTCCTCCCCATCAGCGACCGACCAACCGGCCGTACGCCGACAACACGCCACAGCGGAACAAGAGGTTGCAGTGAATCTTCTGTCGCCCAGGCGACAGTTGCGCGTATCCACCATCGCCGTGAGCTCGCCGCCGCGCCGCCGACAAGCGGTGGGACAACTCCGGATACGTGTGCGCCACCGCCCGGCCCGTCCTCGCCACCGCCAAAGGGGTGCGGACAAGG
Organism: Dactylosporangium darangshiense; assembly: GCF_039537565.1. Lineage (NCBI taxonomy): Bacteria > Bacillati > Actinomycetota > Actinomycetes > Micromonosporales > Micromonosporaceae > Dactylosporangium > Dactylosporangium darangshiense. Next base: position 659 of record NZ_BAABAT010000086.1, read on the forward strand.
TCCGCCGCCGCAACCGGCCGACCGGCCCGCCCTGAGCAGCCGACAAGTATCCACTGTCCACATCGGACCGACAGGCAGGCTGAAACAGCTGGTCAAGTGGAGGGCCGCCAGGGACTCGAACCCTGAACCTACGGACTAAAAAGCAACGCCGGGTCGAGCGTTGACGTCGTCGTCGACGTGGCCGGACGGTTCGACTACTTCCCGTACCCGCTGCCGACGGGTGTGATAGCTCGCAGCGCGTCGGCCGCGAACAAGCCCCCGATTGCCCGGCCGTCGTACCAGTGCAGCCACAGCTAGCGCCCTACCGGGCATACGGCGAGGTCTCCGGTAGCTGCCTACCGGAGACCTCGCCCGTTTGCTAGAGCCGTTTGATCTGTGTCGGTGACTGCGCCGTCGGGGTCACCGGCGCGGAGGTACTCCAGCCCGACGCTGTCGAAGACGGGTACTGGTAGAAGGTTCCGACGACATCCACGACCACGTCGCAGTAGCCGCCGGCGTTGAAGACGTTGAACTTGTCGTCCGCGCCGATCATGGTCTGCACCGCGTTCGGCACGATCGAGCCCGCCGTCGGGTTCAGGTTGGACGTACCCGGCCTCCCGGCCCCGGACGGCCACACCGTCACATACGTGGCCGAGGTCGGCAACACCGCGGTCACGTTCGTCGCCAACGCCCACGTGTCAACGCTCGCGATAGAGCCCGGTGCCGCAATCGACGCCGTAGCCCCCGGCCCGAGCCGCGACGGCCACCCCTGCCCGCTACGGGTGTCCGCGATCCGGGTCGGCACAATCGGGGTGAACCGCAACCCGCCCGGCAGCGAACCGTCGTCGTAGTAGCCGACGATGTCGACGATGATGTGCGCGTTGGTGCTGGTGTACACACCGATCGACGGCAACCCGGTAGCACTGCCACAGTCACCGCACGGCGTGGTCGGCACCACCGCAAAGTTCGGCACCGTAGCGTTCGGCGTGTAGTTCAGCGTCGACGTGTTCGGCAAACTCCCCGAATAACCGTTCCAAGCCGTCAGATACCCGCCCCCGGTCGGCTGGGTCGCCGTCACGTTGACCGCGAACGCCCGCACATGCGGATCGATCGTGGTATTCCAGGACGCGACAGAGTTGATGTAGTACCCGGCCGGGACCCGACCGATCCCCCAATCCCGGGTATCGGTCAACCGGACCGGCTGAGCCAACGGGTGATACTGCCCGCCCATATAGCCCGAACAGCAGTCGTGGCCCTGCGTGTAATAGCCGAACACATCCGCAATCAGCTGCGTCGGGCCGCCCGCGTTGTACAGATCCACCTTGCCGTTCGCGCCGACCTTCACCGTCACCGAGTTCGCCCCGGTCCACCCCTTGGCGTAGTTGAGCGAAGACGCCGTCGGGCGAGCCACACCGGTCGGGTACACCGTGACGTACCCCCCGGCAGTGGGCTCGGTCACGGTCACGTTCAACACGACCGTCGAAGCGTCCGTGGGCACCCCGCCCGCACCGGTGACCTGCAGGCTCACCACGCCACCGTTGCCGACCGCACCCTTCGGCGCCCCCTGACCGGAACGGGTGTCCATGATGCGGTACGGCGACATCGGATAGTAGGTGCCGCGATCAGTGGGCGGCATGGGCGGCTTGGGCGCCGAGGGGTTGATGGGCTGCCAGGAGGGCGAGCCCCAGCTCCAGGCGAGCCAGACCGTCTCGGTCTTGGCTGCCATATCGAAGATCTCTGTGTCCTGACCGTTGGGCCCGCCGTTGCTGTAGTACGCGATGCGAGTGCCCGACGGAGACCACACCGGAGCCCCATGGTGCTTGTTCTGCGTGGCTCCCGTGGTGGTGAGCTGGGTGACTCCGGAGCCGTCGATCGCAGATTCGAACAGATCGTCCCCGTACGTGGACGTTCGACTGAAGACGATCTTGGTGCCGTCCGGCGAGATGTCCCCGTCGGATGCGTTGTCGAGCACCTTGTGCGCAGTACCGGTCGTCTTGTCGTAGAGCCAGACCTGACTTGGCGACGACGTGCACGAGTGCGTGAATGCGATCAGGTTTCCGTGAGCGAGCGGATGATGGTCAGCGCATCCCGTGTCAGTTGCGAACAGCGGGGTCTTGGACCCGGTGCCGAGCACCGACGCGACGTAAAGCTGTGTACGGCTGGCGATGTTGTCGCTCGGGTAGTCAGCGAACACCAGCTTGGTGTTCGAGTCGTACCATGTGGGACCCTCTGAGTACGTGGTGTTCGGGATCCGCACCTGGCTGGTGCCGTCCGGGTCGCTGACCACGAGACCGGCGGTTCCGGCGTAATTCTGCCAGGCGATGCGGCTGCCGTCGGACGACCAGGTCGTGTATCGCGCCGAGGACAACGGAGTCGGCACGTGCTGTCCCGTTCCGTCGGCGTTGCCGATGTACGTGCCGTAGTCCGATGACGTCGCCAGGAGACCATCGGTCCCCGGCTCCGTGGCGTTCGCGGTGGCGGGCTGAAGAGCAACGAAACTCCCTGTCACCGCGAGCATGGACAGGGCGATTGCAGTGATGCGAGGTGAACGCATTGTGGTGAAACCCCCGCTTGAGGCGAATGTGCGGCCGCCGCGCGTCCCGCGCGTGAGCAGCCGCCTGAATCTTGCGACCTGCACCGCGCGACGTCAATGTCAGCCGATATAGAGAGCCCGATCGGCCGAGCCCAGGTCCTGATCCCGGCCCGGGGTTTCACAGGCTGTGGGTGCCAATTCAGCCTGATTCCACCCCGACCCTGGAAAGCGCGTCGCCGAGTGCGCCGGGCCGTGCGATCTGCGCCTGGCTAGGCGGGCCGCCGAGTTCTGCTGCGAGTTGCTGCAGGCCCCAGATGGCCAGCGGTTCCCACGGCTCGTCGAATGCACCTGTCCTCGAACGCGTTCTCAGACCGCTCGAACTTCGGCGAGCCGCTTGACTGCGTACTCGTCGCCCCAGCAGACGGCGGCTTCCCATGCGGCCGACGCTTGCGCGGCGATGTCGTACGCGCCGTCGTCGAGACCGGCGGCGTTGTCGGGCAGCACGAGGTCGAGGACGGGGACGTCGACGTGCGACTCGTCCCAGTCGATCAGCGCGACCTGATTGGCGGTCATGCGCACGTTGCCGGGGTTGTTGGGGTTGCCGTGCACGACGCATGTCTGACGTCCGGCGAGCCGCGCCCACGCTGCCCGGCATCGAGCAACACCCTCAGCGGGCATCGCGCCGAGGTCGATCCTCGTCCCGGTCTCGGCGTGCAGGAGGTCGGTCGACGATCGCCAACCTGGGCGCTGCGGCCAGCCCTGCGTCAACCGATGCAGCTCGCGGAGCGTGCCGGCCACGCGACGCCAGTCGGCCTGCGTCTCGGGCGGTCCGCCATCCATGTAGGTCATCACCACCAGACCGTCGGCGAACAGCCGGCCGTCCGTCGTCGGGATCGGCACCGGCACGGTCAGACCTTCACGGTCGAGGTGTTGCAGGAGCGCGGTCTCCCACGCCAGATCAGCATCGCTCCTGACACCGAGACGACCGACCGCGAGGTGCCCGTTGACCCGCACGCTCCACACGTCGTTGGCGACTCCGCCGGCGAGCGGTTCGATGCGAGCGACGTCGTCACCCCACTGCCCGAGTGCCTCCCACCCCACGGGCCAGATCTTACGGGGTTCCACTGCACGCGGACCCCGGCTGTCCGCGCCCGAGCAGGCCGATCAGCATTTCGACACGGGCCGTCTCGTGGTCGGGCCGCAGCCGGCCGTGCCGGGACAGGTCAGCCAGGCCGTGCAGCGCGCTCCACAAGACCTCCGCCCCAGTCTCGTCGCCCATGGTGGACAGCAGCGGGCCGAACCCGGCACGCAGCGGCTCGGGCGTGGTCGGCCGAGCGAACTCCAGGTCGGTCGGCATCGAGAACATCGCCTCGTACGTCGCCGGCTGCGAGCGGGCGAAGTCGAGGTACGCCGCGCATAGCCCGCCCAGATCGCCCGCCGACGTCAAACGCTCGGCGAGCCGGGCGAAGCCGGCCAGTGCCACCGCCCGAATGATGCCGTCGCGGCCGTCGGGGAAATGGCTGTACAGAACCGGCTGGCTGAAGCCGATCGTGTCGGCAAGCCGTCGCACGGTCACCGCCGGCCACCCGTGCACCTCGGCAATCTCCCGCGCCGCGTCGACGATCCGATCCCGCCGGCCGGCACGGGCCAGTTGCGCCTTCGTTGGGGCCTTCACATCCCGATCCTAGCAGTGCTAGATTCCTAGCATCGCTAGATTCCGGGAGGGATTATGACCGTGCTCCTCGACGTCCTCGCCACCGCCGCCGCGCTGGCCACGGCCGTCATCTTCGGCACCGACACGCTCGGCGCGCTGGTCATGCGCCCGACGTACGCCGCGCTCGACGACGCCACCATGACCCGCGTCGTGGGCCTGTCCCACCGCTACGGCAACGCCCGCATGCCCCTGCCCGGCATCCTCAGCGTGGTCGCCGGCGCCGCAACCGCGCTCACCGCTTTCCTCACCGGCCGCCCGGCCGCCGGCGTCGCCGCGGGGATCGCACTGCTCCTGCTGCTGGTCTGGCTGGTCCTGTTCAACCGGATCTCGCTCCCGATCAACAAGGCCTTCATCGAGGCAGCCGAGGCCGGCCGGGTACCGCCCGGCGCACGCCAGCTCCAGGAACGGTGGGACTCGATCATCAACCTGCGCGCGGCCCTCCAAGGAACCGCACTGCTCGGCTTCTGCCTCACACTCGCCCTCGCAGCAGCCTGACACACCGAGGCGCCGGCCCCGCCAGGCCGAACGCTCCAGTCCTACCGTCTACGGGGCGGTGTCAGATCCGGCCGGTGCCGGCCACCCGAGCCTTGCGCCACCGCGTTACCACCGAGATAACCCGGTGCGCGGCGGGCCCAGTAAGGTCAGGCGATGCGCTGCGCCGCCGCGTGCCGGACCTCGTCGTCCTCGACGGGTCGTCGCGCAGCCCGGCCAGCCAGCGGCGGTGCGGGCGAGGCGTTCAGCCGTCTTGCCAGGTCGATGACCGGAGTGCTGCTTCGCATGACATACCAACTAGCGGCAGTCGCCTAGCTCTGAGAGGTCCGGTCCGATCGGGTCAGCGGGCGTGAGCAGCTTCAGCGCAAGCAGGTCTGAACCCGGTAACGCGTCCGCGGCGCGAGACATCAGACGCGTTACCGGATTCGCCGTGCTAGGGCCTTTTGAACTGCATCGGCGGCTGCGCGGGCGTCACCGGTGCGGGGGCCAACTGGCTGCTGGCCGCCGCCGACGCCGACGCCGAAGGCGGGTACTGATAGAAGGTTCCGACCACGTCGACGACCACGTCGCAGTAGCCGCCGGCGTTGAAGATGTTGAACTTGTCGTCCGCGCCGATCATGGTCTGCACCGCGTTCGGCACGACCGATCCGGCCGTCGGGTTCAGGTTGGACGTGCCCGGCCTTGCCGCTCCGGACGGCCAGACCGTCAGGTACGTGGCCGAGGTCGGCTGCACCGCGGTCACATTCGTCGCCAGCGCCCACGTGTCGACGGTCGCAATCAAGGCCGGTGGCTTGATCGATGCCGTGGCGCCCGGCCCGAGCCGCGACGGCCAGCCATCAGCGCTGCGGGTGTCCACGATCCGGGTCGGCACGATCGGCGTGAACCGCAGCCCGCCGGGCAGCGTACCGTCGTCGTAGAACCCGACGATGTCGACGATGATGTGCGCGTTGGTGCTGGTGTAGACGCCGATCGACGGCAGCCCGCTGGCACTGCCGCAGTTGTTGCACGGCGTGGTCGGGACCACCGCGAAGTTCGGCACGGTGGCGTTCGCCGTGTAGTTCAGTGTCGACGTGTTGGGCAGGCCGCCCGTGTACCCGTTCCAGGCCGTCAGGTAACCGCCCCCGGTCGGGTCGGTGGCCGTGACGTTGACCGCGAACGCACGCACGTGCGGATCGATGCTGCTGTCCCAGGACGCGACGGAGTTGATGTAGTTCCCGGCCGGGACCCGGCCGATCCCCCAATCCCGGGTGTCGGTCAGCCGGACCGGCTGAGCCAACGGGTGATACTGCCCGCCCGAGTAGACCGAGCAGCAATGGCCCTGCGTGTAGTAGCCGAAGACATCCGCGATCAGGTGCGCCGGACCGCCTGCGTTGTACAGATCCACCTTGCCGTTCGCGCCGACCTTCACGGTGACCGAGTTGGCCCCGGTCCAGCCCTTCGCGTAGTTGAGCGACGAGGCCGTCGGCCGGGCCACACCGGTCGGGTAGACCGTGACAAATCCCGGGCCGGTGGGCTCGGTGACCGTCACATTCAGCACCACCGTCGAGGCGTCGGTGGGCACACCACCCGCACCGGTCACCTGCAGGCTCACCGTGCCGCCGTTGCCAACCGCACCCTTCGGCGCGCCCTGACCGGAGCGGGTGTCCATGATGCGGTACGGCGACATCGGGTAATAGGTGTCGCGATCATCCAGCCGCGTAGGCGGCTTCGGCGCCGAGGGGTTGATGGGCTGCCAGGAGGGAAAGCCCCAGCTCGAGGCGAGCCAGACCGTCTCGGTCTTGGCTGCCATATCGAAGATCTCCGTGCTGTTGGACCAGCCGATGCTGTAGTACGCGATGCGAGTGCCCGACGGGGACCACACCGGTTGCTCATGGCGCTTGTTCTGTGTGGCTCCCGTGGTGGTGAGCTGAGTGACTCCGGAGCCGTCGATCGCAGACTCGAACAGATCCTCCCCGTACGTGGACGTAGGTCGACTGAAGACGATCTTGGTGCCGTCCGGCGAAATGTCCCCGTCGGATGCGTTGTCGAGCACCTTGTGCGCCGTACCGGTCGTCTTGTCGTAGAGCCAGACCCGAGGTGCACAAGCGCGTGAATGCGATCAAGTTTCCGTGAGCGAGCGGATGAGCGTCAGAGCATCCCGTGTCCGTTGCGAACAGCGGGGTCCTTGACCTCGAGCCGAGCACCGACGCGACGTAAAGCTGTGTATCGCTGGTGGTGTTGCTCGAGTAGTCAGCGAACACCAGCTTGGTGTTCGAGTCGTACCACGTGGGACTCTCTGAGAAGGCGGTGTCCGGGATCCACACCTGGTTGGTGCCGTCCGGGTCGCTGACCACGAGACCGGCGGTTCCGGGTAATTCTGCCAGGCGATGCGGCTGCCGTCGGACGACCAGGTCGTGTATCGCGCCGAGGACAACGGAGCCGGCACGTGCTGTCCCGTTCCGTCGGCGTTGCCCATGTATGTGCCGGCGTTCGATGACGTCGCCAGCAGACCATCGGTCCCCGGCTCCGTGGCGTACGCGGTGAGGGGCTGAAGAGCAACGAAACTCCCTGTCACCGCGAGCATGGACAGGGCGATTGCAGTGATGCGAGGTGAACGCATTCTGGTGAAACCCCCGCTTGAGCCGAATGTGCGGCCGCCGCGCGTCCCGCGCATGAGCAGCCGCCTGAATCTTGCGACCTGCACCGCGCGACGTCAATGTCAGCCGACACGGAGAGCCCGACAGGCCACTCTCGCTTTGCCGCCTAGGAGTATTCGTTGACCAGTCCATTGAGGACATCTCTACCGTGCGGCGCCCTCCTCGAAAGCGAAGAGGGCGCCGCACGGAGTCACGGACCTATGTGGGGCGTGCTGGACGTCGGGCGGGCCGCGTCGGCCGGCCACACGCTCAGGTACGTGCCCGTCGTGGGCTGGACGCCGTTGATGTTGAGCGCCACAGCAGTGCGTCCCGCCGGCGAACGCGATCTCGTGACGGCGGCCGATCCGGCCCAACCCACTGATCGCCGCCTCCAGAAACTCGGGGCGCTTCAATACATGCACCCGCGGCGACCTTGGCTTCCGCTCATGCCGCCGTCCGTGCACGCCAACCTGACCGCACGCGGTCACTCCGCGTAGGTATCAGCCCTAGATTGAGCACCCCGCGCGGCGCCCGGAGATGCCGAGAAGCGGATGTCTGATCAGGGGCTGAGCGAGCCGACGAACGGATGCTCACCTCGTCCTACGGTGTGCGTCGACTCAGCCTGCGTTGGGCGCGCCGAACCGCAGGCCGTCGAAGAGGATCGCCGTAATGCGCACGGCTTCGTGCTTCCAGCCGTCCGTGGCGTGCATTCTGCAGACGCCTCCCAGCGCGCGCAGCATGGTGCGTCCGCTGACGTCGCCACGAATGGTGCCTGCTGCCGCGCCCGCCGTGAGCAGCTGATCGAGAGCGTGTGCCATCTGCGTGCGGGCGTCGTCGAAGACCGGTGAATCCGTCGCCATGATGCTCTCCAGTGCGACGGCCATCCCTTTGCCCACGGCTGCGTGCTCCACGAGCAGCAGCAGGAAGCGTCGCAGGGCCTCGTCCGGGGCGTGCCGGTCGAGCAGGTCCGCGGGGGCGGCGCACAGCTCGTCGACCTCCCGGCGATAGACCTCCTCGACCAGGGCTTCGCGGGTCTCGAAGTGGCGATAGAGCGTTCCGACCGCCACGCCGGCTCGCCGGGCGATCTCTTCCACTCCAGCGTCGGCCTCACCGTCGAGGAACGCCTCCCGCGCTGCAGCCAGGAGCGACTCGCGGTTACGTCGCGCATCAGCACGCAACGGACGTGACGACGACAACACTACCTCCATAACGTGAGTCCGACTCCGTTTATGCTACGTTTCCGGAGTCGGACTCACCTTACTGGACGGGTTGCCTCATGACATTCCCCGCAGACGGCCTCAGCGGCCTTCGCGTGCTGGTCACCGGCGGCAGCCGAGGCCTCGGCGAGGCGACCGCCCGCCGCTTCGCCGCAACCGGCGCGACGGTGCTGACCGCCTCACGCAGCGCACCTCCGGCAGATCTGCCGGCCACCTTCATCCCGGCGGACCTCGCGACCGAGCAGGGAGTCGCGGATCTCGGCCGGCGGGTCATCGACAGCGTCGGCGGGGTGGATGTGCTGGTCAACAACGCGGGCGCCGCGAGCGCCCCGGCGCCGACTTTGCAGCGATCCGACGAGTCGTGGCATGCGGACCTGGCGATGAACCTGCTCAGCGCCGTCCGGCTCGACCGGGCTCTGGTCCCGGGAATGGTCGAGCGGGGCTCCGGCGTCGTCGTGCACGTCTCGTCGATCGCGAGCCGGTTGCCGCAGCGCACCGAATCGTCCTATGCCGCGGCGAAGGCGGCCCTCAACGCGTACAGCCGCGAACTGGCGACCGAGGTGGGACGGCACGGAGTGCGGGTCGTGTGCGTCCTCCCGGGCTTCGTCGTCACCGAAGGCGCCGCCGAGCACCTGCAGCGGATCGCCGATCAGCAGGGCACCGGCGTGGAGAACGTCACGCAGCAGATCGTGGATCACCTGAACGTGCCGATGGGCCGGCCAGGCGATCCCGAGGACGTAGCGGAGATGATCGCGTTCCTCGCCTCCAAGCGCGCGAAGTGGCTCACGGGAGCCGAGTTCCGCGTCGACGGCGGCATCATCCCGGTGGTCTGAGCCCCAAACCGAGCAGGCAGGAAGAGAACGAGCATGAACATCAACCTCAGCGCCGTGATCATCGACGCCGGCGAACTGGAAGCCGAGAGCGCGTTCTGGCACCAGTTGCTGGGCGGCTCGATCGCGAAGACCCCAACCCACCATTTCCTGCGCACCGACGGGTTCCCCGCATTCGTGATCCAACTGGCTCCGGGACACGTCCCCCCGCAGTGGCCGCAGGGCAACGCCCAGCAAATGCATGTCGACCTGACGACGGACGACCTCGCGGCCGCGGACAGGCTGGCTCTCGAAGCCGGTGCACGCCGGCTGGAGCCCACCGACGACGTCGACCCCGCCGCGCAGAAAGGCGGCCGGGTCTACACCAGCCCGGCCGGGCACCCCTTCTGCCTTCGATCGGCCTGAGTACCGCCGGGCGCCCGGAAACAAGACGCCGTCATGAGGTCGCGCCGTCCAGTGCCCATCGCTTGCAGAGGCCCGATGCGCGGATCTGCCGCGACACGCGTGCTGGAAGGCGTCGCGGCCGTCTGCGGGTTGCGATGTCGACGTTCGCCCGTAGGTGCGTCAGTTGGCCGGCACCGCGCCGCCCGCCTGCCAGGTGTTCCAGGGCACGTTCCAGTCGCCGTACCCGTCCCAGGTCGGCATCGTCGGGCCTCCGGTGTTGGTGTAGGTAATCGGGTCACCGACCTGGGCGAAGTCGAAGTACGCCTTGGCGTTTGCCTCGGTCAGGTTGGTGCAGCCGTGGGAGGTGCTGCGCTGGCCGATGTTGCCGCCGTTCCAGCTGGCCGAGTGGACGTACTCGCCGGAGTTGGTGACCCGTACCGACCACGGCACCTGCTCGTCATAGCCGTCGCCGACCATGCGTTCGACCGCCTTCTTCTCCATGACGACCTTGGTGCCGTTGAACGTGGGGGTACTCGCCTTGCCCAGCGACACCGGGAAGTCGAAGACCTGCTTGCCGTCGGAGGTCACGACCATCCGCAGGGTCTTGCCGTCGACCTTGCCGACGTTCGCCGGCCCGGTCTTCATGTCGAGGGTCAGGCTGTTGTCGTACACCAGCCCGGCCCCGCCCGACTTGCCCTTCGTGTCGAGGTTCATGGCGACCTCGGCGTGCGCCGGCCAGAACTCGGCCGGGCGGTAGTGTGCCTCGATCGGGTAGCCGGCGTAGATCGCGGACTTCTGGAAGTACCACGCGCCCTGGGCCGGCGCCCCGTTGACGGTGACCTGGGTCGCCGCGTCGAAGTCCTTGGCGCTGGTGATCGACGCCGACAGGTACGCGATGATCGGCATGCCCACGCCGTACGTCGCCCCGTCCTTCTCGTACAGACGCACGTGCACCGGCTTACCGCTCGGCGCCGGCGACACCGAAGGCGACGCGCCCCCGGCCGGCTGCTGGCCCGGCGACGGCGCCCCCGACCACGAGGCCTGCGGCGCGGAGTTCCCGCCGCACGCCGTCAACCCGAAACCAAGGCCGACGAGCAGCGCCGCCACCCGCACGCGGTGAGAAGATCGCATAACCACGACGATGCCCCTTATGCACGCCCGCCGCCACCGCTGTCCGGCTCGACCACATCACAATCAGGCCGGATCGAACCTCACTGCACTGTCAGCACGCGGAACGTCCCTTTCAGCCTTCGCCCGGACCTTCACCCCTCAGTACGGCCGGACGACGGCTTTGATGCAGCGGCAAGCCTTGATCAGCGGCACGCTCATGCCGCAAACATCGCGCGCTGGCCCTTGACGGCGTTCCCGCAGCTCACAGGCTTTCTGTCGGCCCGACGTGCCGGGGGAGCTCGTCGACCCGCTGGCCGGCCTTGAGCGGAACGTTGTGCGCGCTCGACCACGCCGACGACTGTGGAGGCCAGCTGTACCTACCGGCCGTTGGCGGCCCGGTACTGATCAATAATTTCCTGCTTGAGCCGGCCCAGCATCGACACCTGCAAGCCTTGTGCGGCCGCCCACTCCCGAATCGCACGATTCTGGTCACGGTCACCGCCTGGCCGGCCGCCGCCCCGAACGGAATCTCTCACGAATGGCACCGCCGCCCCTTGACGGCTCCGCCGCCCCGCTCGAATGAAACCGGCGAGCTCCTCGCGCAGCCGAGCGGCATTGGCGGCGGACAAGTCGATCTCGTACAACACCCCGTCGACACCGAACCGGACCGTCTCCGCAGCGGGCGTGCCGTCGAGGTCATCGACGAGCTCCCGAACGATGCGCCTCGCCATGCCAACTCACCCTCTCGGCCCATGCCTCGAACGCGCATCTGACGCTGCGAAACGACGCCCGCGCCAGATCGTACGGACCCTAACGTAAGCCACCCACTGGCGCAGTGCATGGCCATGCACGCCATCGACGCCGGTGCCCGAGCGGCCAGATCGCGCACTGACCGACGATCGCTGTGCGCGACGGGCAAGTTCACCGGGCTACGGTCGTCCGCTTCGTGGTTGCTCGCCGGTTGCTCGAGAGTTGAGCAACGAGCCTCATGGACCACCCGGCGGCCTGACCCGCAAGATCCTCGGACCGGGACCAGGCGCCATGGCATGACGTCTGAGCTGGGCAAACGTCGGTGATGGGAAAGTCGTTGCGGGCATCTGCGACTGGCCCGGTACCCTATAACCCTCGGGCTGCTAGCTCAATGGCAGAGCAGTGGACTTTTAATCGTCGGGAATCGCAATTACGGGCCCCATGGCACCGCGATTTACCTGCGTAAACGTGGAATCCGACTGTCCATTGTGGATTTGGATTGCTCCAAGGTTGCTCGGCTGTTTAAGTGGCGGTCCGTCTGTGCCCGTCCGGGTGTAGCCCAGCCGATCACCGACGCGGCGCCGGTGTACCCGGCCGTGCTCGACGAGGTGGTTCCGTCGGCATGGCACCACGTCGAACGGCATGCCAACAACCGGGTAGAAGCGGACCACAGCGGGCTGAAACAGCGGCTCAGACGGATGCGCGGGCTACGGACCAACCGGACCGCGCAGGCAATCGTCGCGGACACGCGTTCATGCAGAACCTTCGCCGCGGACGCTACGAACTCGGCCCCGACGCCCCGCACGGACTCCGTGTCGCCGCAGCGTTCAACGAGCTCGCCACCGCCATCTGAAAGACCGGCCACCCTCACCCCAACGCGTCCTCTGATCGGCAAATGCAACAGCGCCCGTTGCCGCGTCGCCGCAGACGCATCGCGCGGTCGGCAAACATCTATCGGCCCCGAATGGCCGATTGCATCGAGGCAGGAAGATCATTACGGTCTGCCCGTTGTTGCAATATGAACGACCAAACGGGGAGTCAAATGCGCCTTCTGCGCAAGTTTGGTGTACTGCTCGGGACGGTAGCCCTCGCCGTGACGGCTTTGCCCGCTGTGGCCAACGCGGCTGGGCCAACCGCCCCGTACGACGCCTTCACCATCGGCGGGCGCTGGAACTCCAGTCTCGATCCCAGCAACGCCACCTTCGGCCTGCACAGGTACAATCCAATCGATGGCTTCGATGCCTTTTGGTTCGGGGCCGACCAGTCCGGCCAGCACAGCTTCCAAGTCTCGATGTCCGCGCCGGCCGGGCAGACATTCGGCATCGGCTCGTTTCCCACCACCCTGCGGGGCGACGCGACGCACTACGCGATGGCGGTGAGCGATTTCGCCGTACAATGCACCGATTCGACCGGCTTGCTGACCGTCTACGCCTTGACCCGCGACCCGGCGACGCAGGACGTCACATCGTTCGCGGCCAGCTACTACGAGGCCTGTCACGGATCGAGTGGCGAGTCCGAATCGTACGGCGAGATCCGCTGGCACTCGGACAAGGCCTATGTGGGCGGCGCCCAGTCGCCCAACTACCTCAACTTCGACACGGTCGACCTGGGGCACAGCTCCCAGGTTCAGACGGTGACGATCACGTCTACGGGCAGTTCGGCCCTCGAGCTCGGCGCCGCCTCAATCGGCGGAGCGATGCCGGCCGCATACACGATCAGCGCCAACACCTGCACCGGTACCATGCTGGTGTACGGGCAAAGCTGCACGATCAGCGTCAAGGGCCAGTCGGTCGCAGCCGGTGCCCAGCCGGCGTTTCTCCAGGTGCTAGACAACACCACGTTCGGGAAGCGCCAGATCGGCCTGGGCATGACCGGGCACCTCGGCGCCGAGGGCACGTACAGACCCATGGACCCGGTCCGTTTGCTCGACACCCGGGAGGGCAACGGCGCGCCGAAGGCGCCGCTCGGCGGCGGCCAGACGCTACATCTGCAGGTGACCGGGCGCGGTGGCGTGCCATCGAGCAAGATCTCGGCGGTCGTGTTGAACGTGACCGTGACCGCTCCGACCTCGGCGGGTTACCTCACCGTCTACCCGGCCGGTGTCACCCGCCCGACGGCGTCGAGTCTGAACTTCCCAGCGGGGTGGACGGGCGCCAACTCGGTCACCGTGCCGGTCGGCACCAACGGTCAGGTCGACATCTTCAATGCCGCCGGCAATGTCCATGTCATCGCCGACGTGCTGGGCTACTACAACGCTTACGACGACACCCACCCCCAGGTTCAAGCGTCGGGCGGGCAGTACTACCCGACCCAGCCGGTGCGACTGCTCGACAGTCGTGACCCGGCGTTCGGCGGACCGCTGGCTCCGTTCGAATACGTGCGGATCCCGTTCAACTACACCTCGAAGGACAACTTCAAAATCCAAGCCCTCGCCGTGAACATCACCGCGGTCAACCCGACCATGGGCGGGTATGTGACGGCATGGAACGGCGTTGGTTCGCCACCGACCGCGTCGACGCTGAACTTCACGAAGGGTTCGGTGGTGCCGAACTTCGCGATCGTGCCGACCACGTGGTGTTCGGAGTGCGGCGGCTACATGTCGATCGGTGTCGCCAACCTGTCCGGTGGCAGCACGCACATCGTCGTGGACATCTTCGGTTTCTACGATGACGGTCAGCCGACCCTCGAGATCCCGAACGGCCTGCGGTTCCATCCGTTGACCCCGACGCGGATCGTCGACACGCGGGACGGGCTGGGTGCGAGCACGTTCACCGGTGCCGGCACCAAGACGGTCGCCGCCCCGGCAACGGTTGCCGGTGACAACACGTATGCACTCGTGAGCAACGTGACCGGGGTCGACCCGGCGAACTCGACGTACCTGAGCCTGTGGGCGACGGGCAAGAGCCAACCGACGGTGAGCAACCTGAACCTAACCCCGCACGAGGTCCGGCCCAATGCGGCTTTCGTGAACGTCGGCCCGGGCAACAAGTTCAACATGTTCAACGCGGCATGGAAGGTCGACGTCGTCATCGACGTGTCCGGCACATTCGAATTGGAGCCCGGAACGGCTACGTCCGCCCAGAGCAGCAGCCTTGACCGACCGGGTCCGCTACAGATCAGTACGGCCGGCACGCCCCAGCGGCTGACGCTGCGGTAGATCGGCAGACGCTCGCTGTGGCTTGCTCCGAACCGGAGCAAGCCACAGCGTGAGGCTGCCGCCATGACGCGCTGCAGCGGCGCCTGCAGCGCCTCCGCGGCGGCGACATCGCGCTGGTTCGCCTCGACGGCGATCCGGCCGGCGCGGGACATGCCGAGCATCAGACCGCCACTCTCCTTCGCGGCCATGAACTCCAGGACAGCCGATCCCAACACCACCAGCCGCGGCTGCCACGGGTTATGCACGGGCTGGTACATCATCAGGGCCAGGTGCAGCTCGCTCGCCGCCTCGGACAGTTCCGGCGTCGCCTCTTCGCCCTTCGTGTTGGCCGCCGAAGCGCGCTCACGGGTCCGTTGCCGCTCGTTGTACCGCTGAGTCAGCACGACACCGCCGAGGCCTGCGGTGACGGTGCACACGCCGGTGACCAGCTGCGGCAACACGGGCGCCAGAGCGGCGAGAACACTAGCGACAACGCTCATGGTCAACAGGGTGAGCTAGCCCGTCGACATCGCCCGACATGTCACACCGGAGATTCAGCGGACGGCTCCCCGCCGTCTGGGGGTCAGGGGCAGCGGCACGACGACGAACCACATCCGGCTCGGTTCGTTGACGCCCCGCCCGAGCAGTGGGGTCTGCAGTTCGTGCTCGACAGCCGTCAGCCGGATGCTCGAGGCCGGCCGCTGGTTCGCGGATCGGACATGGGCGGTGGAGGGCTCGCCGGGATCGCATGAGCGTGCGCTGGATTCAGCGATTTACCTGCGGAAACATGCGATCTAACTGTCCATTGTGGATTCGGATTGCTCCAAGGTTGCTCGGCTGTTGAAGTGGCCGTTTGTCCGGACTCATCCGCGTACAGATCGCTGCATCCGGTCGCGTCCAAACGACCCGACACGCCAAAGACTTTCACGTGCCAAGTCGGCGGGCAGCGGGTCCGGTTCGCACCGGCCGATCGGGCGGCATGCCGGCGATTCCCATGTCGCGGTCGGTCCTGTCAAGAGGCGCCGCCTGGCGCCCGGCTCATTCGGCTTCGAGTAGGAGGTCCGCGACCGGGGCGCGGCTGTAGAGCACGAAGCGCCCGTCGCGGCGGGCGGTGACGATACCGGCGGCGTGCAGCGCCTTGAGGTGCGCGTTCAGCGTAGGTGCGCTGAGCGCGAGCTGCGTCGCGAGCTGTGACGTGGCCATCGGCAGGTCCAGCAGTCGTAGCAGGTCGGCTCTGGTACGCCCGATTACCTCGGCCAGGGCGGCGTGGCGCGACGACGGATGGTGTTCCCAGAGCCGGCCGACACCACGGGGTGAGTACGAGACGGTCACCGGATATGGCTGCGCGGTGCGAACCATTACATCTGGCCACGCGAACGCGCACGGCACGAGCAGTACGCCGCGACCGTCGGCGGACGCGTCACCGTCGTAGTACTTCTCGATGTGCAGCGTCATGTCGTCGAAACGCACAGACGGATGGAGGCTTCGCAGCAGCGCGTCAACGCCGCCGTCCGCGAGCTGCTCGAGCCGGTACGCGATGTCGTCCTGCAGCAGGGCGTGCAGCCGTACCCAGAACGGTGCCACCGCCACCTGCCAGTAGGCATCCAACGCCTGCGCGATGCCCGTCAGAGCGGCCTCGGGATCGTCCGCGAGCTTGTGTAGCAGCGCGACCCGTGCGTCGCGTCCCGGCCCGCGTTGAGCGACCGGGTGGCCGGCCAGGTGGATCAGCTCGCTTGCCACCTGCACCGGGTCGACGTCCGCGAGTCCGGTCAGCGCCGTGGGGAAGGCGACGTTGCGCCGAGCGGGCGCCGGGACGAGGAAGTCCGGCAGGTAGCCGGCCGGACGGACGAGGGCGGTCAACAGCCCGAGATCCACGCCGCCAAGCCGGCTGCGCACGTGTTCCCGCCAGGGCTGGTGCAGGTGCCAGCGGCGCGACGTGTCGGTCAGGGTGCGCAGGCTCGTCACCGCCTCCCACAACGGCGACGAGGCGAACCTGATCCGACGCGTATCGGCGGAGCTGAGATGCAACCGGATCACGACCGTAGATTAGGCCACAGCCTAATCGTCGACCACCCCGCGTCCGGCCGCGACGCTCTCTGTATGACAACAGGAATTCACGAAGCGTACGACCGGGTGCACCGCTACGGACCCGAGTACGGCGGGGACGAAGAGGGCAACCACGGCATGACCAACCACGCTCCGATGGCCGCCGAGGTCATCGTACGGCGCGGCCTGGACATCAACATCGACCACTGGCTCGACCGGTACGAACGTCGCCTCGACGAGCGTCCGCCGGCCGGTGACCCGATCGCGGATTGGCGGGAAGCACTCGGTGATCACCGTCGGCTGCCCGCCTGGACCGGCTTGTTCGCCAGCGAGCTGCGCGATCGTCGATGGACCGACGTGCTCACGCAGTGGTGGCCGCGGTTGTTGCCCGGCATGGTGGCCGGCTCGACGCACGGCGTCATCCGCGTGGGGCACGCGGTGCGGACGTTACGGACCGGCGACAGCGAACCTGCGCTCAACGAGCTCGCCAATGGGCTGGCGTTCTGGGCCGCGCGCTACCGCCCGCTGCCGGTGAGCCGCCACGAGGTCGCCACCGACCCGCGTACGGCGCTCGACCACGTCCCGCGCCTCGCGGACCAGTCCGGCCTCATCGCGCATCGCATCGGCCGGCTCGGCGAACTGCCGCCGAGACCGGCGGGTGACGACCCGATGCGGCAGCTGACCAGCCTGGTCGATGCGGCCACCCGCGCGTACCTCTCCTACGGACCGGCCGCGCCTGTCCTGCTGGTGCACACCGCGACCGCCCCCAACGCCGTCGCCCACATACTGCCGGTGCTACCGCGGGACCTGTGGGCGGCCAGCTATGCCACATCGTGGTCCGCCGTCGCGGCCATCGTGGCGATGTACGCACCGGCCGAGGGCGTCGACGTCGCGGGCGGCGACCCGGGCACCGCGAGCGCGGTGCTCGACCGCGCCGCGGGACACGGCGATGAGCACGTTCTCAAGTTCACCGATACCGCCGTCGAGGCGTACGAGCGGCGACCCGACCCCGACCTGTTGCGGGCGGCACAGCTCGCCGGCGCACTGATCAGCACACCGCACTGACACCCTCAAGGAGAACCGAGATGAGCAAGGTGATCGTAGGTCTGTCGACGTCACTGGACGGCGTCGCCAGCGGAACGTCCGAAACGGACTTCTGGGACATGCACAACGCCGTGGATTCTGGCAATGCAGCGGGCAATGTTGGAACCGCCTCCACACGTCTGACAGTCAGGAGGTGGATGTGACGTACGAGGACTTCGTCAACTCCCGGCTTGCGGCATTAGCCAGGTACGCCGTGATGTTGACGGGAGATCGGCATACGGCGGAGGACCTGGTGCAGGAGACGATGGTCCGGGCGCAGCTGCACTGGAAGAAGGTCTGCCGAGCCGATGTGCCCGAGCGCTACGTCAAGCGGATGATGGCGAATCTATACGTCGACTGGAAGCGCGGTCCCTGGTGGCGACGCGTGCTGCTACGTGGCGAACCCGATGAGGCGGTGCCCGTGTCGATCGACATCGCCGAGGGCGCCGCGGATCGCGACCTGCTGTGGACGGCCCTCGCAGGGCTGCCCCGTCAGCAGCGGGCCGCCGTGGTGCTGCGCTACTACGAGGACATGCCGGACGCGGAGATCGCCGAGGCGCTCGGCTGCACCGTCGGCACGGCGCGGGGCTACATCTCCCGCGCGCTGTCCACCCTCCGGTCCCGTCTGAGCGGCCGGGATCTCATTGCGGAAGGAGCACGGTGAACGACGACGACCTCCGGGCCGCGTTCGCTCGCCCGGAACTGGAGCGAATCGACATCGAGCGACTGCGCCGAGACATCGACGCGGAGGTGATACGCCGCCGCAAACGCCGCTCCACAATGCTGACGAGCGGCCTCGCGGGGCTGATCGCGCTGGTTATCGGCGTACCCACGGCGGTGTGGCTGGGGGTGGGCCTGGAACGGAACATCGGCCCCACCTCCCAGCGCGTGGCGGACGGCGTCACGCCCGCCCGCCCATTGAACCTGCTGCTGCTCGGCATCGATTCCTACGAATCAGGCCGATCTGACACGATCATGATTGTGCACGTCCCGGCCAGCGGTACACGGGTCGACCTGATCTCGATCGAGCGGGACGTGGTCACCGACGTACCCGGGCACGGCTCCGAGAAGATCAATAGCGCGTACCAGTACGGCGGGGTGGATCTGGCCACGAAAACGGTCGAGAACCTGACGGGAGTGCCGCTCGACGGCGCGGTCGTCGTACGCCTCGCCGCCGTCGAGAAGATCACCGACTCCGTCGGTGGTGTCCGTATCTGCCTGGAACACCAGGTCACGTCCATCCACACCGGGCGTGTCTACCCCACCGGATGCCAGACGATCGACGGTGCCGCGGCAGCGGACCTGCTCCGCCAGCGCCGGGATCAGCCGCTCGGCGCGTACGACCGGGATCGCAACGCGCAGCGCTTCCTCGCCGCGCTCGCAGCCAAGGTCACCACGCTGAACCTGATCACGGATTTCGAAAAGATCAACAAGCTGACCCGGATCGACGGGCTGACCGTCAACCTTGTCGGCGTCACACTGCCGCAGCTCTACCTGCGACTGAAGGACAGCAAGGCCAAGGACATCGTCGGGATAGGTGCACCCGAATTTCAGACCGTAATCAAGGACGGCCAGCCCAGCGAGGGATTGCCGAAGGACTCCGCCCAACTGTTCGCCGACATCCGAGCCGACACCGTAGACGCATTCGTGACCACGCATCCGAGCTGGGTGACGGTGATCCGGGTCTGATCGTCGTCGTCCTCGGCCGGAGCGGGATGAAATGCTCCGGACCGCGCGCCGAACTGCGGGCCGAGATGCAGCAGACGGTGCAGCGGATCCGCGAAACCGCCGAGCGCTCCGCCGTATCCGAGCAGGCGTCGCCGGACCGCACCGAGCGGGCGTGAGCGCGCCGGGTCAGGCAGCAGCACTGCTGCGGCTGGCTAACCTGGTTGCCCAGAGTTCTGCAGTTCGCGGCGAGGATCCCTCGCTCTCGACCATCCAGAAAGGACCCCCGTCGGCCACATGAGGCCAGCGCCAAGCGGATTCCGGGTGTGCATGCATCGGAATACCTGCTATGTGCGCGACCACACAACGCAAGGGCACAGTAAAGCCCAACGATCGGCTTGAATGGGCGTAAAGCGGAATCCGTCGGCCGTTCGGCGACGGCCGGCACCACTCCGTCCGCCAGGTTCGGTCCGATTGTCGAACTGTAGGAGTGGGTCGGGGTGTGCGGGCGGACCGGTGGTCCGTTCCGAGTGGATGACTTTGTCGATAGGTTCGGTTCGATTTGGTCCCTCGTCGACGCCGTCGGCAGCAGTTCTGGCCGGTGCGGGACCGGGGCCTGGCAGCGGACGGGTCGCACGCTAGTTGGGGTGGAGGCGGACCGATGGGGCTGTTCCTCGGTGTCGGGGTGGGCGAGTACGACCGGCACAAGCAGTTGCCGTGGTCGGTACATGATGTGGAGGCGGTGCGCGGCCTGCTGGGGGGCGACTTCGTTGGCGAGGTCGTGGTCAACCCGGACGAGGCCACGGCGCGGCAACGCCTGCGGGCGATCGAGGGGGCGGTGGCTGACGGCGGCGGGCTGCTGCTCATGTGGAGTGGTCATGCGTTGGGGTCGCCGGCGGACCTGCGGCTGCTGGCGCGAGATAGTGGTTCGAGCGCGGCGGCGGGGGTGGCGGCGCGGGATGTGACGGCGTACTGCGCGGTGTCGGGCGCCGGTCAGCTTTTGCTGATCTTCGATACGTGTTTCTCGGGTGAGGCGTTGCCGGCCGCGGCGGTGGCGGCGGAGGTGCTGCAGCAGCTCCAGCCGGCGGAGCGGTTGTGGGTGGGGGTACTGGCGGCGTGCCGGTCAGAGGAGACGGCGCAGGATGGACTGCTAGGGCAGCGGCTGCGTCAGCTGCTGGAGGTCGGGCCGGTAGATCCGGTGCTGCGGGTGCGGTGGTCGGTGCACAACGCGTGGCTGCGGGGTGATGACCTGTGTGATGCGGTGGTGAAGGAGTGGGGCAGCGATCGGCAGTTGCCGCAGTTCCAGTCGCGGGGTGATGCGTGGTGGCTGTTGCCGAATCCGTTGTATGACCCGGGGGCGCTGGAGCAGGTGGTGGAGCACCTGCTGCTGGCCGCGCGGGGTGGTGGCCGGGCAGATGAGCAGTCGTGGTTCACCGGCCGGGTGGTCGAGGTCGACCAAGTGGTGTCGTGGGTGCGGTCCGGGCAGCCCGGCGTGTACGTGGTGACGGGGTCGGCGGGTATGGGCAAGTCCGCAATCGTCGGACGGGTGGCCAGCCTGTCCAGCCCGGAAGAACGGTCACGGCTGCTGTCTGAAGGACGCCAGTGGACACACATCGATCCGGGCAAACAGTCGGTGGCCGCGCACGTGCATCTACGCGGACTGACTGCGGACCGGGCGGCGGATGAGCTGGCCGGGCAATTGGTGCGGCGGGGCGTGCTTGCGGCGCAAGAGGCCCGGCGGAACGCACCGGAACTGGTTGGTCAGGTCCAGCGGGCAGTCGAGGCTGGCACGTCGCCGCCCGTAATCGTGGTGGACGGACTGGACGAAGCGCGCAGCACAGCGTTCGAAATCGCCGAGGATTTGCTGCTGCGGCTCGCTCGGTATGCGGTGGTGATCGTCGCCACCCGCGACGTCCCACGCGTCGGCGGCGGGCCAGGGTTGGTGGAGACCCTCCAGCCTGGCCGGACGGCGCGGCTGGACCTGGACGACCCTGACGCTCAGGAGCGCACGGCCCGGGATGTGTGTGACTATGTGGCGCTGCGGCTGGCCGACGTCGATTCACAGATGGATGCTGATCTTGTCGCGGCCGAGGTCGCGGCGCCGTCATCCGGCGGCACCATGTCGCAGCGTCGGCCATTCCTGTTGGCGCGACTGGTGACGGACCAACTGCGGGCCGCACCTCTGGAGACGGCCGCAGGCGACTGGCAGGCCCGGATTGCCGGATCGATCGAGGAGGCGTTCGGGGCTGACCTGGCCGCCACGGATGGTGATGGCGCTTTGGCGCGCCACCTGCTGGCTGCGTTGACCCATGGCTACGGTGCTGGACTGCCGGAAGAGGAGTGGCTCACCGTCGCCAACGCGAGCCGTGATCGTGGCGACAGCGCGACGCTCCGTCGCGACGATCTTGGATGGATCTTGGAGCAGCTCGGCCGTTACGTGGTGCAGGACGGCGAGGGCGGAGTGGCCGTGTATCGGCTCGCGCACCAGAGCCTGGCTGACCTCCTGCGCCCGCCGTTTCGGCCCAGTCAGCGTACACTCTTCGATCAAACGGCCCTGCCCGTCGTTGCCCTGTCTGTCAGGGTCAGGTGAGACACAGTTCGGGCTTCCGTTCTGACCACCCATCAGGGCGAGACTGGACCAGATGACCGTGACCTTGACCGTTGCAGACTCCCCGACCGGCCTGACCGATGAT
>NZ_BAABAT010000087.1:0-22255 GCF_039537565.1 Dactylosporangium darangshiense
CCGATCTGCCATCGAGCCTCACTGACGAGGATGAACCCGTCCCCCCGCAGGTCCTCGCCCTGGCACCCCGGCTGTCCGCCGCGGACGCATTCGCAGTGGTCACCCCCGAGTACAACAGAAGCTTCCCCGCCCCGCTCAAGACCGCCATCGACTGGTACTACACCGAATGGCAGGCCAAACCCGTCACCTTCGTCGCCTACGGCGGGGAGTCGGGCGGCCTGCACGTGATCGACCAGCTACGTCAGATCTTCACCGAGCTGGACGCCGTTGCCATCCGCGACGCCATCAGCCTCCCCAAGTACTGGGAAATGTTCGCCCCTGACGGCACCTGGCCCAAGACCGCCTCCGACTGCAACACCACCATCACCACCACGCTGGACCACCTGTCCTGGTGGGCCCACGCATTGCGAGACGCCCGAACCAAGCACCCCTACACCACGTAGACCCGCTCCCACAGCCTGCAACACCAACGACGAGGGCCTCTCAGCCCTTTCCGATGATGAAGGAGAAGACCGTGAGTGACGATGTCGCCCAGTACATCAACCAGGCACAGCCGTGGCAGATCGATGTTTGCGAGAAACTACGTGCGCTGGTCGGCCAGATCATTCCGGATGTCGAGGAGCGGATGCAGTACGGCAAGCCGCACTACCTCAAGAACGGGCACCACGCGGCTGCCATCGCGGTGGCCAAGGACAAGGTTTCGTTCCTGGTGTTCAACGCCACGGACATTCCGGAGGTCAAAGGGCTCCTTCGGGCATTGGGCAATGGTGAACGCAAAGCCGTCGATATCAGAGAAGGGCAAGACGTCGACTATGACGCACTTGCCAGCGTCCTGGAAAAGACCGCGACTGCCCTGTAGCCGCCAGGGTGTCTGCCATGCAGGACCTGGTCCTGGCACCGCGAGCCCAGGCGGCGACCGTCCCACTGCCCGGTCCCGTCACAGGTCGCTTGGTCGGCAGCGCATAGGTGCGTGCCAGCGCATGCTGGGTCAGCTCCTCCGCCGGGCTCGGGTCTTGCGTGAGCAGGTAGGCGATTCGGTAGAGCCGCTGCGTGCCCGCGGCCATGAAGGCCGCGAACTTCGTGTCGCGCTTGCCGTCCGCCGGTCGTCCACAGGTCTTCGCATGCCCTCTCGACTGCGCACGGCCGCGAAAGGTTCCGCGCCGCCGGCAGAGCTCGGCCACGGCGGGCGGCCGGTGCCGAGCAGACGGGTTCGCCTGCGAGCTGGCGCCATCCCGGCGCGGCCAACCCGACACCGAAACTGACCTCGATCACGCCGGGATGGCGCCAGCGCGGACGGCCTCGACGACCTCGACGTCGTCCGCGCTGGCGGGACGAGCAAATTCGCACGCGCCGTCCCGACCCGGCGCGCACCCCTGACCAGCGGGGCCGGACCCTCGTTGTCGGCACAAACGACGGCATCACCGTCCTCCGCCTGTCCGGAAGCTGCCTCCTGACCGACACGCCGGGGTGTGCCGGCACCTCCTGGTCCAGACG
Source organism: Dactylosporangium darangshiense (assembly GCF_039537565.1). Lineage (NCBI taxonomy): Bacteria > Bacillati > Actinomycetota > Actinomycetes > Micromonosporales > Micromonosporaceae > Dactylosporangium > Dactylosporangium darangshiense. The sequence continues at coordinate 1,495 of NZ_BAABAT010000087.1, forward strand.
ACCCGCGCATCGGCTATCGCAGTTCCCGGCGACTAGGGAAGAAGGGCAGAACCCTCCCTCCACCGGCCGCCCCTCCAGCGTCGTACCGATTGAGGGAGGGCACCGTGACCCAGCAGCACGATGCGGCGCGGCGAAGTTTCGACGACTTCGTCCGCGCCGAGAGCGAAGCGTTGATTAGATCGGCATACCTGCTCGTTGGCGACCGCCACCACGCCGAAGACCTCGTGCAGACCGCGCTCGCCAGGGCGGTGACCCGTTGGCACAAGATCGACGATCCCCGGGCGTACGTGTACCGCGTCCTCTACACCCAGTTCGTGAGCTGGTGGCGCCGGCGGCGGATCAGGGTGGTCGAGACGCTCACCGCGGACCTGCCCGAGCGGCAGGCCCCGGTCGGCCCGGACCAGGAACTGGGCGTAGTGCTACGCCAGGCGCTGAGCCGATTGACCCCGCGCCAGCGGGCGGTGCTCGTGCTGCGCTTCTATGAAGACCACAGCGAAGCCGAGACCGCTGCACGCCTCGGCTGTCGGATTGGCACCGTCAAGAGTCAGACCAGGCACGCGCTCGACCGCCTGCGCCGGCTCGCACCCGAGCTCGTTGACCTGGTGGACCCGAAGGTGGAGGTGGGGTCATGAGGACCGAGACGCGGCTGCGCGAGGGCCTGCGGGTGCTCGCCGGTCAGGCACCGCCCGCGGCGGTCCCCAAAGACTTCTTCGACCGGGCACACCAGCGCGCTAGGCAGCGTTGGGCCGTGCGTGGCATCGCCACGGTGGTCACGCTGCTCACCTTGACGATCGGCCTGGCGTTTCGTCCTGGCGGCTCCGACACGCCTGGCGGCCCCGCGCCGGTCACGGTCGGCCTGCCGAGCGCGCTCCACGTGCCGCCGATCTGGACCGCGCTGGTTGATCAGTCGCCACCGGGCACCGCCGCCGTGATCTTCGGCGGCGCGGCTACGACCGACGGTTGGAACGAGGGCCGTTTCGCCGTGGTGGCGGCCGGGAGCGACCGCTACCGGGTATTCAACGACTTCACCTACACAGCTCCCGGGTTCGAGGCGCTGCTGTCCCCGGACGGTGACCTCATCGCGCGCAACCGGACAGTACGGTCGCTGCGCCCCGGACGTGAACTCTCGATCGCCCTGCCCGGCGACCCGCGCGCCTTCTCCCCGGATGGGACGCGACTGGTGTACGAGACAGGGGAAGGTACGACCGATATCGATGGTGTCCAGCACCGGGAGAGCAGGATCGCCGTCTACGACCTTGCCCGCCGGACCGAGATCGCCAGCATCGACAACGCCGACAATCTCGAGCCCACGGCGGCGGCGCTGTCGCCCGACAACAGTCGCCTCGCGATTCAGGTGCGCGACCAGATCCGGCTCTACCGCTTGGACAGCCCCTACCCGGCGCCGTACGCGACCGTGCAACTGGACGCCGAGACGCTGGCCGGACCCGGCGCCTGGCTGCCCGGCGGCCGGTCGTTCGTCACCGCCCGACGCGGCTCCGGTGAGACCTGGCGGCTGGTGTCACACAACGCCGACACCGGCGCAGCCCAGCCGGAGGGCCCATTCCCGGACATGGTCAACGCCCAATACATTCGGGTCATCGGCTGGCGCGCCGACGGGAACGCGATCGCCGTCGTCGGGGTGCCACGGCCAGGCGCGCCGCCGGCCATGCTGTTCCAGGACCACCCCTGGGTTCCGTACCCGAACAGCGACACCGTCCGCGTCCGTCTCGTCGCGCTCGCCCCATCCGCATCCGAACCGATGGTGCTGTTGGAGACACCCACCGGGGTGAGCGATCTCGACGTCGCCGCCAACCTCGCGATCTCCGGACAGTTCCGCACATCCGGCAGTCCCGACTACGGTCCGCCGGCACCCTTCGTCGTGGCTGCCGGAGGCATACTGCTGTTGCTGGTCGGCGCGCCGTTGCTATGGCTGGTGCTGCGCACCCGACGGCGCATCACGAAAGGCAAGAGCCGCGCCAGACTCGTCACCGGGTGAAGTCCGACACGGTTGAAGCCTTTGTCCAATGGGCGTGCCTCGGTGGCGGGCGGCTCGCCGACCGCACTATGGGGGCGGACGTGTCCGGGTTGGCGAAGTCCACCGTGGCGTAGCCGACATGGAGCTGGGATCGGGTTGTTGGTCGGCTTCACCAGCCCTGTTCGGGGCGATGGAGCGTGGGTGGCCGGACGTTGGCTTGTCTCGTACATCTCGAGATGCGTCGTGTTGACATCTTTTGGTGGACGCCGAGTCGTAGGTCGCCGTCGCCGGGGATAGGTTCGGCTCGACCACCTCACGAAGCCAGTACGACAGATAATCGCCAAGCGTCTGCATCTGTGTCGCGACCGGACCGGCAGCCGCCCGGCTCTGCAATTTGCTTGACACAAGCTGATCTATGAAAAATCCCGTCGCGTCTTCAAGACCCTTGACTCAGGCGCCGATCGCCAAACGCGACAGTGTCGCATCCATCGACCACCGGCGACCTATTCCGATCATGCCTCCGCTATCCGTGGATCCGAGTCGGAGGTCGGCGTCCGAAGCGGAGTTTCCACGGCAGCAGGGCGGACTCGGCCTGCACGGCGAAGGTCATCTTCGACACACCCGCGGTGCGTTCCTCGAAGCGGATCGGCACCTCGGCGAGTCGCATCCCGCGCTGGACCACGCGGTAGTTCATCTCGACCTGGAATGCGTAGCCGCTACTTCGGACGGAGGGCAGGTCAATGCGGCGTAGTGTGTCCGCCTTCCACGCCTTGAACCCGGCTGTGGCGTCTTTGACATCGAGGCGGAGGATCATGTCAACGTAGAAGTTGGCCCACGCAGACAGTGCCCGACGGTGCCAACCCCAGTTGCCGGCGACGCTGCCACCGGCGACGTACCGGGAGCCGAGTACGACGTCGGCCTCGGTGGAGGCGAGCGTTTCCAGCATGACCGGGATGACCTCCACGGGGTGGGAGAGGTCCGCGTCCATCTGGATGATGACCTCGGCATCGCCTGCCAGCGTTTGCTCGAAGCCCGCCACGTAGGCACGTCCGAGGCCGTCCTTTTCCCGTCGGTGCAGCACGCTGACCTTGCCGGCAGATTCCAGCGCCAGCTTGTCCGCGACGTCGCCGGTACCGTCCGGGGAGTCATCGTCGACCACGAGAACGCGCAGGCCGGCCATGTTCAGGTCGCTCAGCGCTCCCACGATCCTGGGCAGGTTGTCCCGCTCGTTGTAAGTGGGCAGGACCACAACGACGTTGCGGCTACTGCTTGTCATCCACGCTCCATTGCTCCGGGCCGGTCTCGAGGTCCGAGCCGACCGGCTCAGCACCTGTTCGGGACAGCGTCGCTAGACGTCCACCGCTTCGGCATGGCTCAGGCGATCCAGCCGCCGTGTAGGTAGAAAGCCAGCAGGCAGCCCTGCAGCGTCAGGCCGGCGATTACGTACACGCGGTTGATCAGCTCGACGCGGGCCAGCACGGCGAGGGTGAGGAACATCGGAAAGACCTCGAGCACGTGTCGAGCCACCGACATGAGCCGCTCGTTGGGCTGGGACATGACCGGGAAGCAGATGAGAAACAGGACCTGCGTGAGGGCGAGCAGCGGCAGGGCGAATTGGTCGCGACGCACCTTCCATGGGCCGACGACGGACAGCACGAGCAGCGTAAGCATGAACAGCACGGCACCGAGGCCGAGCACGTTGACCTGCCCGGTGGACAACGGGACACGGGAGACGGCATTCGCCGATTCGATGACGGCGAACCAGGGGGCGTGCAGCTCACGGAACCAGACCTTCTGTGCGTGTATGAACGCGAGCGCGTCGCCTTCCGCGAGGTACGTGTAGGTCATATAGGCGAGCAGACCGCCCGGTACCAGCAGCACGGCGAGTGCGTCGAGGCGAAGCTTCCAGCCGCGTTGGCGGACGTACTCGAAGACGAACGGCACTGCCAGCAGAAGCCCGGCCGACCGTGTCCCGGACGCCAGGGCACACAGCGACCCCGCGACCCACCAGCGACCGGAGCGCATGACGGCGACCGCACCGACAGCCAGCAGCAGGAACAGCGAGGAGGGATACGGCGACAGCAGGAAGAAACCAGTCGGGAACACCGCCAGGCACCAGCTCGCCCGACGCGCGACGGTCGGGCCGAACTCCCGCTCGGCCAGCCGGTGCAGCAGCAGGTAGGCGCCGAGCAGCGCGAGAGCCGACACCGTCAGTGCCGCGTAGAGGGACGGCCCGGGCACGAACACGTCGAAGCCGCGAACGAGAAGCGGGTAGAGCGGGAAGAACGCAGCGATCCGCCCGTCGCCCCACCGAGCGGCGTAGCCGTCATCGGCGATCCACTGGTACCAGCCCCAATCGTACTGGCCCCAGGCCATGAACAAAGTGTGCGCCGACATAGCCTTGCTGTCGCCGATACGTGACATGACGGTAAGCACGCAAGCAGCGAATACACTGGCAAGCCAGACCGACCCGGCCTCGCGCAAGGTCCGCGCCGCGTCGGTCGCGCACCACGCCCGCCACCGGTGTTTCCACGGCCCCGGCCGCCGGCTGCGCGAGAGCTGCTCCACGGCCGGGGCCGCCGCCTGTTGCGGCACGCTGGGCACGAAAGCGTAGGTCAGATCTGCGGATGCCGCGCTGGTGGGTCCCGGTGGCGAGGAGCTCGTGGAGTACGTCGAAGCGACGATCTTCCTCATGGCTGCCTCCTGATCAGGGTGCGTGCCGTACGGCGTTCGCCGGCTTGTGTGGTGCAGGGGACTTGGCCCGGGCGTCCGCGCAATACGTGGGGCCCACCAGGACAGTGGTCCGCCATGACGGTGACGGTGGTGCTGCAGTCTGCGGCGACCTGTCCAGGTGCCGTCCGGATCGGACAACGCCAGTACCTGGGCCGGCCGAGGCGGCTTCGACGGGTCCTACCGTGCCGCAGACCGCTTACGGCTTCTTTCCGGTCGCTTTACGGCGCTGCCACGACACCCGCGTACGAGGCCGCAACGGTCCCGGTAGGCGGCCGTCGGAATCTCGAGGAAGCCGGGCTTCCGATCAATGCCAGCTGTCTCGATCCGGCGTGCGGCGCGCTGCTGGTGCCCGTCACGATGGACGTGCCAGAGTCACCAACGAGAAGCCGCCCGTCCGGCTGCTGAACCGCGCCCAGGCCCGCCACGCGGCTGGCGCAGCCGGCCACGGATGGGGCCCCTGTGCACCGGATACGGCCGCATCGACCTGGCCGTCGAGGGGCCAGCTGAGGCCGTCGTGGCCGAACCCGGCGCTGACGGTGGCGCGGCCCTGGAATTGGCGGGCGCCCGGGTTCGGCGGCGGGGTCTCCCACTTCTGCAGCGCCGTGGCGAAGGCGTCCTGCCTCGACCGGCCTTCGAAATGTAGCTCAGCGATTCAGGCGTCTCAGCGTTTTCTGTCCGTGGTGCCTTGTTGACGCCGCAGTTGCGGCTCATGGCCCGTCGCACGCGCTTCGCGGTGCCGCTGAGGTCCATGGGTTCGTTCCCCGGACCTCGGCGGTACCGCATGACCCGCGCCGACTCAGCCGGCCGTCTCTGCTTCGGCGCCCGGTCGGGTCGGCCGGTAGGTGAGGACGAGCATGCCCGAGCCGAACGTCGTGCTGTCGGCCAGCTCCAGGGTCGCCTTCGTGCCCTGCCGGAACAGTCGCTGTCCCTCGCCGCGGATGACGGGGCAGACCCAGAGCTGGTACTCGTCGAGGAGGCCGTGCTCCATGAGTGTGTCGGTGAGCCGGCCACAGCCCCAGATGAGGATGTTCTCGCCGGGCTGTTCCTTGAGCTTCGCCACCTCGGAGAGGAGGTCGTCACCGTGGATGATGGTCGAGTTGTTCCACTCGGCCTTGTCCAGGGTCGAGGAGACAACGTACTTGGCCATGTTGTTGACCCGGTCGCCGTACGGGTTGCCGCCCATGTTCGGCCAGGACGCTGCCATACCTTCGTACGTGACCCGCCCGAGCAGCAAGGCGTCGGCGCCGAAGAGCAGCTCAGCGGCGTATGCCTGGCTCTCGCCGTCCGAGTACTGCATGAACCAGAGCTGCGGGTTGTCGATGAAACCGTCCAGCGTCGTGTAGGTCGAAGCGATGATCTTCCGCATGGTTTCCTCCGTGTCGTGAAGCAGTGGTGTCCGGTTCGACGGGTCCACTGTGCTGGACGCCATTTACGGTGGACTTCTCGCCGGTTTACGGCTGCGCCCCAGCGCCTCGGAAGCGGGCGTAAACCGCGGCAGCATGCGCGTTATCGTGGCCGTCATGCGCTTTGGGGTACTCGGGCCGATAGCGGTGTGGACGAACGGCGGTGAACCGGTCGCGGTGCCCGGTTTGAAGGTCCGCGCCCTCCTGGCCGATCTCCTGGTGCACGAGGGACGCCCGGTGCCCGCCGACCGGCTGATCGACGACCTGTGGGGCGACAACCCACCCAGCAACCCGACAGGTGCGCTGTCGGCCAAGGTCTCGCAGCTGCGCCGTGTGCTTGAGGACGCCGAGCCGGATGGCCGAGCATTGGTCGTGCACCACCCGGCGGGATACCTGCTCGAAGCAAACACCGACGCGCGCCGTTTTCAGTCCCTGATCGCCGAGGCAGGCCCGACCGGCGATCCCCGGGTGCGTGCGGCGCTGCTGTCCGAGGCGCTGGCGATCTGGCGCGGTCCGGCCTTCGCCGACTTCGCCGATGAGCCGTTTACCGTGGCCGCCGGCGCCCGGCTGACGGAGCAACGGCTGACCGCACAGGAGGACTGGGCCGAGGTGCGGCTGGCGCTGGGTGAGCACGCCGCGCTGGTCGGGGAGCTCAGCGAACTGCTGGTCGAGCATCCGCTCCGTGAGCGGCTGCGTGCCGCGCACATGCGCGCCTGCTACCGCTCGGGGCGGCAGAGCGAGGCGCTCGACAGTTACGAGGAACTGCGCACTCGACTGGACGACGAGCTGGGGCTGGCTCCGAGCGGCGACCTGATCGCCCTGCAGCTGGCGGTTCTGACCCAGGATCCGGCGCTGGCCACACCGGTCGTACCGATGTCCTCGACGGCTCGGCCCACCACAAATCTGCCCGCGCCGCTCACTGACCTGATCGGCCGGGACACCGCGGTCGCCGAAATCCGCGCTCGGCTTGAGACCGACCGGCTGGTGACGCTCACCGGTCCCGGCGGCGTGGGCAAGACCCGGCTGGCGTTGGAGACAGCCAGACAGTTCCTCGCCCCCTCCCCCGACGCCATGCCCGGCTCCTTTCCTGACGGCGTGTGGCTGGTCGAGCTGGCCGCCCTTGACCGGCCCGCAGACCAGGATGCGATGTCCCGCCTGGCCGAAACGATCATGGCGGTGCTGGACATCAGGGAAGCCGCCGGTCCGGCTGAGCCGGTGAGCGCCGTGGACCGGCTTACCGAGGCGCTGCGCCAACGACGGCTGCTGGTGGTGCTGGACAACTGCGAACACGTTGTCGAGCCGGTCGCCGAGCTGGCGGAACTGCTGCTCAAGGCCGCTGCCGGATTGCGGCTCCTGGTAACCAGCCAGGAGCCGCTCGCTCTGGCCGGTGAGGCGATCTGGAGTGTTCCGCCGCTGGAGGTTCCCGGCCGCACCGCCGACATCGCGGCACTGCAGCGGACCGGCTCGGTGCGGCTGTTCGTGGCGCGCGCATCCGCCGCGGTCCGGGGATTCGCCCTCGACGCGGACACCGCTCCTGCGGCCGCGGTGCTGTGCCGCCGGCTGGACGGCATCCCGCTGGCCCTGGAACTGGCGGCGACGAGGGTGCGGGCGCTCGGCATCCACGGCCTGGTCGATCGCCTGGATGACCGGTTCCGGTTGCTGGCCACCGGCCATCGGGGCGCCCCGCCGCGCCAGCAGACCCTGAGGGCAATGATCGACTGGAGCTGGGAGCTGCTGACCGGCCCTGAACGCATCGTGCTGCGCCGGCTGGCCGTGCATGCCGAGGGCTGCACCATGGAGGCCGCCGAGGTCGTCTGCGCGGAGCCCGGTTTGGAGGTGGTCGACCTCCTTGCTCGGCTAGTGGACCGGTCCCTTGTGGTCGTGGTGGACGGTGCCGAAGGGTCGCGGTACCGGCTGCTGGAATCGGTGGCGGCATACTGCGTCGAGCGCCTCGAGGAGGCGCAGGAGATCGAGCAGATACGGCGTCGGCACCGTTGCTACTACCTCGATCTGGCCGAGCGGGCTGAGCCGTACCTGCACGGGTCCGATCAGCGGCGGTGGCTGCGGCGCCTCGATGCCGAGGCCGCCAACCTGCGCACCGCGCTCAACGCCGCGGTCAGGGACGCAGACGCGAACAGCGCGCTCCGCCTTGTCAACGCGCTGACATGGTACTGGTTTCTTCGTGGCCGGCTGACCGAGGCCCGCAGATCCCTGATGGCGGCACTCTCGGTCGCCGACAAGGCGTCAAGCGCGGCGTCCGAGCTACGGGCCAAGGCACTGGCCTGGAACGCCGGCATCGGGTTCCTCCATGGCGACGTCGCCGACCGGGAGGACCGCCGCCGGGAGGCCCTGCGGCTGTTCGAGGACACCGGTGACCAGCGCGGCCGGGCCAGAGCCGAGTGGTTCCTGGCCTACGCCGGTATCGGCTGCGGCGACCTGACGGCAGCCGAGGACCTCCTGAGCCGGGCCCAGCCGACCTTCCAGGCCCTCGGCGACCGGTGGGGGACGGCCGCGGCCCTTGCCACCCGGGCAACGCTCGCGCACGTCCGGGGTGACCTGGCCGCGCTCGAACGCGACGCCGAGCGGAGCGCGGAACTGTTCGGTGAGCTCGGCGACCGCTGGGGCCGGTTGGAGGCCACCGGCTGGCTCGGCGCCTGGGCCGAGCTGGTCGGTGATCATGACCGGGCCTACCGACTGCACCGCGACGGGCTGCACATGGCCGAGGAACTGGGGCTGTGGGCCGAGTTTGCCGGGCGACTGGCCTGGCTCGGCTGGATCACCATGCAACGCGGTGGCTACTCGGAAGCGGCAGAGTTCTGCGAGCGGGCGCTGCGGCTGACCGTCGAGCAGGGCAACCAGGGCGGACAGATCTTCGCCATGATCGGGCTTGCCTTCGCCGCCCGCAGAGACAGCCGCCTCGACGTCGCCGAGACCCACCTCCGCGGTGTGCTCAGCCGAACCCCACGCCAGGATGGCGGCGGGCCCCCACCGCCGCACCTTCCCATGATCATATCCGAGCTCGGCTTCCTGGCTGAGCAGCGCGGCGAGGCAGCGAACGCCCTCGCCTTGCACCTGGAGTCCCTCGACATCGCAGCCAAGTTCGACACCTCCCGAGGCATGGCCATCGCGTTCGACGGCGTAGCCGGTGCGCTGGCCCTCGCCGGCCGTCACGATCGCGCCGCCCGGCTCCTGGGTGCCGCGGCGGCGATGCGCGAGTCCAGTTCGACACCGCTGGTGCTCGCCGAACGTGTCGACATCGAACGGATCACCGCTCGCGCCCGAGATGAGCTCGGCGAGAACCGCTTCGCAGCCGAGTTCGAACGCGGCCGCACGCTCACGCCCGATGAGATACGGACCCTGACAGGTGGCCTGAACGGCGTCTGACACTGCAACGGCGCCGTCGTATCGAGCGGCCAGAACGAACTTGGCGAACTCGCGGTAGATCTCGTTGCTCATCAGCGGGGTCTGGGGGGCAGCGCCAGCCGACCACCACCGGATACCGCCAGCCGGCCAACGGCGCCTCCTCCGCCGTGGCCGCGAACGCCACCCCGATCCTCAATCGCGATCCGCTTGCGCGGCCGAACGTACTCGTGCCGGTTGACGCACCGGCGACCCCTATGTAGATGCCTGAAGGGTTGCGAATGACGACTGCGGTGGCGAAGGTCGTTGCCGCACTGCTGGCGGACCCGACCGCCGATCGGTACGGGCTGGAGCTTCTCCGCGCCACCGGGCTTCCCAGCGGCACGTTGTACCCCTTGCTGGAGCGCCTGCAGCGTGCCGGCTGGGTCGAGGCGCATTGGGAGCAGCTCGACCCGGTGGCCGCCGGCCGGCCGGCGCGCCGCTACTACCGGCTGACCGCTGACGGGGCGGCGACCGCGCGCTCCGAGTTGGCGGCGCTGTATCAGCAGCTGGGGCCCGTGCAACAGCCCTCGACCCGACCGAGACCGGCGTGAACCGGTTGGTGCGGGCGGCCGTCCACGTCGCCTGGCGGCGCTGGCCGGCGCAGCTGCGCGACGAGCGGCGCCGCGAATGGGAGGCGGAACTCGCGGTACTGGCGAGCGAGCCCGACCGCAGCCGACTTGCCCGCACGGTGGGCCAGCTGCGGTACGCGTTGAGCCTCGCCTGGTCACCGCCGGTGGAGGACGAGCACGGAATCCCCCGCGGCTGGCCCGAACTGCTCCGCGTTCTCGGTCGCGCGGCGCGTGCACCGTTGGCGCTGGCGGGCACCGCGCTGATCGGCTGGGCGACTGTCGCGACACTGGACGCCGTGGTAGAGGCGGCGATCGCGTTGCGGTCGAACGTATCGTCCCGTGATGGCATCGATTGGCTCGCCGCCGGACTACATGGCGTCGTGCTGGTCGCGGTCGCCGGCATCGGGATCGGCCTGTTCGGACGCTGGCTGGGCCGGCGGCTCCCGATGAGCTGGGCGCACCGCGGCTGGTTGAGCGAGACCAGTTCGGCCGTCGTCGCGCCGCTGCTGCTCGGCGCGCTGTTCCTCGCGGTGGACCGGCTCGCCACCCCGGACGTCCAGGACGCTCCCGGCATCACGACCTACCTGCCGCCGGATGTAGTGCCAGCCGCGCTGGTCTGGGCGGTCGTGGTCGTGGCCGTAGCGGTGACCGTAGTCCGGCTCACCGGCCGCCGACCTGAGCCGGCCACAGAAGGCAAGCCGGCCGGCGGACACGAGCCGGACCGGCCCAAGAAGCGGCGCCGGCCGGCACTGGCATGGCTGGTCAGCGTCGGCGGCGGCGCGCTCGCGCTGTCACTCGCCGGGATCGTCGCCGGGGCGCGAACGGCCTCGCGGGTCGGGCTCGACCTGACGAGTGCTCCACTGTGGACCCCGCAGGCGCTGCTGTTCCCGCACGGCAGCGGCCCGGCCTACGGCCCCCGTTCACAGGGCTGGGTTGCGTCCGATGAGGTGGTCGGCTTCGTCGCCAGCACGGTGCGGCCGCTGTTGCTCGCGACGGTGCTGGCGATCGCCTACGCGGCCGTGGCCCGGTCCCGCCCAGCGCGGGCAACCGTCCGGCTGCCGAACGTCGACGCGGCCGGAATCGCCCAGCCCGGCACGGTGCGTTTGCCAGCCGCCGACACCGCCAGCATCGCCCTACGCGGCCCGGCCCAGCTGCCGGACGCCGACACGGCCGGGATCACCAGGCCAGGCCTCGCCCGGCTGCCGCTGGCGATCGCCGCGTCCGGCGTGCTGCTGTGGGCGTACATGCTGACGCTGCTCACCCCGCACCTGGTGCTGTTGGACCGCGACCAATTCTTCGGCCAGCTCCACATGCAGGCGCACGACAACCGCCTGGCTGCCCTGCTGGTCGCACTCCTCGGCCTCGCCGCCGCCATCGCGGCCCGGGGAGCGGTCGTGGTGCCGGCGGCGTTCAGCGGCCTCGTATTGGTCACGGCCGACACCCTCATCGACCGCGCCGACCTCGGCGGTCCGACCGTGTTCGTGGCCACGGCCGGAGCCGGGCTCGCGGTCCTCGGCGCCGCTGATTGGCTCGCGGTCCGCCTCAGCCCGACCCGGCCAGCACCGGACGCCGAACCAGCGCGGCCAGCACCGGACGCCGCGAATCGCACCCGGCCCGCACCGGACGCAGTGAACCGGACCCGCCTCGGCGTCGCCGTGCTCGCGGCGTGGTGTGCGCCGATGGCTTTCGCCAACGCCAACCTGCTCTACGACGCCCGGCTGATCCCGTTCGGGCTGCCGCTCGGGGTCGGCCTGTCGGCTGCGGCATTGCTCCTGCTGGCGGCCGCGTCCGTCCGAACCCTGGTTGCGCGGTGCACGCCGCCGCTCGTGGCCCTCCCGGTGCTCGGGACGCTGCTCGCCGCGGTGGCCTGGCGCATCCCGGACCTGCCGCTCCTCATGATGGTCAGCGGGCTCGCTCCGCTGGCGGTGCTGCTCACTGTGGCCGCGGCGCGGTGGGACATCGGCCGGCGCTGGGTCTGGCTGCCGGCGGCGTTCGGGGCGCTCGTGGTGGGCGTACCGGCGATCTATCTGCAGCTCTTGCCGGCGCTGCTGGTGGGCAGCCGGTTGATGAACGCGGCTGGCTACGGCAATCCACCCGACGGCATGCTCATGGTGCCCGGTGCACTGCTCTCGGGTCTCGGGTTGGGCGCCCTGTTGGCGACGGTCGTACTCCGCGGGCCAGCCACCGAGGACGTCGGAGCATCGACCACGTGAAGCCTGAGCCGGGGCGGATCCCTTGGAACCGCCCCGGTCCCGTTCCAAACGAAGCAGTCTGCATCACAACCACCCGCGAACTTCTCGGTCAGGCCGGAGGTCGGACTGTCAGTGCCACGTCATGCGTGCATGGTTGCGACGCGGTCGATCGCTGCGGCGAGCCGGGTGACCCCTTCGCTCACACCGCTGTCGGCCAGGTTGCCGTAGCCGACAACCAGTGTCGAGCCGGCCGGTTCGGTCGCCGTGCGATAGTCGGCGAGGTTGCCTACCCGTACATCTTCCTTCGCGGCGAGCGCGACCACGCTGGCCGCGTCGGTGTCGCCGAGATGGAGCAGCAGGTGCAATCCGGCCGCCGCGCCCGACACGCGGGCAGCGGGCAGTTGCCGGGACAGTTCCGCCAAGAGCGCGTCGCGGCGGGCCCGGTAGCGCCGCCGGCTCGCCCGGAGATGGCGGTCGTAGACCCCGTTCTCCAGCAACGCAGTGAACGCGAGCTGGTCGAGGACCGGCGGCGGCAGTTCCATCGGGTTCGCCGCCCGGATCGCGGCCGCCCAGCGGTGCGGAACGGTGAACCAGCCGATGCGCAGGGCTGGGGAGAGCGTCTTGCTGAGCGAGCCGAGCAGGGCCACACGGGAAGGCGCCATGCCTTGCATGGCAGCGACCGGACGTCGGTCGTAGCGGAAGTCGGCATCCTTGTCCTCTTCCAGAATGATGCCGTCGACTTCGTCCGCCCAGGCGATGAGCTCGGCGCGGCGGGCCGGTGCGAGGACGGTGCCCGTGGGGAACTGGTGCGCGGGGGCCACGATCACCGCCTGGATCCCTGACTGCGCACGCAACAGGTCAACCTGCAGCCCGTCTCCGTCGACGTCGATCGAGACGGGCACGAGCCCCGCGTCGGTGATGGTGTCGCGGGTACCTGGCCAGCCAGGCTCTTCAACGGCGACATGGGTGACGCCGCAGGCTCGCAGGGCGCGGGCGATCCGCGTGACCGCCTCGGTTGTGCCCGCACAGATGATGGTGTCGTTGGGTGTCACGGCTGCGCCACGTGAGCGCACGAGGTGCTCGGCGAGGGTCCGTCGCAGGTCCCGGTGGCCGGCGGGCTCCAGGTGGCCGAAGTCCGGATAGGCGGCCCGCACGCCGGCCCGGTGTATCGCCGCCGACCAGTGGTGGCGGGGAAACGCCCGCAGGTCCGGCAGCCCGGGGGCGAGGTCGAAGCGCGGCGGTGGTGCCGGCGGCGCCGGCGGCGCGGGTCGGGTCGCAGCGCTCCCGGCGCTCGAACGCACGCGGGTGGCGGACCCGGTGCGCGACTCGAGGTAACCCTCGGCCGCCAGCTGTGCGTATGCCTCGGTGACGACCCACCGCGAGCAGCCCAGGTCGGCGGCGAGGGTGCGGCTCGGCGGCAGCGTGCTGCCGGCTGGGAGCCGCCCGCTGGCGATCGCGGCACGGACGGCCCGGCGCAGCCGGTCGTGCAACGGTCCGGCCGCCTGCCCGTCAAGGAGCAGCAGCAACATCTCCGCGGCAGGATTGGATTGGTTTTCCAGCACAATATTGGACGGTACTACCGATCCAGCGTTCCCTATGGTGGCTGCTACCGCCACCCGAGGGAGCCGCTCATGGTGATGTCCCCGGTGCCCCGTTTGGTCGCCTGCGACCTCGACGGGACCATCGTCCGCAACGATGGCACCATCTCCGCCCGGACCGCCGCCGCATTCGAAAGGGTCGAGCGGGCGGGCGCGCGCTTCGTCCTGGTCACCGGCCGACCGCCGCGCCTGATGGGTGCCGTCGCCAAGGCGCTCCCACACCACGGCATGGCGATCTGCTCCAACGGCGCACTCATCTACGACCTGTACCACGAGAAGGTCATCGACGAGCACCTCATCCCACCGGCACACCTCGCCGAGGCGGCCCGATTGCTGCGCTCGACCGTCGGCGGGATCGGTCTGGCCGTCGAGTACGCCGACGCGCTCGCCGGCGACACCCGCTATGAGCCGCACGCATGGGACGCCGGGGTCACCCTCCAGCGGCTCAGCGACGCGGAGCTGTTCGGCCGCCCCGCACCCAAGCTCCTCGGCCGCCACCAGGTGCTCTCCGCCGACGAGTTGCTGCGGCTCACGACGCCCGTCCTCGCGGGGATCGTCACCGTCTACCACTCGAACGGGCCACGGCTGATCGAGGCGACCGCCACGGGCGTGAGCAAGGCGTCGGCCCTGGCAGAGCTGGCCGCTCGGTGCGACATCGACCCTGCCGACGCCATCGCATTCGGGGACATGCCCAACGATCTGCCGATGCTCGCCTGGGCAGGCACCTCGTACGGCGTCGCCAACGCGCATCCCGACGTGCTCGCCGCGGTCGACCGGGTCATCGGCGCAAACGATGACGACGGCGTCGCGGAGGTCCTCGAGCAACTCTTTCCGGTACGGTCATGAGCGGCCGGGCAGCGAGGGAGCGCTGGGCTGTCGCGGCGGTATTCGCAGTGCACGGCACGGTGCTCGGAACATTCGCGTCGCGGCTGCCGTGGATCGCCGACCACCTCCGCCTCGGCGCGGGACAGCTCGGCCTGGCCCTGTCGATGATCTCGGTCGGCGTGCTCCTGGCGACCCCACTGGCCGGCCGGTTCGTCCAGCGATTCGGCGGCCGGACCTCGACGATGGTGACGCTCGCGGCGTGGTGCACCGCACTGGCACTGCCGGCGCTGGCGCCCAACGTGGTGGCCTTCGCAGCGCTGCTGCTCGTCTTCGGCATGACCAGCGGGACCGCGGACATGGCGATGAACGCACAGGGCATCGAGGTGGAGAAGCGGCTCGGCAAGTCGATCATGTCCGGGCTGCACGGGTCGTGGAGCGTCGGGGTACTCATGGCAGCATTCGCCGGTTCGTGGTTCGCGCGGGCGCGGGTCGACGCACGCGTGCATTTCGCGGTGGTCGCGGCCGCGTTGCTGGTGGCCGGTCTGATCGCCGCGGCCAGGTTCAGTGGACCGCCCGCGGCCGTAGACGAGCCGGAGCAGGCACCGGCGCCTTGGTTTGCAGTGCCGAAGGGGCGGGTCCTGCTCATCGGACTGGTCGGCTTCTGCGCGGTCTTCCCGGAGGTCGCTGCGAACGACTGGTCGGCCATCTTCATGCGACGAGTCCTGGCCGCCGACGAGGCTGCGGCGGCGCTGGCGACGAGCGTGTTCGCCCTGGCCATGACCGGCGGCCGGCTCGGCGGCGACCTCGCGGTCCGGCGCTTCGGCGCCGGCCGGACGGTGCGGATCTGCGGGCTGGTCGGGGCCACCGGAGCGCTGCTCGTCGTCGTCGCCCACACGCAACTGCTGGCCATGGCCGGGTTCATGCTGATCGGGGCGGGCGTCTCGGTTGTCGTGCCGCTGGCATTCGCCGCCGCCGGTCACGCCGCGGCAAGCCCGGCGGTCGGTGTCGCCGGTGTGGCGACGGTCAGCTACGGCGCCGGACTGGCAGCTCCCAGCGTCATCGGTGCGGTGGCGGCAACGACCTCGCTACGGGTCTCGTTCGTGGTGGTGGCGGTCCTCGCCGGGCTGGTCGCGGCAGCAGCCGACCTCCTCGACCGGCGCCCAGAGCGCAGCGAAGCCGAGCCGACCGAAGCCGGTTCCGGTCCGTTGCGGTGAGGGCCGGCATCCGACGTCCGCCCACCACCCAGACCGGTACCGCGTACGACCGGGAGACTTCGTCACCACGGCATTGCCCAACGGCGTGGAGTTCTACGCCACGACGTTCGCGCTGTGGAAACTCGGGGCGATCCCGCAACCCGTCTCACCGCAAATGCCCGACCGGGAACGCGCCGCCATCATCGAGCTCGCCGACCCCGCACTCATCGTCGGCATCGCACCTGGTACCCACGGCGACCGGCCCACCGGCTACCCGGCCGACCCCGGCCTATGCAACGCTCCGATAGAGCCGGACCGTGTGCCGCCGGCCTGGAAGGCGCCCACCTCGGGCGGCAGCACCGGTCGGCCCAAGCTCATCGTCTCCGAACTGCCCGGTGCGATCGTGCCCACCGAGGTCGGCGAGCTGCTTGGCCAACATGACAACAGCGTGCAGCTCGTCACCGGACCGCTGTATCACAACGCGCCGTTCAACTTCTCGATGTACGGCCTCTTCGCCGGGCAGCATCTCGTAGTTCTGCCGAGATTCGACCCAGTGGCCACCCTGGAGGCGATCGAACAGTACCGGGTCGACTGGATCAGCCTCGTCCCGACCATGATGGCGCGGATCTGGCGGCAAATCGAGGACGCCCCGGGTCGCTATGACGTCAGCTCCCTGCGCCAGGTATTCCATGGCGCCGCTCCCTGCCCGCCGTGGCTGAAGGAGGCGTGGTTCGATCTGGTCGGCGCCGCGAACGTCAAGGAGATGTACGCCAGCACCGAGGGCCAGCTGACCACATTGATCGACGGTGACGAGTGGCTGCGGCACCGCGGCTCGGTAGGCCGTCCCATCCGCGGCGAGGTGCGGATTCTCGACGCGGAGGGTACGACGGTACCGGTGGGCGAGGTCGGCGAGATCTTCACGCGTCCCGGCGAGGGCGCAGCGCCGACCTACCGGTACATCGGCGCCGAAGCCCGGACCCGCGACGGCTGGGACTCACTCGGCGACCTGGGCTGGCTCGACACCGACGGATACCTCTACATCGCCGACCGGCGCACCGACCTCATCATCACCGGCGGCGCCAACGTATACCCGGCCGAGGTCGAAGCGGCACTGCTCGCCCATCCAGCCGTCATGAGCTGCGCCGTCATCGGCATCCCCGACCACGACCTCGGGCAACGCGTCCACGCCGTGGTCCAGGCGGAAACGCCCGTCACCGACGACGAGCTGCGAGGGTTCCTCGCAGACCGGCTGGTCCGGTACAAGATTCCCCGGTCGTTCCGATACGTCGAGACACCGCTCCGTGACGACGCTGGCAAGGTCCGCCGCGCCGCCTTGCGGGAACGGGAGACTGCTTCGATGCGGTGACGCGGCGCATCAGCAGGGGTGGGCCGGGAGGCAGTGTCGCGGCGCACCAGGCGGCGATTGACGGACCCGGGAACGGCGGGCCAACGGTGGGAACCTCGGTGACTCGTGCCCGGAAATGCCGCCGACCGGGGTCGCCGCCGCGTTGAGACACGCGGCCGAGCCTTGTCGTGGGCGCCGGCGCGGGAATCATGCAGCGGGTCAATATGCCTGGAGTCGTATCAGCGTTGGACGTGCGGCAGACGCGCGAGCGACCGGTGGCGGGCGATCGTAGGGACAACTCTTCATCGCTGCTCTGGGAGATTGCATGTCTGATGGTGCCCGTATGGCAGTCATGGATTCGGCGACGCGGAGAACGACAGTACCGGCGTGGCGGTCGCGATCCGCTGCGGCAGCTTGTCTCGCGACGATGGTCGCCGCGGCTGTGGACGCTGCGGTTGCCGGCGCGGATTACACGAATGGCTTCGCACCGCCAGGGGTTGCCGCGCTTGCCGCGTTCCTCGGGTTGGTGGCCGTGCTCGGCGCGGCCGGTTGGCCCCGGGAGGGCCTCATCCCGCGCTGGGCCGTGCTGACGGCCGGCTGGTGCGGCTGTGTCCTGTTGGTGTGGTCGGTGGGTGGGATCGTCTTCGACGGGTTGCGTGCGCTTGCCGTGCTCGGTGTTCCGGGTCTGCCCCCGGTTGTCGACTGGGCGGGCTTCATGACCCGCGCGTTCGCCTTGGTCGCCGATGTGCTGCTGGCGAAGACGGTCCTGTCCTATCAGCGGACCTCGCGTGCCGGCTGTCCGCGCTGCGGCCGCATCCCGGCTGTTGCGGCACCGACCGGAACGTGGCTCGGCTATGCGGCCTGCCTGCTCGCGCTGCCGTACCCGCTGTTGAAGGTGTACTGGTCGATGGGGGGCACGGTGGCCGGCTCAGTGGTGGCCGCCACGTCGGTCGAGGGGTTCCCGATCGGAGAGATCGTGATCTTTTCCATGGTCGGGCTGCTCGCGCTCGCGCTGGTACAGCGCTGGGGCCGTGTGTTCCCGCGGTGGACGCTGCTCGGCGGCGGTTGGACGGCGACCGGTGCGCTGGTCACCATGGGAGCGCTGGCGGGATTCGGATCTTTGGCGCAGGCGCTGGGATTGGTCGATGGACCGGCGCACTTGGCCGGCGCCGGGTGGGTCGTGTCCGTGGTGTACGGCTCCTGGTTGCTGCTGGGCGTGGCACTCGGGGGTGCTGTCGTGTCCTACCAGCGGCGCACACGCAGGCGGTGCGGCCGGTGCGGCGGCTGACCGCCACCGGTCGGGTGCCCGTTTACGCTGCTGGCATGCCACGGTGGAGGGTCACCCGACCGGGTCAGGTCGACGTCCTGCTGGCGGCTGTGGTTGGTGCTCCGGTCGCCGCGCTGTCGGTGTTCATGGTGTTCGTGTCGATGCCCGATGCCCGGGCCACGGTGGTGGCGGTGTCGCTCGTGGCGGCGCATTCCGCCCTGGCCGTCCGGCGGATCCGGCCTGCGGCCGCCTTCGGCGTCACGTGTGCGGCGTTCGCCGTGCAGGCCGCCGCGACCGGCCTGTTCCTGCTCCTGCCGTCGGCGTTGGTCTTTCCGGTCGCGCTGTACTCCCTGTGCGCGTACGGCAGCCAACGCACCCGGGTGCTCGCGCTGGGTGCCGGAATCGCCGGCGCGGTCCTGGTGACGGTCCGTTTCACGAATGACGCCAGTGTCACGGCGGCCCACCTGCGGCCGAGCCCGTTGCTGGTATGTGGTCTGCTCCTCGCTGTCGTTGTCGCCGCTTGGGGCCTGGGCCTGTTCCGCCGGACGCAACTCGCCTACATCGCACTTCTGCGCGAGCGTGCTCTGCAGGCCGTAGCGGAACGCGAGGAACGCGAGGTGCTGATGCTGTTGGCACGAGGCGCGGCCAACGCCGAGATCGCCGCCCGGCTGTTCCTCGCCGAAGGCACCGTGAAGATCCATGTCGGCCGGATCCTGGCGAAGCTCGGCCTCCGCGATCGGGTCCAAGCCGTCATCTGGGCCTACGAACACCGGCTCATCCGCCCCGGCAGCTGACGTCCACCGGGCCCGCGGGTGTTGACCTCGGCGGGCCCGTTGAGGTGGTCCCGCAGCGGATCAACGACCAGCAGGTCGACGAGACGACCTGGGAGCGGCGGCGATTCGGCTCGGCGATCCCGCCGGCACCGAAGCCCCGCCGTAAACACGCCGTAAGGCCCAGCCCGCAGAGTGGGTGGCGCCGACCTGGCCACTGCGGGGCATCGCCCCCAACTCCCAGCGACCGCAGCGCCGCCGGAGCAAGCCACCGAAAGGACAAAAAATCATGACATATCCAAAACCACACTATGCCGGCACCGAGGGCGAGATCACCACCAGCTATCGCCCGGCTGGCAGCAAGCCGGACCTGACCTATCCGAGCGGCAACACGGTGCACTACCTGGCAACGGGTGCGACGACGAATGGCCAGTTCGGCCTCTATCGGTGGGAGATGGGCCCTAAGCCCAGCGGTCCGGACCCGCACTTCCACCGATCGATCTCGGAGTCGTTCTTCATCCTCTCCGGATCAGTGAGGATCTACAACGGCACCCGCTGGATCGACACGAAACCCGGAGACTTTGTGCACGTCCCCGAGGGCGGGGTGCACGCGTTCCGCAACGAGTCGGGCGAGCCGGCGTCGATGCTGCTGCACTTCGCGCCCGGCGCGCCACGGGAAGGCTACTTCGAGGGGCTCCTTGACCTGGCCGGGGCAAGCGAGGAGGAGAAGACGGAATTCTTCCTCCGCCACGACACCTTCTGGCTCCAATCGTAGGCAGCCGAACGACGACAACCGTGTCATCAATGTTCCCGAACGCTGCGGTGGATGTGGGTGTGTCGCAGCCGGTCGGGTCGCGGTGGTTCCGTGAGGCTGGCGGGATCGGGATGCCAGTGTGTTGCCGTTGTGGGGCCGGTTTCTGTCCTTTGAGGAGCGTGAGCAGATCGCCTTGCGCAGGGCGCAGGGCGCAGGGCGCTGGAGTCCGGAAGATCGCCCGGGAGTTGGGTAGGTCACCGTCGACGATTGCACGCGAGCTGCGTCGTAACGCGGCCACCCGTGGTGGGAAGGTGGAGTGTCAGGCCACGCCGGCCTCTGCGTTTGCCTTCAGGCCTCTTCGCCAAGCAAGGGACCGCTGATATTGGCCCTGCTTGTCGACGGCCGCTGCTTGACGGCCACCTCGAACGGGTGCGTGCAGCGGCGGCAGGCGACTTCGCAGCGGAGCGGCGAGGAAGACCCAGCCCATCGTGGCGAGTCCTGACCATCGCCGCCGGAGCGTGCCCGGCCGCCTGGCGTGGTATGACTTACGGCCGCCGGCTACGCAGGGGCAGCGGTGGACCGCCCAGTAGCGCACATCCGCTCATCGGCTCCATCGAAAATTGATGCTGAGATCGGTTATGCCGCTCCTTGTATGGGGTTGAGGGTGACGGTGTAGCCGAGTTGGTTGAGGGCTCGGATGGCTCGGTGGCGGGCGCGGTCGGGGTCGCGTCGCAG
>NZ_BAABAT010000088.1:0-21878 GCF_039537565.1 Dactylosporangium darangshiense
TCACCCTGACGGTGCCCTCTCGAACTGGACGATAGAAGCCTGAAGAACCTCTATCTTTCCAGCTCGCGGGGGCATCATCGCATCCGGGCCCTCGTGCTCACATCAATCCCATCGGTGGATCAGGGCTAAGGCAGCCGCGAGATCGGGTAGATATTCATCAGGATCTACTTCAGCCAGGCTGCGTGACGTGTCGGCCAGCGATCGAGCGGCGGCGATGGCATCGGGCCTCCTCGTCGCCAGCTGGTGCCGGATAGCGGCCGCCCGCTCCTGCGGTATCCGGGATTGTTTGTGCCGCCGCAGGTTTGCCAGGGTGGTCGCGAGGTTCTCCAACGAGTTGGCTAAGTCGGCCAGCTGGTTGTCCTCGTTCCCGTCGGCCAGCTTCTCGCGAATGGCGACCGCTTCCTCGATGCATCTCAGCGCCTGCTTGTCGCGCCGCAACGACGACAGCGTGCTGCTCAGGTTGTTCAGGCACTTGGCCAGCAGCGGCAGGTAGGAGGCAGGCCGGTCAGCGGCTAGAAGGCGGGCCACGGCGACGGCTTCCTCGCCCAGGACGGCTGCCTCCCTACGGTGCGCGTCCGACGGCCGACCAGCGAAACCGAACAGCTGGCCAGCGAGGTTGTACAGCGACTGGACCAGGAATTGCCGGTTCGCGCCCGGGTTGATTTCGACCAGAGCTCGATTGGTTGCCACGGCCTCCCGGAGCGCGGCCACAGCCTGATCATCTTGCCCCAGTTCCGACAGCCGCATACCCAGGTTGCTGAGCGAGATCGCTAGGGGGACCTGGTAGGCGTGCGGGTTGATCTGGGCCAGACGCCTGCGGATCGCCAGCGCCTCCTCGGTGGCGGCCAACGCCTCCTCGCGCCGGTCCAGGTGTGGCAGCACGCCACCGATGTTGTTCAGCGAGGTCGCAAGATCGGATAGGAAGCGGGCCGGATCGGCTTCGGCCAGGGTGCGGCGGATCGCTAAGGAATCGCGCAACGGGCCGAGCCCCTCAAGGGGACGTCCCGCCATGTCTAGCCGCAGGCCAAGGCTGTTGAGCGCGGTGGCAAGGTCTGCCAGGGGCGCCTGGGGATCGGTGTTGACAAGGGCGCGGTAGACGGCCACAGACTCCTCGGCAACCGCGATGGCTTGCTGCATCTGTCCCGGGTCGGACAGTGCCCGCCCGAGCATGTAGAGCGTGGAGGCCAACTGTGGCAGGTAGGCGCCATCGACGTCGGCCAGCCGTCGATAGATCGCAGCGGCCTGCTCGATCGCGGCGAGAGGCTCGGTGCGCTGGCCCAGCCCGACCAGCGCGCGACAGTGCTGATAGAGCGCGGCGGCCAGGTCCGGGTCGGCCGCTCCGGGGTCGGTTTCGGCCAGTGCGCGCAGGGTCGCGACCGCCTGACCGGCCGCGACGCCGGCACGCTGGTGCAATCCTGCATTCGCCAAGCGTCGGGCGAGTGTGGTGTGCAGCTGCGCGCGGGTGACGGGGTCGGTGGTGCTGGCCAGCTGGTGTGCGGTCAGTCGTTCGGCGATGGCGGCGACGCCAAGGTCCAAGTCGGCCTGCTGGTACTCGGGCAGGTGGGCGGCCACGGCTGCCAGCACGTCCGCGTCGAGGTCGTCGAGTTCGGCCAGCGCCGCCAGCGCGCCGCCGCCGGCGGCCGCGGCCAGCGCAGGGTTGGCGCGCAGCACGTCGGCGACGTGGCGGGCTACGTGTGGCCAGCGGCCCGGTGCCGCGGCGGCAGCCAGGAATGTCATGGCTCGCCTGACATGGGGCGCCGGTTGGTCGGCATCGTCACCTTCGCCGAAAGAGATCACCGTCACGGCGTCCGCGGCGGCCCAAGGAGCGGATGTGTATCCAGTGACCGAGTGACCCGGCAGCGCCAGCGCCAGGAAGTCCTCGGCGAGTCGGTCCGGGTACAGGGGCTCCAGGACGGCGCCGGGCTCTTCCGGCGGGTAGCAGGCGCGATGGTCTGTGAGTAGCCGGTCAGGATGACCGGGTAGATCAAGGGCGCGCAGAAGCTGAGCGCCGCCGCCGTGGCCCATGGGCCCGGTCAATGCGGCGGTGAACACCAGGCGGGCCATGACGGACGGCGGAGTGTCGTGCTCGGTGCCTTCGACCCGGTTCTGATACAGCTGCGTCCAGTGCCGGTGCTCGCGATCCAGCAGGTATACCGTCAACGCCACCGGATCAGCCGCCACGGTGTCTCCTCGTGCGCGGGCGTCGACGGCAACCAGAGCGGCCATGTGCACGTTCAACGTCAAGCCGAAATCGGGGTGGCCCAGCTCGGGCGGGGGCGCGATCCTGGAGGGGTCGGCCAACCCGTATCGGGCGGCGAAGGCGTCGCGAGCGGCGGCAAACATGTGGTGGCGGACGGCTGGCGCAGCGTGCCCAGGTAGCGGCCCGTGCAACTGGTCGCTGCAGTCAGCCGCCAGCTCGCTGAATGCGGCCCGAACCGCAGGCCACGGATACGCCGAACGCGCCAGCAGAAGCACCCGGGTTGGGACGTCGCGGTGAAGCATGGCGTTGCTCATCAGCCAGGTCAGATGCGACAGCGGCCAGCGATCGGCGTAGTCGACCACCAGCAGCAGTCCTGCGGCGTTGTCGGTGCGCATGTCCTGGCTGCCGGGCGGTAACTGGATCGAGCCGGGACCGTGAACCGCGGTGACCACTTTCCAGCCCTTGACGACGCTGGCATCCGCGAGCTCGGCAGCTAACCGGGTCTTGCCTGCGCCGCCAGGCCCGTGCAGCCACCTGACTGAGAGTCGGAGTCCCTGAACGTCCCGCCAGCGTGACAACTCGGCCAATTCCTGCTCGCGGCCGGTGAAGGCAACGACTCTGAAACGGGCGTTGAGCAGCCGGCTGGGCTGCGCGGGAAGGCCGGCGGGCAGAGGCACAGGCGTCGGACGATATTCCGTCAACAGGTAAACGGGACCGCGATCCTGAAACACGTGCAGATCGGCGTTGATCACTCCGTAGCCGTAGCCGGTTTCGACCCGGACAACCTGCGTGACGGAGGTGGGTGTCCCCAACGCCCACGAGTGGGCGTTAGCTTGGCTCAACCTGTTCACCCGCCGCCGGCTCAAGCCCAGTCCCGCGAGCGGACGTGCCTGACGACTGCTGATGTACCACCAGGTTCCCGCCCTGGACAGCGAACACGTGGCCGTGATCCCGGGCAATGTTGGTTTGCACCCACGTACGCTGACCCTGCGGCAGCTGATCTTGGATCGAGGTTATGAGGGTACGCAGCTCCTCGACGATGTCGGGGTCGCTGGCAAGTAGCGACTCCAGTTCGACTTCCCATGCGGCGGCCAACCGCCGCCTCGTTGCGTCCATGTCCACGGCCGAGGCAACCTGCCGTGCGTGCCGCTCAAGCTGAGTCTCGACCACCTGTTGCTCCCGCAGCCCGGCACGGCCGAAAAGCCCGACAATGCCGTTCTTGGCCGCGTTCCACGCATCCGTGGCCATCGCGCCTACTACAGTTGTTGCACCAGCGGTCGCCAATGCCGCCAATGTCTCGGGCACCATGTAGCCCTCCTCATGCGTCGGAGCCATCCCCGATCAGCACACGAAGCCAAATCCAACTACGCAAACGGCGACGGCGGACTCCTGAACCAGTTGGGTCATATCATGACAGCAGCGCGCTCGTCGGCCCATCCATGCGCTGATGACCACGTAGCGGGGTGTGTCAACAACGGTGTAGCTCGTTCTGTTGGGAACTACCTGCGGCCTGCGGAAAGCCTCCTTCGAAGGCATCTCGAAGGCGTTGAGGGCGGGCTCCCGCCGCCGGCGACCCTGCCCCGTCCAATCCAGGCTCGTGACTGCCAGGTAGTCGCACTTCACCTGCTGGTATTGATCGCCCGGGCACTGCTTCCGGGTGATCGGGTTGACCGTCCCCGCGCTCGGCGCCGACGCAGCCCGCCGCGCCGCACCCGGGTTGGCAGCGCACGGCCAGTGGTGGCCGGGAAGGTACGCGGATCTGCCGTCGAGGGGGCGGCTCGGCCGAGCTACGGCCACGACCTCAAGCAGCGGCTCAGTCCGCAGGCGACGGCCGAGCTCGGTGGGTCGCGGTCCGGCCGTGTTTGTCAGGGCCGGTTGTGCACGAACCACGCGTCACCGGCGGGCAAGGCAACGGCGACCTCCCATCGACTCAGGTCGAGGTTCGGGGCGAGCGCCTTGAGCTGGCCGGCCGCGGTCCACGCCTCGTCACCCGGTGCCGGGCGACGACCCACCTGGAAGTGCAGCATCGTGCCCCACGACGCGACCAGGCGGGCGTGCCACCGGTGACGCCACTGTGCCAGCACCTCGGCGAGCATCCGCTGGTACTCCCGGGTGAGCGCACCGTAGAAATCCACCCAGTACCCCGAGCTGCGGACGTCGCTGGTGGGCAACAACATGAGCAGAACGCTGTCGGGCGTGTACCAGTAGTCGGTCTGCGTCACGAACCGCACGCGGCCAAGCACCCGGGCGTGCAAGTCGGCGTCGGCGAGCAACCGATCGTACAGCGCCCGCTCCAGCGCCTGGCGCGGAGTCGGCAGCGCCACATCCGACACCAGGGCCGTCAGGTCGCCGCTGGCCAAGCCACGCGCGTAGTATTCGACCTCGCCCTCGCCGACCTCGTCGTCCTCGCTGTGGTGGCGGTAGGCCAGCCAAGGTTCGGAAGACTCGGCCGCCTCGGCGAACGCGCGCAGCTCCGGTTCCGACGGACCTGGCTCGGGCTCGGGCCGGATCCTCAGCTCGTCGCCGAAGTCGTCGGTGACCATGACTGGCCGGCGTCCGATGACCGGCACCAGTGCGTCGGCAGCCTGCCAGGCCTCGTGCAGGCGATTGGGGTCGATGTCGGCGACGAGGACGGTGCCCGACGGGCCGTACCCGATCGGCAGGCCGGCCAGTGGTGTGCCGACGAACGCCGCTTCGATCTGGTCGAGGTCGTTTCGCACGGTGACAGTGTCTCCGATCATCGACGCGACGCGGCGTGGAGGTGGGTCCGGGTAGTCATCAGGATCCGGCGGGCAACGCGTGCAGCATCGCCCAGGTCTGCCCGAGAGCTTGCTGATGCGCGATTTACTGTATCCAGCGGGCAGGGTGTCGATGCACCGTTACGCTGGTCTGCGCTATGGGGCGCTGGATGGAGTCCGGGTGACACTCGCGGAAGTTTTCCAGCACGCGGACGGCACGCTGGACGGGGACGCGTACATGCTGATCCGGGAGCTGGTCGCGACCGGCGAACGTTCGATGATCGCGCCTGTGCGGGCCGCGTTGGAGCGCTACAGCGCCGATCGAAACTGGTACGGCCGCGACCTGATGGCACATCTCCTGGCCGGACTGGCCGGAACCGAGGCGTTCCCGCTGCTCCTGGACCTCTACGCCGATGCGATGCGCCGCGACGACGGTGATGACTGGGACTCTTTTGGCCAAGCCCTGTGCACCGTCATGCGCGCTGATCCCGCCGCCTGCCGGGCCATCATCCTGCCCCTGGTGACCGACCACGATCAGCACGTCCGTAGAGCTGCGCTCTGGGTAATCGGCTACGTCTTCGAGCCATCCGACATGGCCATGTTGCGTGAAGCGCTTGCTGGTCCCGAGCCGTGGATCCGGTTCACCGCCCTCGGCTCACTACCGAGCGTGAAGGACAACCCTGAGATCTACGACGTTCTTGTCGCGACACTCCGCGATCCGGACCAATGGGTTCAGCGCGAGGCCGTGCTCCTTCTGGCCTGGTCCGCTCCGTCGAAGATCGTTGATCACTTGATCCCGCTGATCTCCGAACCGGCCTTCTATGCCCGATCGGCGCTGGGCGAGGCGATCGGCCGCAGGGCAGCGAACTCCGATCGTATCCCCGCCGCGGCCGCCGCCCTGCGCCAACTGCTCGCCGACCCCGAGCCGTCGGTGCGTACCGGTGCCGTCCGCGGCATCGGTCTGCTGGGCGAGCCGCTCGACGCCCTCGAATCTATGGTGGACGATCCTGACTGGCAGGTCCGTTCCGCGGTCGCCGACGTCTCACGGTCAACCTGAAGCCCTGGCAGCCAGCAGCGGTCGTCCGCGTCGCCAAGCCGACGACGTACAACAGCTCACCCTTCCAACCGCTTCGATCGCGAGGTTGCCGTTTGGAGCGTTAGGAACCGATGAACTTCGCTGGAACCGCGCCAAGATCACGTGCGTACATGCGTGCTACTCCTCGGGTTTCTGTGGGTGGGTTGACGCGATGCGGGTGTCTTGACGCCTACAGCTACATGAGTAGAGTTAACGGCTGTGCAGCGGAACCGGCCCCCATCCCCGCAGACGGTCAACGTCCTGCTGGCGTTGGCCGCTGACCCGGCCCGGTGGCGTTACGGCTATGACCTGGGTACCGAGGTGGGCCTCAAGTCGGGTTCGCTGTACCCGATCCTGGTCCGGCTGGCCGACCGTGGCCTGCTGGAAACGTCCTGGCAGCCGGGCGTCGGCAGCCGCCCACCCCGCCACCTGTACCGGCTGACCGGCGCCGGGCGGGACTTCGTGGCCGCCCTGACCGCCACGCGCCGCGACTGTAAACCCGCCCGTCCCCACCGCCGTCTGAGTGAGGCGTGATGCCGTACTTCATCGTGTTTCTGGTGGCGCCGATCGCGGTGGCGATCGCGTTGTACCGCCGCAACCCGCGCCGGTTCCTCGATGGCCCGAGCGAGGACGCACCGCTGCGGTTGCTGCGCTGGGCGGTCAGCCTCCTGTCCCCCCAGCGGGCCGAGTGGGGCCAGGCCATGCTCGGCGAACTCGCCCACCTCGACGGGTGGTGGCGGCGGATGCGCTTCGCGCTCGGCTGTACCGGCGCCGCCCTGGTGTTGCCGCCCTGGGGCCGGGCCGCCGTCGGCCTGTGGGCGACGATCGTGGCCACTACAGCCAGCCTGATCATCTACACCAGCATGACCGTCCAGTACGGGCTCGGTGTCGGTGGCTGGATCACGCTCGCGGTCGTCGGGTTCATCTGCGCCGGGTACCTACTCGGTGCCAGCGCCCTGCTGCGCCGACCGGGTATCGCGCTGCCCGGCCTGCTCGGCGGCCTGTTCGCGACCCTGGCGGGACTCGCGCAGTCCGGGTTCACCCCGACCGACCTGGACACCTACATCGAGATCGGCTGGCACCGCGGAGTCACCGTCTTCGTCATACCCGCCGTCATCGGCGCTGCCGGTACCCTGTGGCGCCGTGACCCAGTCGCGGGCCGCCGCGTCGCCCGCCTGGCCGCCCTCAGCGGCGGACTGCTGCAACTGCTCTACGCCACCATCGCGGTCGCCATCCTCGGCGCCGGCGGCCCACCAGACGCCGACGGCGGCTACACCGTCACCGGTACCGTCAGCGACCGCCTCGGCAACAACGTCGTCCACCTCGTCGTCGGCACGCTGATCATCGCGCTGGTCGGCTGGGCCGCCGCCGCCCTCGCCGGCTACCCGGTACGCCGCCCGCCCGCCCCGGCCGCGCCGCTGGCCGCCGACCCGATCCAAGGGGCCTGAACACCATGACCACACCGCAGCCAGAGTCGACCAACCAACACACGCCGGTCACGCGACGCCGCCGAGCGATCCGCCTGACCCTGCTGATCCTCGCCATCGCAGTCCTCACAGCGCTGGCCGCCAGCCTCCAACTACGCGGCCGCTAGGCCGCAATCACCGGCACCGACAACCACGTGGTTGATCCCTAGGTTCGCATTGCTGGACCAGCCCGTTCCGTGGAGAGGACGCACGTGCGCGTCACCACCGCGTTCAACCGTGTCCTTAAGCTGCCTGGTGCCTGGGTGGATCAGGTGTCGTTCACTGATGTCGGGATCGTGATCGGGCTACGCCGCCGTACTCGGCTGTTGACTTGCCCGTGCGGGTGGCGTACCCGGTCCCGGTATGACAGCTCGCGACGGCGGTGGCGGCATCTGGACTTCGGCGCGTGCAAGGTGTTCCTGGAAGCCGACGTGTACCGCATCGACTGCGGGGCTTGTCTTCGGGTGCGTACCGAGCAGGTACCGTGGGCGCGACCCAATGCCAGGCACACCAGCGACTTTGAGGACTTGGTGGCGTGGCTGGCGCAGCGGATGGACAAGACCGCCGTATCGAGGCTGCTGCGCTGTTCCTGGGAGGCCGTCGACCACATCGTGACCCGGGTCGTGGCCGAGCACATCGACGACAACCGCCTGAACGACCTGTTCCGTATCGGTGTCGATGAGATCTCCTACCGGCGTGGCCGGCGGTTCCTGACCATCGTCGCCGACCACGACACCGGCCGGGTTGTCTGGGTCGGTAAAGACCGTAGCCAGAAAGCGTTCGAGGAGTTCTTCGACGCCCTCGGCGAGCGGACCGCCGCGGTCGAGGCGATCACGTTGGATGGCAGCAGCATCTTCAAATCCGTCGCCGAACAGCGCATCCCACGCGCCCGGATCTGCCTGGACCCGTTCCACGTGATCGGTTGGGCCAACGAGGTCGTCGAGTCCACCTACCGAGCCGAAGCACCCCACTTCCCGATTGGCGATCGGCAGGGCCGGCCCAGCCGCCGCGAATGGCGCCGCGCCCGCTACGCGGTGCGAGCCGGGGCCGAACGCCTCGACGAACGCCACCAGACCATCCTCAACGGCCTGCGCCGGCACAGCTACCGGCTCTGGCGCGCCTGGGAACTCAAAGAACAACTACGCGACTTCTACCGCATCATCGACCCAGCCGATGCCCGCGCCTACCTCAACCAGTGGTGCACCGCCGCGCTACGCAGCCGCATCCCCGCCTACCACACCCTCGTCGGCCGCATCCGCAAGCACTTCGACGCGATCGCCTCCGCGGTCGAACTCGGCCTGTCCAACTCCCGCCTGGAAGGCATCAACGCCAAGATCCGACTCATCCAACGCCGCGGCTACGGCTTCCGCGACCTCGACGCCCTCACCGCGATGATCTACCTCTGCCTCGGCGGAATCACCATCACCCTGCCCACCGACCCGCGTCCAGGCGCATGACTGCGCGCAGGGGCCACTGCGAATGTCACTTGCCGATGCGCCGCTGACGGATCCGCTGGATGCGCGCCTGGGCCGCGGCGGGCTCGTCGATTCCCAGCCGGACTCTGCGCCGTAGCCGATACTCAACGACCTCGGCCAACGGCGCGTCGCGGAACTTGCGCCACCGCTTGGTCATCCACATCGACTTCTTGGCCAACAGCTTCGCTTCAGCCTGCTCGGCCGCCTCATCGATCCTGATACCCGTCGCGCTCGCGAGGACCTGGTGCTCGCGGTGCCGGTCGGCCCGGTTCGGGGTGCGCCTGTTACGCCGAATGTTCTTACGCGAACTCTTGTCGTTCTCGCCGTAGGCGTTACGGCGGTCCTTCGCGTAGCTCAACGCCTTCTGCTCCTGCGGACTCCTACGAGCCATCCCTCACCCCCTCACCCGGCCAAGTCAACGGGCCGACGATAAGCGACCCGAACCCAGGCCGTACAGGAGGTTTCGCCCACGACCGACTCCGAGTCACCCACGAAAAGCCGCGGAGTAGCACATGCGTACGACCTGACGCACGTTTGTCGGCCCCCAGCCGCTCATCGGCCAGGACCGGAAGCCGTCGACCTTGCGGGCTTGCTGGGTCAGCTGACGGTGCGGAGGGCAGGCCAGATCGTCGTCCATGGGGCGCTGATGCCGGTGCACACCGTGACCGGGACGCCCTGTTCGCTGTTGTCGATTCCGAGCCGGTTGTCGATATGGGCGACATCCCGGCAGCCGGTGAAGTACCGGGCCCAGTTGGTCGGTCGCCAATCCCCGACGTGGACCACGACAGTGCGCTCGGCGGGTGGGGGTCCCCAGGTCCAGTAGGAATTGTGACCGGAGTAGACCGGCGGCAGTCCCTTGCCGAGGAGGATGAGCGGGCTGGCCTCGCTGTAGTCATTGCTCAGGATCACCGCATGGTCGCGCTGCGCCGGGGGTAGTCCGGCCACGATCTGTTCCACGGTCGCGACGAACTGCGGCCAGCCGATCTGGTTGGCCACGTCGGGCACCGTGGCCGGCAGGGTGGTCTTGGCGTAATCGGCGACCGGCAGGACCGGCAGGGTCAGGATCGCGATCAGCCCGCCGGAGGCGACGGCCGCCGCGGCGAACCCCCCGGTCTTGAGCCGTCGATGGCCCCGGGCAATCCACCCGTCCAGGACGATCCCGCCTGCCGCTATGAACAGCGAGACGCTGCCGATCACGTAGTACGCCTTGCCGCCACTGACGAGGTCCAGGGCCATGGCCACGAGGGCGGCGAGTCCGAGCGGTCGCCACGGCGCGGCCGCCCTCGACCCCAGCACCCAGACCAGGCCCGCGATGCAGACCGGGAACAGCAAGGGACCGCAGAACAGCCACAGGAACGGTAGGACCTGGGCCCGGTTCGTCGCCGCGTACCCGGCGATCCGCGAGGCCATCGTCAGCTGCGGCCAGCCGTTCATAGCCTGCCACGCCAGGTTCGGCGCCCACATCACGGCTGCGATCACGACCGCGGTCCACACCCACGACGAGCGGACGACTTCCCAGCGCCGGCACAGCAGTACCCCGACGGCGAGCCCCGCGGCGAGGAACAGCAGTGTGTCCTTGTTCTCCAGCCCGATGCCCGCGCTCACCCCCACCGCCACCCACAGCCGCCGGTCCCCACCGGCGAGCAGCCGCACCAGCAACCAAATCACCACCGCCCAGATCAGCAGGTCCGGCTCGGTGGTGGTGTGGAGATGCCCGGCGGCGAGATACCCCGAGACGCCGGCCGTCACCGCGGCCAGCACCTGCGCCCGGCGCGAGCCACCCAGATCACGGGCGATGAACCCCACGATGATCACGACCAGGGCCATCTCCAGTGCCGGCAGGGTCCGCACCGCCGTGGGTGAGACCCCCAAGACCGCGACCGACGCCGCCGACAGCAACGGCGTCAGCGGCGGCTGATCCACATACCCGAACGCGGGATGCTGCCCGGCCACCACGAAGTACATCTCGTCGCCATGGAAGCCGTACGCCGGCGACAGGCTGAGCAACCCGGCGACCATCAGCCCGGCCACCAGCCACACCGGCCGTGGCACCGCCCACCATCGGGAACCCCCCGGCGTGCTCGTCACCACGCTCATGCCGATGTGTGGATGCTGAAACGAGGACATGTGCGCGTCCGGCGGCAGTGCCATGTCAGGACCGCTGCCGTTGGCTCGAAGCACACGACGCCAGGGCAGCGGACGTCGCTATCGCGGCCGCGCCTGCCGCCCAGAAGAGTGGCAGCCAGTCCTGGATCGACTCGAGGTCCAGGTGGACCCGAATGACGGCCAGCATGACCAGCGCCAGCGGCACGGTGGTGGCCAGGACGCTGATGCGGGTGTATCCGAATCGGATCAGCAATGGGAGCTGGATCGAGATGTTGACGGCGAACAGCGCCCAGGACAGCGTCAGCAGCGTTGCCAGGCTACGACCGCCGAACGCCATGTGCTGGGCCTGCGCGAGGAGAGCGGCCAGGGCTGTACCCGTGATGACGATGGCGAAAAAGCTCATCAGGGCCCAGGCGTAATGCCCGAGCAGCACCGCGCGGCGAGACAGGGGCAGGACGGCGTACAGCGTCTGCAGGTCCGCCTTGTCGGCGACCAGGAACGGCTGTGCGGCGACCAACGGGGCGAGCAGCAGCGCGAGCGCTGGTAGGAGACCTACCAGGCTGCGGGAATCAATCAGGACGATCACGCCGAACACCAGTAGGCCCTGCGTCCGGTACGGCGCAACGGTGCGCAGGTGGAGCACGGTCATGCGGGCGACGGCGGTCATGCGAACTCCTCGTGCCGGCCGTTGGGCACTCCTGCCGCTGGTTTCCTTGACGACAATCCGATGTGGACGGCGATCTCCTCCAGTGTGGGGACCTCAACGAGGACGCCCCCGCCGAGAAAGTCGGCCTCTTCGGTGCGGACCAGAGCCTGCGCCCCGCTCGATGACTCCTTGACGCCGATCAGCTCGACGCCGACAAGGTCCCTCAGATCGTGGGGCCCGCCCCGCACAACCCGGTAAGCATCCAGGATCTCGTCCTTACTGCCGGTTCGGACGATGCGACCGCCATGAATGAGCGTCACGTAATCGCCGATGCGATCCAGGTCGGCGGTGATGTGCGTCGAGAACAGGACGCTGTGCCCCTCGTCGAGCAGGAAGTCCCCGATGATACCGACGAGCTCATCGCGGGCCACGGGGTCAAGGCCACTGGTCGGCTCATCGAAGACGAGCAGCCGCGCCCGATGCGACAGCGCCACGGCGATCATCAACTTCATCGCCATACCGCGCGACAGGTCCTTGACCTTCGCCCGCAGATCCAGGCCGAACTCCTCGAGCAACTGTCGATAGCGGACGGCGTCCCACCGGTCGTAGAAGGGCCGCAGCGTCCGTTCGACCTCGGAAAGCCGCCAGTCGCCCACGAGATAGGTGTGGTCGAGCACCACCCCGACGTCCTGGCGGAGCGCGACCGGCCCGGGCACCCGGTGGCCCAGCAGCTCGATATCGCCGGTCTCGATCCCGCGCATGCCCAGCAGGCAACGGATCGTCGTCGTCTTGCCGGCCCCATTCGCACCGATCAGACCCATGACATAGCCGGTCGGCAGCTCGAAGCTCACATCACGCAACGCGAAGCCGTTGCCCACCGCGCAGCCCACGCCACGTAGGGCGAACGCGAGATCGCTGGTCACCGTCGCATCCCCTCCTGAGCTGAGGCGTACTCGTGCTCGGCCTGTATTAATCCGTCCAGGATCTGGATGAGATCTTCACGGTCGAGGCCGGCCCGGAGGGCGGCGTCCAGGGCGGTCTGCAGGCCGTCCTCCACCCGGCGCAGCAGCTGCTCACGTACGAGCGCCGAGTCCAGCGGCAGGACGTAGGCGCCCTTGCCGGGGACCGTTGCGATGAACCCCTCGGCGGCCAGCTCCGCGTAGGCGCGGGTGGTGGTGATGATGCTGATCCGCAGATCACGAGCAAGTGCCCGCACGGAGGGCAGAGCGCTGCCCTCAGCGAGTTCCCCTGACAGGATGGCCGTACCGACCTGTTCCTTGATCTGCTGATAGAGCGGCACGCCAGCGCTATTGGACAGCACCACCCGCACGAGAGCCCTCCGTTCCTCTTCGCCTGTACATGTACACTATATACAGTCGGAACGGTAGTTACACAAGCGGGCTGTCGGGCCCAGTGACGGCGCGCCGGAAGGTCATGACACAGTCATCCCTGCGACAGCGCCTCACCAAGCCCTGGCTGCCAAGGGTCAGGACGAAGTGGCTACCGAAGCTGGCCGTACGGGACAACATCGGTGCTCGGGGCGGTCCCGCACCGCTCCGTGGGGATGACGACCCGAGGGCCGACCGGGCTGGCGCCGGCCGCGACGGCCGCGGGTCTTTCCGATTCCGACTCGGGCTCGGGTTGGGGCTCGGGCTCAGGTGTTGTTATCGAGGGCATGGTGGACGGCGCCGGTTGACTGGTTGGCGCAGATGCCTACGACGACCGCGTCCGCCGCACTGCGCTGGGTCAGGACAGACGCACGACTCTCGGCATGTGCGCTGCCGCTCGAGCAGAGTGCGTTCCGCTACTCGGCGGCGAGAGCACCGAGTGTGGGCCACGGCGGACCTTGGCGGAGCAAGGTAAGGATGTTTCGGCCGTGTTGGTGCCCATCCGGGAACTCATCGAGGATGTCCCAGCGCCAGGCCGCGACCATCGCAAGCACGAGCCGTCGACATTCCGCGAGCAGAACTTGATCGAGGTCCGGATAGCGCGCGCTGACCTCCTCTGGCACGTGGGCAACATCAAACTCGATGGGTCCACGGCAGCAGGTCTCGAAGTTGATGAACAGCAGGCCGTCGCGGGTGTTGAGGAGGTTGCCGGGATGCGGCTCTCCGTGCAGCAGTTGCTCGGCGGCGCCGCGGCTGTGGGTCCGTTCACGGGCGTTCTGCAGCGTGCTGAGGAGAAGATGCCGGTCGGCCTCAGCGAGCGCGGGGGTTTCGTCTCGTTGCGTGACCAGCCGTTCAGCCTCGACGACTCGGTCCAGGAAGTGCGGGGATGTGATCTCGACGCCTCGCATGCGGGTGTGCAGGCGTTGGAGCACGTCTGCGTATGCGCCTGGCCAGTCCAGGTCGGGAGCCACGACCTCGTAGTAAGTCCACAAGGTCACGGCGAAGCCGTCGCGTTCGTAGACCCGCGGCTCGACGTGAGGCGCCAGCGCTGCGACGGGGCTCGCGGTTCCTGCGAGTCGCAGAGCGAGCTCAACCTCAAGCGCGGCTACCTCTTGCCCTATCAGTGCTACTCGAGCGAAGACGTCACACGGCAACAGATGTAGAGCGAGCTTGTTCGAATTCTGAATCACGACTGCGTCGTCGACCTGCAGATGCAGCTGTGCGGCCAATGCCGTCGCTGCGAGCATCGCACGCGAAACGAACTCCGCCTTCACAATGTGAATCCTCGCACCTGCTCGCTCATCGGCATGAGTGCGCACCGCTTGCACCACTGTGCTGACTACACACAGTAGGCGGGGCGGGCGACCTACTCGATCATGGTGGGGCCAGCTATAACCGGCCCGTCCGTGAGGGGCCAGCCTTGTCCGTCATGGCCAGTTGGCAGACCGGGCTTACCGGCTTTCCTCGCGGGGCTGATCATCTCCGGCATCACCTCGCCCGTCGGGGTGTCGGCGCCGTATTCCTGCTGCTGGTCCAGCTCGGTCTGCTGCACGTCCCCCGCCCAGTGATCACGCCGACCAACTTGCTGAGCTAATCCAAGGTATTGCGCCAATCCGGGGCTTGAGTTCTCGCCGCCCCGGCAACTGAGCCAGGGTCCAGAACCACTGATCTTCATAAGCCGAGTGTGACCGGGTCGGAGGGTATCCCGGACGTAAGCAAGTCGGTCAGCGGTGTGGCAAGGTCACGGGGCGAAAACAAGTCAGGTCCGGTGTAATTGGTGATCTCAGAGAGCTGCCACCATCGAAAGGCGGCGATGTGCTCGGCGGCGAGTTGGTCGTCGGTGAACTCGCCTTGGGGCTCGAAGTGGGTGGCGCGGATGAGGAAGTAGTCGTTGACGATGCCGTCGAAGCCGGGCGCATGATCTGCGGCAACGACTACTTGATGCCAGACGTGCGACGGATCGATGGCGGTGACGAAGCCGGTTTCCTCTCGCAGCTCACGGCGCAGCGCGGACAGCCCGTCCTCACCTGGTTCTATGCCGCCACCTGGAGCAGCCCAGACGGCCCGTGCTCCGTCCGGGACCGCCGGGTGGGGGAGAACGAATCGGCACAGCAGGACGCGGTCATCCTCGTCGAGGATGACCGCGCGGACGGAGGCTCGAAGGTTCAGCGACATGGCAGACTCCTGATGCTGTGCGCGTGGTAACGCAATGATCGACGTGAGACGCAGGGTAACGCTTCAACAGGCCCGATCCTTTGACGGTGATCGTCATTCTTGTCGGTCGGCTTCGCCGGCAAGGCTCGATGGGCGTCTCATGTGTGCTTCTCGGTCGAGCGCCGGGCAACCGCTGTGCCTGATCGGCGACTCCGGCACCGGCAAAACCAGCTGATCGGGTTGGGCACCGCCGCAGCTGAACACGGCCACCGGGTCCGCTACACCACCGCCGCCGCAGATGTCGGGGTACCTCGTTCTGGTTGAATGCGAGGGTGGTTCCGCGTGTCGTGAGCGGAACTCGAATTCGCGGGGTGACCATCGCCGGATGGCTACCGCCATCGATGTCTCTCCGGCTGGGCGGGCTCCAGGCCGGCCACCGCACGGTGGTCGGCCTTCGCCGCGTCCGGGCGCCGTCGCTGGGCGCATCGGACCGGCTCTGATCAGGCCGATGCGGCGTATCTGAAGAAGGTGACCTGCTGCGTCCAGCCGGAACGTGTCGTGTACGCCGGGCTCACCTTCGTCGTGCTGTGAAGATCCCTGTGATGGTGCTCTTCATGCCAGGGTTGGCATTCTCGACGCCGCGGCTGTACGTAAAGAGGTCGCCGGTCAGCGTCGTGCAGTCACCCGAGGTCGGGGCGAACGATCCGGTCCCCGCGGTCGACACCGGTATCTGTTGAGACGGCAGACCATCGATGGTCACTGTGATCGTGCCCGCCTGCCAGGTGATGGTGACAGCGTCGCCGGTGCCCCCCGGAATGCCGTGTGCGACGATGTGTCCGGTTGCCGGCCTGCCCGCGACCTTGCCTGCGACCTCGGTGTTCTGGGTGACCGTGCCGTCGACCACCTTGCCGCCCGATACCGTGATCTGGAAGTCGATGCTGCCGCCGGTGGCCGACATGCTTGTGTCCGTGCCCGTCGAGACCGTGCCCTTGACGTTGGCGGAGCCGGTCCACACCCCGTCCGAAAACGCCTTGCAGTCGGCCAGAGCATCAGCCGTTTTCTGGGCGGCCGTCGTGGCCGGGTCGCGCGGCGTACGAGGCTGTCCGGGCTTGTCGTTGCCGGAGCAGCCCCCGACCGCGACTACGAGAAAGGCGACGGTGACTGTACCCAGCCACCCGAGTCTCCGCCGCAGTGTCAGCATCCCGGTACCGCTCTGACGATCCATCAGACCCCTCCGTGTCCATCGAGCTGCCTTATCTGCTGCAGGTGGCACAGGTTCTCGGCCCGCGGCAGTGGGCGAGCCCGACCGCGAACGCCAACACCAGACCGGATGCGGCCGGTTGCCTCACGCCGAGCAGGTCCGTGCCTCCTGAGCAGAACGTCGATCTGGTGACTAGAATGACGTTAAGATAATTGCCGAGTCAGTCACAAGAGACCAGGAAGTCGAACAGGCGACAGTTGCAGGCAGCGCAGGCCCTGTGCCAGTCCAGACGGTCTGCGGCCGGACCTGGCAGGTTGGCTACGTGGTGAAACCCCGGTTGGTGCCGCGGTACAGGCCGGCGGGGTCGTCGTACCAGAGCCACACGTGCATGGTCACCGCGCCGTGGACCATCAAAGGTCCCGGCGGCAAGCCGTTCCTAGGCGGTGAAACGGCATGCGGGCTGATCCGCTAGACCAGCGCGCCAGGGGCAGCGGCGCAGGTCGACGCCGGCGCGGGAGGGCCCGCCTACATGGTGGACAGGGCGAGCGCGAAGACGCCCGCCGACACGGCGAGCAGCGCGCCGAGCGCTCCGCCCATGACCAGCAACGCCGGGCGGCTTCGCAGCCACAGCCGTAGCATCACGTACACCCCGGCCGCGCCGATCAGCGCCATCACCGCCAGGTACGACACGAACAGGAAGCTCGCCCCGATCAGCAGGCCGCCGACCGCCGCGGTGGCGCCCGCCCGCGCCGGCCCGACGTCGCGCAGCAGCGTGCCGTAGAGGACGGCCCCGGCCAGCAGTGCAGCGACGATGATCGTGCCCGGGAGCCAGGCGCGGGCGAGCGCGAGCATGAGCGCGAAGCTCGCGGCGACGCCGACGGCCGTGCCGACGCCCTCGAGCAGGGCGCGGGCCGGGCCGGCGGGGCGGAGCCGGACGATGGCCGCGACCCCACCGGCGTACGCGGCGATCAGGATGATCAATGCCACCAGGGCGAAGTCCACCATGCGGCCAGGCTACTGACTGCATGGGGCGGAGGCGGTGTCCACGATGGGCGGATGTCGTGAAGATCGACGTCTGCAGGCGCAGCGGCGCGGGCCACCGTCCGGCCGTTGCGCCTTGCCGCTAGAGCAGGCCGAGGCGGCGGGCGGTCGCGGCGGCCTCCATCCGGTTGGCGACCTCCAGCTTGGCGATGATCCGCGACACGTGCACGCTCGCCGTCTTCGGCGAGATGTACAGCCGCTCGGCGATCCGGCCGTTGCTGTACCCCTCGGTGACCAGCCGCAGCACCTCCCGCTCCCGCTCGGTGAGCAGCTGCGGGCCGGCCGGCGCGGGTGCGCCCCGGGCCCGCACGCCGGCCCGGCGCGCCAGCGTGGCGATCTCCTCCAGCAGCGGTCGGGCGTCGAGCCGCGCGGCCAGCTCGCCGGCCTCGTCGAGCGCCTCCTCGGCCAACGCGCGATCGCCCGCCCCGGCGGCCGCGCCGGCCAGCACGACCAGGGCCCGGGCCAGCGGATAGGGCTGCCCGTCGGCGCGCCAGGCGGTGACCGCGGCTCGCGCGGCGGGCACGGCCTCGCCTGGCGTGCGCCTGCCGTCGGCGGCGCGGGAGCCGGTGTCCAGCGTGGCCCGCATGTCCGCCGCGAACGCCCGCTCGGCGGCGTAGCGGATGTCGATGGTTTCGGCCACCGAGGCAACATCGTCCGGCGACAGGCCCGCGCCGGCGACGGCGACCCGCGCCGCCTCGGCCAGCAGCGGCCAGGCGTAGCGCGGCTGGTCGGCCAGCGCGGGCTCGGCGAGCCCGGCGCGGGCGACCCGAACCGCCTCGGCGAGGTCCCCGGCGGCGAGCGCCGCCTCGATGCCCAGGTGGTGCGACGGCAGGCGCAGCTGCGGCTCCAGGTAGGCCCGCGTGGAGAAGCGCAGCGCCCGGGCGGCCAGATCGCCTGCGCCCGCGTCGCCGCGGACCAGCCGGAGCCGGGCGCGGATCAGTAGCCAGTGCAGCCCGAGGGCGCCGGGCGGATCGATGCGTGCGGTCTGCGCGCACAACGCATCCGCCTCGTCCCACCGCCCGAGCGCGACGAGCGCCTCGGCCCGGTTGGAGAAGAGAAACGCACCGCTGGAGCGGCTGATGCCGAACTGCTCGGCCTCCGCCGCGCCGTCGGCGGCCGCCCGCTCCGAACCGGCGTAGTCGCCGATTTCGAAGAGCGAGTCGGACAGGTTCACCATCGCCTTGACGAACTGCGCGGCGTCGCCGATCGACCGGGCCAGCTTGGCGGCCTCGCGCAGCGGGGCGAGGCCGGCCTCGACCGACTCCTCGCGCCGGCAGATCCGGCCCGTCGCCAGGATGGCGGCCACCTTCACCCTCATGTCCTGCTGCCGCTCGGCCGCCGCGGCGACCTCGGCGGCGATGCGCGCCCCCTCGGGCCGGTCGAACCAGGCGAACTGCGAGGCGAGGTCGGCCCGCAGCATGATCTGGCGCCGCTCCTCGGGCGCCCGGCTGGCCAGCAGATACGCCTCGCGCCAGTCAGCGCTGCCGTCGTTCTTGCCAAGCTGGCGCTGCAGCCCGGCGCGCTGGTGCAGCAGGAGCGCGGCGCGCAGCGGCTCGGCGTCGTGGTCGACCTCGTCGAGCGCCACGCGGACCAGTGTCAGCGCGTGCATGTAGTCGCCGGCGGTGACGGTCGCGGTGAGCGTCTCCTCCAGTACGCTCAGGTGGCTCATGCCCAGCCGCTCGGCGGCGTCGGGCACCTGCTCCCACAGCTTGAGCACGCGCTTGAGCAGCCGGCTCTTCTCGGCGTACGCGTACCGCTCGCCGGCCGCAACGGCGGCCCGCAGCGTCGCGGTCAGCGCCCGCGGCAAATCGTTGGCCGCATACCAGTGGTGGGCCAGCTCGGCCGGCGCGTCGCCGGCCGGCACGAGATGCGGCCGCGCCTCGATGGTGGCGGCGTAGCGGGCGTGGAGCCGGGCATACTCGCCGGGCAGCAGGTCGTCGTGGACCGCCTCGCGGACGAGGGCGTGCCGGAACTCGTACCCGCCGTTCGGCTCGGCGACGAGCAGCTGCGCGGTGACCGCGACGCGCAGCGCCGCCTCCAGCTCGCCGTGGGGCAGCTCCGCGACCTCCGCCAGCAGCTCGTGGCCGATCCGGATGCCACCGGCGGCGGCGATCCGCAACACCCGCTGCGCCGTGTCGGGCAGCGAGTCAACCCGCGTCAGCAGCAGGTCGCGCAGCGTGTCCGGGATGTCGACGCATTGCTGCGGATCGCCGCAAGCGGCCAGCTCCTCGGTGAAGAACGGGTTACCCTGCGCCCGGTCGTGGATGCTGTCCACCGCCCGCGGCGATTGCTCCGCTCCGTACAGCTGGGCCAGAATCGCCGCCGTGCCGTCCCGGTCGAGGCGGCCCAGCTCCAGCCGCTCCACGTCCCGCACCCGGTCGAGTTCGGCCAGGAACGGGCGCAGGGGGTGTCCGCGGTGCAGCTCGTCGGACCGGTACGTGCACACCAGCAACGTCCGCGCGATGCGCGCCGAGCGCACCAGGAACGCGATCAGATCGCGCGTCGAGCGGTCCGCCCAGTGCAGGTCCTCGACCACGAACACCAGCGGCCGCTCGCCGGCCAGCCGGGCCAGCAGGCCGGCGACCAGCTCGAACAGCGAACCGCGCTGGGCGTCGACCACCGGCTCCGGCCCTACCGGCCCCAGCTCCGGCAGGAGCCGGGCGAACTCCTGCTCGTGGCCGGCGAATGCGGCAGGGCCGGCGGCGCGCAGCAGGTCGCGCAGCGCCGCCGCGAACGGCGCGAAGGGCGGCCCCTCCTCGCCGAGCTCCAGGCACTGGCCGGAGAGCACGTGGGCGCCCTCCGCCCGGGCCTGGCCCAGCAGCTCGCCGACCAGCCGCGTCTTGCCGACCCCGGCCTCGCCGCCCACCAGCACGGTGACGGACTCGCCGGCGCGGGCGTGCTTGAGCGCCTCGCGGAGGCGCTCGAGCTCGGGCTCCCGGCCGACGAGGGTTCTGCTGGAGGGGCGCACAGTCACCTGATCGAGCATGACATGCCCACCGCCGTTCATGGCATGGCCGGGGCGCGGCGGCGCGTCACGGCCCGCCAGAGCTCCCGTGGCCGGGCGGCGTGGCGGCTTACCCGGCCGGCGAGCGCGTCCGCGGCCGCCTCGGACCGCAGCCGCCGGCTGCGCTGGCGGTACAGGTCGAGGGTGATGTACGGGTCGGTGGTGAACATGTCGGCCTCCTCGGGGCTTCGTCGTGGCGCATCCGCCGACCTCGACTCTTCGCCCGAAGGCAGGCCCGCCGCATGCGGCGAGTGCCCGATCTTCCCGCGCCCGCGGTACCTTACGGGCCGCCCCGTCACCGCCGGACGGCCCGTAAGGTACTTACAATCGTGGGCGCGTCATGAGGGCGTTGTCGCGCGCCGCAGGACCCTGCCGGTAACAGCGAGTGACAGGCTCGTCGAGGTCGACGGCTTCCTGTCCTGCCGTCCTGCCGAAATAGCGTGCATCCGATCTTGGCAGCGAAGACCATCGGTCGTCGGCGCGGGCCTGCTGCCCGTCCGCGGTCGGGGACTCGTCGCCGTGCTCAGGACGATTCGGTCAGCCGGGCGCGGATGTTGGCGAGCCACGCGGCGACTTTTGGCGGGCAAGTGGTTCGCAGTCGCCACGGTCGTCCTTGGCGTCGCCGGAAGTCTCGGGCCACTCGCGCCGGTGGTAAACCTGTCGATCAAGCGCAACGACCAAAAGACCGCGGTCGAGGGAATGCAGAAGGCGGACCAACTCGCCCGGGAGTGGGCCGGGCTCGTTGAGCCGCAGGTGGCCAAGGTGACCCAGCCCGACCTGCACGACGCGCTCGTGACGCTGCTCGACCAGATACGGCAGTACACCACCTCGAACGGGATGAACGCGGGCAACGTGGCCAAAGCCGCCGACAACGTGAAGACGGCGCTCGGCAAGGTCTGCGCCTGACTCAGCGCGCGGCGGCACCGTGCAGGAACACCTTGGTCAGCGCCGCCGCGGCCGGGTCGGTGGCTTCGACGGAGGTCAGGCCGCGGACGACCGGGCGCCGGCCGCCGAATCGGTGAACAAGATCAGATGCACGGACATGCCGCGATCGCGCGCTACGGAACGTCACGACGGGTCGGGTCGCCCCCGACTCCCTGACGTGCCGATGAGCGGTCGGTAGAGGTCAGGCTCCGGCAACAACTCAGTAGCACCTGTCTGGGCGCACTGGGACTATTGCGCGCATGACGCAGAACGCGACATCGGCGGCGCAGGGGTGCATCTTCTGCGCCATTGTGGCGCGACAGGCCGAGGCCACCCTCTGTGCCAAGATCTCATGAGGCAGGTTTTGAACCTGCAATGTTGTTCTGAGGGCGAGTCTGGAGTTCATCTCTCGTGAGTTCGCTCGATGGTGTGCCGGATCCTGAGGTTCTGGTGAGGGCCC
>NZ_BAABAT010000089.1:0-20798 GCF_039537565.1 Dactylosporangium darangshiense
CAGCGGCCGGGCGTGCCGCAGCATGTGGTGTTGGTGGAGCGTGTGGCCGAGGATGGCCGGTTTGTGATGGTGGAGACGCAGCCGGAGGTGGGGGGTCGGTCGTCGTTGGTGGAGATCGGTCCGGGGCCGGTGCCGGCGGTGTTGCGGGGGCCGGTTCGGTTGGTGAGGGATGCGCAGGGCCGGTTGGGTCAGGTGCGGGTGTCGGGGCGGGGTGGTGGTGGCGGATCGCCGGTGGCACGGTCGGCGTCGCTCGTGCCTGGGCTGGTCGATCCAGCAACCAGTGCTAGACCAGGCATGAACTCATGGATCGCGTGGACGGCTGAAGGGGTTGGTCTTGGCCAACCGGCCGCGGGAGATCCCCAGCCGGCGGCGGGGTCGTCGTCGGTGGATCGTTCAGCGTCGTGGTCATGGGACGACGTGCCGAGCGGTGGACGTGCCGTGGAGCCGGTGTTGCCGAAGCCGACCCTGATGCGGCAGCTGCCGAACGGTGTCTGGTTTCTCCCGCCTCCGGCCACCGCCGGTTTCGATCCGGTACAGGTTAGGGAAGCGGCCGGTCAGCTCGTCGTGCCGGATGGCGTGATGGTCATCGCTGGCACATTGCCCCCCGCGGGCGTCGACGGTCTCGTCCTCCGGGCTACAGAATTGCGGCTGGCCACTGTCGACCCGCCCGGCTGGACATCGGTCATGGACCTTCTTGAAAGCGTGCACGACGTGCCAGACCGGCCCCGGACGTTGGCGCTGTTCCTGTACGGCGCGGAGTCCGCTTCTGCACGGATGTACGCGATTTCATTGAGTGTCCACATCCGTCAGATGCTGATCAATGGGGAGTCGGGGCCTCGCGGAGGGGTCGTTTCGCTGGGCGGAGAGTACGGCCTGCTGGGATGGTTGATCGGCCGTCGACCGGTTCAATGGTGGGCGGTGAAGGGGAAAGGTGTGGCGTCGCCGCCGCTCGATAGCCTCGAGGCGGCCGTCCATCAAGCCGCGCGAGACGAGTGGCCCGCCTTCGACCTCGCCCGTGAACTCCGTGCTCGGGTGGGTGGCAGTGTCACGCCGTTCGGCGTTGGCAACGCGGAGCTGGCTGGTCTCGCGGCGATGGAATTCTTCATGGACGACGGTTACCTCCGGACGCCGGCCTACACTCGCGAGGCTCCCAGGGTGGTGCCCGGTGCCCCGATTGGTGGGGGTGCTGAAGGGAGTCGTGTTCGTGTTCCGGTTCAACACGGGCCGGATGCCGCGCGGCAGTTCTACGAAGCTCGACGTTGGCTGAGGTTGGGCATCGTGCGGGAGGCGCCGACCGAAGATGTGCCGAGCGTCGAGGTGCACCTGCCGCCCGGGGTGCGGGGCGGCGTGCTCCGGCTACCCGCTTCCGATGCCGGCGCAGCGCTGGACGTGCTGGTACTCACCCCGTTGACAGACCCCAGCGGCCGCCCGGATCTCGACCTTTGGCTGAATCTGTACCGCAACGATCGGATCAGCGGGGTCCTCATGGACGCCGCCGTCGTCGCGCAACTGCACAACGCCGTGCCACTCGATGCGGGTCACCGCATCCTGGTCGAGGAGCGATTGAACCGGGTGCCGGTCGGCCGGCACAAGCCAGGTTCCGTGATCCAGAGCGCCGACGGCAGGTG
Organism: Dactylosporangium darangshiense; assembly: GCF_039537565.1. Taxonomy (NCBI): domain Bacteria; kingdom Bacillati; phylum Actinomycetota; class Actinomycetes; order Micromonosporales; family Micromonosporaceae; genus Dactylosporangium; species Dactylosporangium darangshiense. Next base: position 1,629 of record NZ_BAABAT010000089.1, read on the forward strand.
GTTGACCGCCCAGGAGTACGCCACGGCGTTGCCCGAGACGGGCCCTGATGCGCGGATCGTGGTGCTGTGGCATCGCGATCGTGGCAGAGGTAATAAGTTCATTGCGGAACTTGCAAAGCACGCGATCGTGGTCACCCCGGTTCATACCACCGAGCGCGGTCGACTGCATACTCGATGGGAGTCGATCTTCGACGAGGCCGGATCGATGAGAACGTTCCGAGCGGACAACCTGAACGAGATCCTGATCTACTTGACCGGTGGACACCGGGCAGGAACTTGGGAAGGTACCGATCTGGCCGCGGTGACCACGACCGCCGAGTTGCAGAGCGGCCGGGTGCAGCCGCCGGCGGGGATCGCTGCCGCGGTACGCCGGGTGTTCGAGACCGCCTCAATGCCAGCGTCGGATGCTGAGCGATGGTTGAGCGTGCCGATCCCGCGAGGTGCGGAGACCGAGAGCGGCATCTGTTCCTGGCTCGAGAGCCAGGATGTGGTGGTGGTCGAGGGCGAGCATGAAGGGTATGTGCGGATCAGTGTTCCGGGACGCTATGTGCGCGACGTGGTCGTACGCCGCTCAGCGGACGATTCGTCGATCTATCAACTGCTCGACGTTGTGGCGCTCACCGGTTCCGGCCGGGCGAGGCCGCGCGCGAGGCACATCGGCAGCCATCATTGGCGGCTGACCCCCGGCCGACGCGGCAGATCGTCTGTAGCTCCGCCACCGGCCTACACCGACGGCGACCTGGCAGAGGACACCACGCACGGCGAGTAGCCGCTGTGCGCCGGGCCCACTCTGTGCTGAACCGGCCAGGCGGGGCAACATCGCCGCGCCGGCGCCGATCGGGTTGAACCGGACTTGTCCCGCCATCGTCGTGTCAACATGACGAACGCTGATGCTGCGGCGATTGCCGAACTGGAGTCGAGGCTCGGGTGCACACTGCCGCCGAGCTACCGCGGATTCCTCGCCAACGCTGAGGACGTCCTGCTGAACGACGAGTACCGTCTTCTGCCCGCGCACGAGGTCGGCTGGCTACGCGACTTGGCGCCGGGCATTGTCGACGACTGGGAACTGACCATGGAGGGCATCGTCGATCCCGTCGGGGTTCGCGACAACTACGAGGTGTTTCCCAGCACGTGGTTCGCGCGCTACCTGCGCGGGACGTTGCTGATCAGCGAGGACCAAGGGGAGGGCGTCTACCTGCTCAACCCGGGCGTCATTGACGAGAACGGTGAATGGGAGGCCTGGTTCGTGGCGCACTGGGTGCCAGGCGCGGACCGCGCACGCTCATTCGGCGAAATGTTGGCCCGCAGCCTGCTCGATCCCCAGGAACCGGCGGCGTAGGAGTCGGTGACGTCCGCGGAGACCAACCCAGGGCGAGGAAAGGTGAGAGAATGGCTGGATCGGCGAGGTCCTGCGCTGGTCGGCGTAGCTGCGTCCGAGCGCTGCGGATCCGGCCGGTTGCCGGCATTGTGGCTCTGCTCGTCGGCGTCGCGGTGTGCTGGGTCCTGCAGCCGCTGCCAAGGTCGATGATGACGCCGTCGGCTGCCGCCCCGGTCGGGCCGAGTCAGAGCCCTGGACCGACCGTTGACGTCGCACCGCGCTACTACGTCGTCGGGCCCAGCCAGACTGGGCAGCGCGAGTACCTGTACCAGATCGCCGTTCGGACACTCGGCGACGGGAACAGGTATCCAGAGATCTTCGAGCTCAACAAGGACCGCCGGCAACCGGACGGCGGCCGGTTGACCGACCCTGCCGAGCTTCAGCCGGGTTGGATTCTCCAGCTGCCGGCCGACGCCAAGGGACCGGGCGTCATGGTCGGTCCGCTCCCGTCCCAGGCCACAAACAGGCTGGGCGCGGTCGCGGTACCTCGCCCAGGTCTCAGCAGCGAACCGTCGATCGGCGGTCTGGACCTGTATGTCATCGGCACTGTCTCGCTCAGCGTGCTGGTGCTGCTGTCGGCGTTGGTCCTGCGACGGCGGCAGTTGCGGCCATCGCGGTTGACGCTGACTCCACGGCGCCTGCTGACAACGGCGCTTGCGGCACCTGCGTTCGCCGGCTCGCTCGAGTCGGGGACGATCGCCGCGCCACCCGCGGCTACCCCGGCGTCCTCACCGGTTGCGGACCGGACCTTCCAAGCAACTGTCGGGACCGCCGTGCCTGCTGAGGCCAAGCCCGTCGAGACCACGGTCACGGCGGGGACTGCCGCAGGGGTGCCGCCCGCGGGTAGCGGCGGTGCAGAGCCGCAGGCCCCGTCCACTGAGGCGGTATCGGCTGCCGTCGAACCCACAGGTTCCTCGCCGTCAACTCCGGCCCCTGTTGCGACCGTCGCCGTCGTTCGCCCTGATCTTGGCCGGGGGAGGGTCTCGGTGCAGGTCCTAGGCCTGGGCCACCAACCGCCAGACCTGCTGGACGTCCGGCTGATCGGCTCAGGCGGCGCAGAGTCGGAAGCTGTCTATGCCTGGCTGGGTGATGAACCTCTGCCGACATCGGCGACTCTCCCCGTCATCCTTGGTCGGTACGACCAGTGGGAGTTGTTCGTAGACCTGACCGGCACACCCGATGTCTTCACCATCACCGGCCCGCTGGCAGTTGCCCGCAGGCAGGCGTTGGTCATCGCCGAGCAGTTGAGTGCCGCCGGATCGGCCGTAACGATCGTCAACGACGCGATCGCCGCGAGTGACCTCGCCAGTGCCGATCGCATCAGAAGATTCCCTGTGCTCGATGAAGAATTCGAGGCCCTGAGCAAGCCAGGAATCGTCATCAGCGGCGGCCTGCGCGGTGCTGCGCTGGCTGCCGCGCGGAAGCTGGTGGAACGCAGCGACCGGCGAGTTGTCCCGGTGTTGATCGGTCAAGTGCTACGGGCGAGTTGGTCGATCAGGGTTACGCAAGGTGGCAGCGAGGCGTCGTAGGGCGGGTGCGACAGGAATCCAACGTGTGGCCGAGCTGCGATCGTCCACCGCCGTTGTTGACGCGCCTGATCGGTCGTTGACCGACCAGCCGGCCTGGTCAACGGGCCGGCTCGTGGGTGGCGAGGAAGACCTGGGCAATGGCGCCTGCAAGGTCGGTAGGAGTGGTGGCTGCGGTCGCCTGCCCGCCGGTCTCTCTCGCGATGTCGCGCAGCGTGGCCATGTCCGCGTCGGCGCCGAAGCCGATCCCGAACACCGGCACGGGGTTCGTGCTGTCCTGCTCGCTGCGCAGCCGGTTCAGGAACACCTGCCTGTCCATGACGAACCGAGAATCCTGGTCCCTTCCGTCGGTCAGGACGATGACCAGGCTGACAACGTCCGGTTTGGCGCCCGCACGCATGGCCTCGGTGCCATCGAGGATGGTCTGGTACAACGGTGTGCCACCCTGATCGACGGGCTTGTAGGTGCTGATCTGCTGGGCGAGGAGATCACGTCGGCTGACGCCGCGAACCTTCTCCGTGAGGGGGCCTATCGGGACCGCTTCGACGTATGGCGGACTCGCCGCCGCGGTGGTGCCGAAATACCACAAGCCAAGGCTGGTGTCGTCACTGAACAACTGCGCGGCGTTGACGCCAGACTCGCGCAGGAGCGCGGCTTTCGTGGTCGGATGACCGGACCGGTCCACGACCGTGTCGTTCATCGAACCGGACGCGTCGATCAGGATCAGTACCTGGAAGGACAGCTTCCGGTACTGCGACCATTGCAGTGCTGCTGCGAGCAGTTGGTTGGCGTCGGTTGTCAGGGACAGCGGCGTCGGATAGGTGACCGGTAATCCGGCGTGCAGGGTGGCCGGCGTCGCCGGTCGGAAGCCGGCGTCGGCGAGTGCGCGAATGATGTCCGTCGAGCGGAGCTCGTGGTTGAGCCGGTCGGCCAGCGACTGACGGTCCGGGTCGGTGGCAAGGTCGTTCGCGGTAGCGAACGGATAGTCTGCCTCGGCGATGCCGTCCGGGGGATACATGCCGGCGAGCGGGACTCTCCGTGCGGCGTCCTGGTAGGTCGTCAGCTGTTGCTCGGTGACGGGAAAGACGCCGACAGCTTTCGCCGCCTGGACAGCGTCGCTCATCCCGGCGACCTGGGTGAGCAGTGCGTCGGTGTCGGCCGACGGGTTTGCGATGCGGCTGCGGAGGGTCAGGGCCCGCAGCTGCGCGATGCCGGGATCGGCCGTTGTGCGGGCCATTGCCGCTCGGACGGCCAGTACCGACAGCAGCCCGACGGTGCTGTGTAACGGATCGGGCATGTTGACCGTCGGGAGCTGCTGCGTCGTGACCTTGGCCAAGATCTCTGCCCAGGTTGGCTGTTTGGTGCCCCAGAGGGACTCGGCGAGTGCCTTGGGCATGGCGAGCACGATAGGCGATCGTGCGACGGGCGGGCCCTGGGCCGCGTAGATGGCGTTGTCAACGCTCGCGATGGACAGCCAGGCGCTGGACGAGGAGATCCACACGTCGGCGTGTCCGGTACGGACCTTGCCGGCTGTGACCGCTGGTTCCTCGGCGGTGACGGCGATGGGACCGCACCCGGCGCCGTCGACGCCACCGAGTTGTTCAGCCGCCGCTCGCACGATGGGCGCGATCTCTGGTGCCGCGGTGACCCGGAGCTTCGTCACCGCGGCGCACGGCCTGCTGGCGCTCGGGTGTTGCGCATGCAGCCGCAGTGCGAGGAGGCTGCCGCTGGTCAACGCGACGACAAGGATCGCAGTCAGTGGTAGCCGGACGGCTCGTCGGGGACGGCGGTGCCTCGGTCGCCCCGCCGGACCGCCTGGTCTGCGTTGTTGTGCAGTGGTGTCGTTACGTCGCCCATCGCCGATCACGTGCGTTCCCCTTGGTTGTGCGCTCAGTTTCCGCCACCACGACGAGACGTGGGGTCGTGCGGTTCACCTGGAACCGCTGGCCGCGGACGCTCAGCCGCAGGCAGTGGGCCTGACACCGTTACCGTGCGGTCGCGGGTCGGTTCGATGTCCGTTCGTCGTGTACCGCGGGAATTCTGAGGCTTCGTGGTGTTCAGATTGAACCCGGCGATCGGGTGGAGCGTTGTCCGTTCGTGCGTGTTCCCTGGGCCATGGCAAGTCGAAGGATGCCGTCCGTGGCGGCGAAGGTGCGGACCTGGTCTGCCCTGGTGGGATGCCTGGTCATGTTGGCGGCGGTGACGAACTCGGGTCGCGCGGCAGCGGAGCCGGTAGCCCCCGGGGGTGGTGCTGCCGCACAGTACGCGAAGTACTACACCGTGGGCTCGTCCTATCAGGGCGCCCCGGAGAATCTCGCCGAGATCGCGAGCCGGTTTCTCGGTACGGCCGCCCGATCTGTCGAGATTTTCCGGCTCAACGCCGGTCGGCCGCAGCCTGACGGTCAGGTCCTGACTGACTCGGAGCAGGTGCACGCGGGCTGGTCGCTGGTGCTGCCCTGGGACGCGGTCGGGAACGGCGTTCTGCTCGGACTGCCTCCAGGCGGAGCCGTACCAGCGGCGCCATTGCAGGGCGCCGTACCGTCCGCCGGTGCCGGTGCGGGGGCGCAGACCGGGCCGGCGCCGTCCGGCCCGGGTTCGACTTCGGCGCTGTGCACGTCGTTGGCGACGGAACCTCGCGAGGAGTCCTTCTGGGCCTATGAGCGGATGGCTGCCGATCGGGCGTGGCGCCGGACCCGGGGCGACGGCGTCCTGGTCGCGGTGGTCGACTCGGGGGTCGACGGAAGACTTCCGCAGCTCAATGGCAGGGTCGCGCCCGGGGCGAACATCCCGGGTGGCACCGGCCGCGGGGATACCGACTGCCTTGGCTCAGGAACCGCGATGGCCGGCATCGTCGCGGCGCGTCGGGTCGACGGAAACCAGGCAGAGGACGACAGGATGACCGGTATGGCGCCGGCAGCGGTGATCTTGCCGCTGCAAGTGGTCGATGCATCATCGCATTCCGACCCGAAGTATGCCGCGACGGCGATCGAGGTGGCCGTCTCCGCCGGTGCCAAAGTTATCGCGCTCGGTTCCTACGTGGACGTCACCAACGCTGCCGTGCTCGCTGCGATCAAGGTCGCGTTGAGCCACGACGTCGTGGTGGTGGCCCCGGCATTGACCGGATCGGAGGGTTCGGCATCGCCACCGGGACCGGGCGGGTTGCTGTGGGTGGGTGGGGTCGGACCGGACGGGCAGCCGGCGGCGAACTACCGCTCAGGTGGCGTCGACGTGATCGCGCCCGGCATCGATGTGGCGACGCTCGGGATCGGTGGCGCGAGAGTGCGGGCCAGCAGCGGATCGCAGTACGCGGTCGCGTTTGCGGCCGGTGTGGTCGCGTTGATCCGCTCCGCGTTCCCCCATCTGAATGCCACCCAGGTGGTGCACCGGATCGAGGCGACCGCCATCGGTACGGCCGATACCGGCACCGGCATGGTCAACGCGGGCGCGGCGGTGACCGTGGTGCTCGGTGAGGAGGACCGGACCGCGAGCGATGGCGGCTGGTCCGGCGCCGTGCGAACGTCCGCCGTTGCCCTGCTCGTGGTGCTCGGACTGGCAGGAGCGGTCCTGGGATGGCGGGTACGGGTCCGATCGCTCAGTACAGCGCGGGGTCCGGTGCTGCCGTATGTCGGTAGAGCCGTGGCGCCGCGCGGGAGCCAGGTGGCGCCGTCGGAGGCTGTACCGCCTGTTCCGGAACCCCCCGCGAAGCGGCAATCCGCTGCGGGCCCCCACGGGCAGTGACAGCGCGATGAGCCCAGCGACACCCGGTGTCCGGGCGGTGGCCCTGGCACTGGCCGTCACCACGATCGCCGGATCCGCGCTGATCGGACTCGGCACGGCCGGTGTGGGGAGCGCGCCGGCATGGGCGGAGACAGCCGAAGCGCCGACGGGTGAGCAGCCCCCTGCGTTGCCGACCGTCACAAACGGATGCGTTGGTGAGTCTCCGGTGGTCGTCGACACCGTGCCGTGGGCGCAGAGCCGGATGGCGCCGCAGTCGGTCTGGCCGCTGACCCGCGGCGATGGCGTCCTGGTGGCAGTGCTCGACACCGGGGTGAGCTCGGCGGCCGTTGCGTTTGCCGGTGGAGCCGTTCGCGCCGGTACCGATGTGGTGAAGCCTGGACCCGCGGACCGCGACTGCATCGGTCGCGGCACTGCTCTGGCCGGCATCATCGCCGCCCGTCCGGTGACCGGCAGCGCTTTCGTCGGGGTCGCGCCGGGGGCCACGGTCCTGCCGGTTCGGATCGTGGACGCCAAGGGTGCGATCCCGCCTGGCGCCCTGGCCAAGGGCATTCGAGCGGCGATCACCGCCGGCGCGCGCGTGATCTTGCTCGGGGTTGGCACCACGACGCCGGATGCCGATCTGACGGCCGCTGTCCAGGAAGCGATTGCTCACGACATTGTGCTGGTCGCCGCGGTGTCCGATGAACAGCCGTCGGGGACCGGCCAGAGCCCGGCGCCCTGGTATCCGGCCTCGGACGACCAGGTCCTCGCGGTGGGCGGGATAGACACCGAGGGCGTCCCGACCGGGACTTCCCCGGTGGCGGCCGGAGTCGACCTGGTCGCTCCTGCCGTCGGCGCGGTCAGCGTCGCACCGTCCGGCGGCGGGCATTTCACGGTCGGTGGTTCGGCGGTCGCCGCGGCCTTCGTCGCCGGAGCGGCTGTCCTGGTCCGCGCGTACTACCCCGGTCTGGGCCAGGCGGAGGTCCGGCGGCGGCTGGAATTGACCGCTGAAGATCCATCCGGGGTACAGCCGCCGAGCGCGGTCGGGCACGGGATGCTTGACCTGTACGCCACGGTCAGCAGTGTCGAACTCGAAAGCCCGGCCATCGTGACGGACCGGGAGCGGGAACCGCTCGTGCTGCCGAGCGGGCCGCCGCCGAATCCGGCCAAGTTCATTGCCGCAGTGGTCGCGGGTGGTGTGGCCGCGGCTGCTGCGGTCGCGTTCGGGGCGGCGATGGTCATCAAGTGGGGCCGCCGCCGTCGTTGGCGCCCCTGACGGCCGCGTCCGCCAGTCGTCGTACCTCAGCCGAGCTCACTCCAGGGGGTCTGGAGCAGCAGGGCGCCTCGGCGGGTGCACAGCAGCCCCCTGCCTGGGGGGAGATTGCGGGGCTTGGTGTTGCCCAGCAGTGGTCCCTCGGTAGGTGGGCAGGACAGCGCCACGTCCGGACTGTTGGTCTCCTGCAGCCGGCGGATCAACGGATCCATCGACATTCGCATGACGTTCGCCGCGCCCCGGGTCAGGACCAGATGCAGGCCGATGTCACCGCCGTGCGGCAGGTAGGGCAGCAGCGGCAGGAGCGGATTGTCCAGGCCGGCGAGCAGGTCGTAGTCGTCGATCAGGATGTACAGCTGCGGGCCGGACCACCAGTTGCGTTGACGAAGCTGTTCGGGTGTCACGTCGGCGCCGGGCATCCTGGGCGCCAGACCGGCGATCGCGTCGACAACCGTCTGGCGGGTGGTGTCGCCGGACACCGAGTAGCCGAGCCGATACTCGGTCGGCACCGCGTCGAAGAGTTGTCGGCGGTAGTCGACGAGCATGATGCGCGCCTCGGCCGGGGTGTAGCGGGACATCACCGACCGGGCGAGGTGCCGCAGCAGGTTGGTCTTGCCGCTGCCGCTGTCCCCGAGCGCCGTCAGATGCGGCAGATCCGCGAAGTCGTGCCACACCGGTTGCATTCCGGCCTCGTCCAGTCCGAGCACGACCCGGACGTTCCCATCGGGCTTCGGCAGTGATTCGGCGGGCAGCACTGCCGGCAGTGTCCGCACCGGCGGCGCTGGCGGACCGTCCCAGAATTCGCTGACCGTCGACACCAGGGACCGGACCGCCTCCCCTAGGCCGTCGGGGTCGGCAAGGCCGTCGATCCGGGGCAGTCCGGCGAGGAAATGCAGCTTGTCCGAGGTGAGACCGCGTCCCGGTAGGTGCGGCACGGTGGCCGCCAGCCGAAGATCAATAGTTGAGTCCACGGGGTCGCCGAGCCGCAACTCGAGGCGCGTGCCGATCTGATCGCGCATCGCGTGGTGGACCTCCGACCAGCGTGACGCCGTCAGGAGGAGGTGGACACCGAACGTGAGACCTTGCGCGGCGATCTGGCGCACCGTGCCTTCCAACGCCTCGAACTCCTGCCGCAGCGTGAACCAACCATCGATGACGAGGAAGACGTCACCCAACGGGTCGGTGATCCGCCCCTCGGCACGCAGCTGCCGGTAGGTTGCCATGCCGTCCACGCCGAGGTCCGCGAACCGGCGTTCCCGTTGGCCGATCAGGCCAGTCACCTCGGCCACCGTTCGACTCACCCGGTCGGCGTCCAGCCGACCGGCGACGCTGCCGATGTGCGGCAGCTCCGCCATGGCACCCAACGCGCCGCTGAAGTCGAGACAGTAGAACTGGACTTCGCGCGGACTGTGGGTCAAGGCAAGGCCGGCGATCAGCGTACGGAGCAGAGTGCTCTTGCCGCTCCGCGGACCGCCCGCGATGCCGACATGCCCGCCGATCCCGCTCAGGTCGACCACGAGCAGATCACGAGACTGCTCGTACGGCTTGTCGATGAAACCGACAGGCGTGATGAGCCGTCCTATGCCGGGCCAGTCCGTGGCGATGAGCCCAAGTTCCGGGTCGGGCATGAGCGGCGGTAGCAGTTGGTCCAGGCTCGGCGAGGCTCCCAGCGGCGGAAGCCAGACCTGGTGTGCCGGCGGACCCTGATCGAGGAGTTGTGACACCACAGTGGCGAGCACCGTGCGGTCCTTCGCCACGGGTTCGGTCGCCTCGGTGTCGACGGTCTCGTCCGGTACCGGGTCCAGCGGAGGAGGCTCCGGCTCCCGATGGGACACGCGATCGAGCAGATACGCGACTACCTTCTGCTGCACGATCTCCTGGCGTACCCGGGTGGTGGTGTCGCGATAGGCCCCGGACACGTATGCGGCCTTGAACCTGATGAGTGTCGAGACGTCTGTTCGCAGGAAGCCGTTGCCTGGTGACGGGGGCAGCTCGTAGGCATCCGGGACACCGATGACCGACCGCGACTCGGTGGCCGAGAACGTGCGCAGTCCGATCCGGTACGACAGGTGCGACTCGAGCTGCCCGATCCGTCCGTCGTCGACCCGCTGGCTGGCTAGCAGCAGGTGTACCCCGAGCGATCTGCCCAGCCGGCCGATCATGATGAACAGGTCTATGAAATCGCGGTGCGCAGCGAGGAGCTCGCTGAACTCGTCGACGATGACGAAGAGGGTGGGAAGGGGATCGAGGGGCTTGCCCTGAGTCCGGTCGAGCTCGTAGTCCAGAACCGAGCTGTATCCACCCGCCTGGCGGAGCAGTCCCTGCCGACGGATCATCTCGCCGTGGATCGCGTCCTGCATGCGCCCGACGAGCGCGGCCTCCTCCGCCAGGTTGGTGATCACGGCTGAGGTGTGCGGGAGTTGGTCCAGTCCGAGAAAGGTGGCGCCACCCTTGAAGTCGACCAGGATGAAGTTCAGCGTCTCCGAGGAATGGGTGGTGGCCAGGGCGAGGACCAGGGTGCGCAACAGTTCACTCTTGCCGGAACCGGTGGCACCGATGAGCATGCCGTGCGGCCCCATCCCGCCCAGCGCCGACTCCTTGATGTCCAACTGCACCGCACGGCCCTGCGCGTCGACGCCGATCGGCACTCGAAGTCTCTCCGCGACGGTTCTGGGCGCCCATGACTTGGTCAGGTCCAGGTGCTGCAGATCGGGGATCTTCAGCAGCGTGCCCAGATCGAAGTCAGACTTCAGGCTATCCGCCACCGGTTCGGTGGCGATGCCCAACCGGTACGGCGACACGATCCGGGCCAGTGTGGTCAATCGGCCGGTGCTGAGTTGGTCGGGTTTGGCCAGGCGGGTGCATGTTTCGTTGCCAAGTCGGTCGTGGCGGACCATCAGCAGTTCGTCGCCGTCGACCTGCAGGCAGAGCGCTCCCTTTTCGTTGGCCGGAGTGGGGTCATCGAGGTCGATGAGGACGGCGTTGCGGTAGCCGGAGGTCGCGATCCGACTACCGTTGCCCATCTGGCCACCATCGCGGATCACGATCACGAACGGCTCGTCCCGGCTGGGTGCTGCACCTGGCTCGAACTGCGGCCGGGTCGCGAACGCCGCGCCGAGTTGTCGTTCCACCTTCTCGATCGTGTCGCCGACGAGCCTGGTGGCGCCGGCGGCGTCCTGCTCGGCGTGGTGTTGGGCATGTGGAAGCCACTTCGCCCATTCCCATGGGCTCGCGTCGTCGGCTACACAGAGCGCGAGCCGGACCTCCTCAGGCGCATGGAAGGTCACGACCTGGCCGATGATGGCCCGCACCACCGAACGGTTCACGTCCTTGTCACCGGCGAATCTGATCTGCGCGAAGGCACGCATGAACAGGGCCACAGGCTGGTCCGCGATCGTGGTGTACGCCCGGATGAACCGGCGCAACGACTTGGCCGCGAGTGGCTCGAGATCTTCGATCGGTTTGGTCTGCAACGGGGTTATCCGCGTGGCCAGGCGCTGTTCCGCGGTGCCCACCCGGACCTCGAGAAAGTCCGGGTGGCTCGGACGGCGTTCCCAACGCCGGCTGGTGAGCGCCAGGGACCACAGTGACCGGGGATCCGGATGTTGCCAGTCGCTGGCTTCGCGCTGCAGGACCACGTGTTGCCGGACACGTCGACGGTTCTGGGCGAGATACCGCAGGTAGTCTCGTCGATCACCGCCCATGCGCTTCTTGCGGTCCATCCCGCCGGCGGCGACCTGACCGATCACCATGCCACCCATGGCTACACCCATCAGACCGAGCATCACCCAGGTGAGCGGGCCGCGGCCAGGACTGATGAACATCATCATCATGACGCCGGACATCAACGCCATCGGCAGCACCGTCATCATCTGGCGCATGCCGCCGCTCTGCGGTTCGGGCAGCGCCGGCGGTTCCTGCAGGTTGATCTCACCGGACGGCATCTCCGGACCGCTGCGTCGCGCCGGGCGCCGGAACAGCACCGTGCTCAAAGGCCAGCCTTCCGTACTGCGGGTCTCACCCGCCTGCTCGGGTCGCGTCGGCCCTGTGCGACCGGCACCGGGCGGACCTCCCCACAACGGACCGCGGTCGGGATGAGGTCAATCGACACCCGAGAAACGTGAGAAATCTTTGAACCGGACGGTCGCCTCCTCCGTCGTGTGGGCATGACCGTCGCCGCCTCAGCGGAGATGTGCCGGCTGGTAGTCCATGGACCTGGCCGGCGGATCGAGGTTGCCGTGCCGGCGGACGTGCCCGTCGGTGATCTTCTTCCCACGTTCCTGCACCACCTCGGCGACGGGTTGGCCGACGCCGGCCTGGCGCACGGTGGCTGGGTGCTGCAGAGGCTGGGGGACCCGCCGCTCGACGAGGACGCCAGCGTCGCGGAACTGGGGTTGCGTGACGGTGAGATGCTCTATGTTCGCCCGCGCTCGGAGCAGATCCCGCCGGTGCATTTCGACGACCTGGCCGACGGCGTTGCGGCCGGCATGCGTGGCCGCGCCGGTCTGTGGCGGCCCGAGATGGTCCGATGGACCGCGCTGGGTCTGTTCGCCACCGTGCTGGCGGTCGGGCTGGTGGCGTTGGTGCGTGCTGGTACATCACTCGCCGGGGTGCTCAGCGCGGCGAGCCTGACGGTGCTCTGCCTGGCCGGAGCGTTCGGATTGACCCGCGCCGGTGGGGATCGGGCGTTCGGCATCGTCGCCGCCGCGCTGGGCATCGCATACGCGACGCTTGCCGCGATGCTCGCGCCTGATCTCGGCCGGCAGGCTCCGGCGCTTGTGGTCGGCGCTCCGGAGGTGTTCGCCGGTGCGGTGGCCGCGCTGGTGTCGACCTTGCTCGCGGCTGTCCTGGTCGGTTGGGCCGGCCCGTTCTTCGCCGGTGCGGTCGCTGCCGCGCTGTTCACCGCCATCGGCTCAGGACTCGCCACGTTCGTACCGCAGCGCTCGGCTCAGGCCGCCGCGGTGGTAGCGGTGGCGACGACTGTGGTGACGGTGGTGGTGCCGATGATCGCCTCGCGCCTCGCTGGAATCGTGCCGGCACCGCTTCCCACGCAGCCGGAGCACCTTCAGGAGAACATCGACCCCGAGCCGAGTGAGGCGTTGCTCGCCCAGGCCGCGATCGCCGATCGCTACATGACCGGTCTGTACGTCGGACTGGCGCTCGCTACCGCCGTTGCCATGATGGTGTTGGCCACGCTGGGCGGCTGGGCGGCCTGGACCTTGATCGCGTTGGTGGCCGTGGTTCGCCTGCTCGCGTTGCGGCCTATGACCAGCGCATGGCACCGGCTTTCCCTCGCCGTGCCGGCAGCGCTGGGGCTGATCGATATCATCCTTTCCGCACTGGCCACGGCTGCGCTGGTGTTCCGGTCGGTTCTGCTGGTGGCAGCGCTGCCCGTGTCCTGCGCCCTGCTGTTCGTGCTGGCGCGGAAACTGCCCGGACGACGGATCATGCCCTATTGGGGGCGGATCGGCGACCTGCTGCAATTTGCTGCCACTGTGGCGCTGCTCCCGGTGCTGCTCGCCCTGCTTGGTGCCTACGGCGCCGCACGTGCGCTGGGCGGCTGATCATGCAGTCACGGCGCGACCAGGTGCAGGCACAGTCGTACGTGCTCGGACGGCTGACCGCGGCACTGGTATCCGCAGATCCCGACGGGTTGGAGGGCCCACACCGTCGGACGACGTCAGGCACGATCTACGGCACGATCCTTGCCGCGCTGATCGTCGCCGGCTTTGCGGTCTTCGGCTACATCGTCCCTGGTGGCTCCAGCAAATGGCAGCAGCCGGGCGTGCTGGTGGTGGAGAAGGAGACCGGAACCCGATACGTCTACGTCGACGGCCTTCTGCGACCGGTCCTCAACTATGCCTCAGCGCGTCTGCTGTTCGCGAAGAACCCGAAGACCGTCCTTGTCTCCCAACGCTCGCTGGCAGCGGTGCCGCACGGGCAGCCGATCGGCATCGTGGGCGCCCCGGATGCGTTGCCCGCCGGCGGGGCGGTCGAGGATCAGGTGTGGACCGTCTGCGCGCTGGCCACGAAGGACCAGGCGGGAACGCTGTTCACCAGCACCGTGCTGAAGATCGAGAAGGTCGATGCGCAGTCGCGGCGGGACCGGCCACTGAGCCCGGATCAGGCGATCGTCGTTGCCGCGGGCGGGCAGCGTTTCCTCGTTTGGCACGGGGTTCGACTACGGCTGGGCGCGCCATGGCTCGCCCGGATACTCGGCTACGACCATGATGCCTTCCCTGTCGAGGCAGGTTGGTTGGAGTCCGTGCCGGTCGGGCCGGACCTCACCGCTGTTGCCGTGCCGAGCCGGGGCATCGACGGGCCGATCGTCGACGGCCGCCGGGCCAAGGTGGGTGAGCTGTTCGTGGCACGCACCGTCGGCGGGGCGGATCGGCACTACCTGCTGCAGGCCGACGGACTCGCCGAACTCACTCCGGTCGAGTACGCGATCGCATCCGCCGACCCTGGGACCGCGCAGGTGTATGCCGGCCGACCGGTGCAACCGACCGAGCTGAGCAACAGCGCGCTGATCGGTCTGCCGGTCTCCCGCGCGCAGGGGCTGCCGTCGACGCTGCCACGGACGCCGCCGGAACTGCTGCCGCTCCAGGCCGGCGGGACCTGGTGCGTCCGCCAGGCGGTCGCCGATGGGTCGGTCGAGGTGACGGCCGAACCATCGTCGACAGCGGCGGTGCACGCGACGCCGGAAGGCGCTGGTGTCAACCGCACATCGAGGACCGCTGCCGCGGTGACGGTGCAGGCAGGAGTCGGTGGTCTCGTCGTCGCCGGCCGAGCCGGTCAGGTCGGCGGCCCGCCGTATTACCTGGTGACCGATTCCGGGGTCAAGTACCCAATGGCCGGTGCGGACGTGGCCAACCGGCTCGGCTATCCGGCGGCGGGAGCCACTCCCGTGCCGCGTCAGTTGCTGGACATGCTCCCGACCGGACCGTTGCTCGAATTCGGATAGGGCCGGGGATGAGGACCGGTGCGGCCCGCCGGATGTCCATGTTTGCCGCAGTCGTGATCGCCGATCAAGAAGGAGCTGGAGATGGCTGGAACCCAGAAGAAAGTAGACGAGGCGTCGGTACTCGCGCTTGTCAGCGCATTCAACGCGGCGGTGAATGACCTCGAGAACGCCGAGCGGACGGTGCAGAGCAGCTCTGCCGACTTGGGCGCCCGCTGGCTGGGGGATGCGTCCGTACGCTACCAGCAGGGCCTTCGGGAGGTCTCGCAGGGACTGGTGACGATTCGCGCGGGTCTGAGCGACATCACTGACGACATGCAACGTTTCGCCTCGGTCACCAATGACACCGAGGACGACAACCTGGCACGTGCAGCCGGGATCACGCTGCAAGGGGACAGCTTCAGCGCTCGTGCGAGCTGGACCGACTGAGCAGCCAATGCTGCGGAACATCCGTTGAACTCGTGAGGAAGGAATGAATCTGTGGCTACCTACACCGTTGATCTCTCCGACATTGCGGACGCTTCTGCGCAGCTGCAGGCTGTCACCGCACGGCTTGAGCAGGCGATGAGTGATCTTCAGACAAAGGTTAATCAATTCGTTGTCGAGAACAAGGGCCAGGCAATCGACAACTACGGTGAAGTGCAGCAGAAATGGAACCAGGGCCTGCATCAGGTACGGGAGGGAACCGCTCAAGCTACCGATGTCCTACGGATGATCGGCGAAAACTACGAAGCCGGCGACCGGCACGGAGCGGCGCTGTTCGTCGCCTGAGCATGAGGCTGGTCCCGGACTGGGCGGCATGGGCGCTGCGCCCGTGCCGCCCATTGGACCACTCAGTGGATGGCTCTGCCATCGGACGGCACCACGAGAGGAGAGGGTGACATGGGTACGGGACTTATCAAGGTTGACGAGCATTTCATCGAAGAGGTCAGGGACAAGCTCGAGAAGCTACGCGGACAGGTTGCGACGGTCCGCAACGGGGTGAACCCCAATGACCCGGGCCATCCAACGGGTCTCCCGTTCAACGGTTTGGCGACTCGGCCCGGCTGGGACAATTTTCAGCCAGGGGTCGCTCTCAAGACAAAGCTCACCAGCCTCGGTGGACTGGTGGACACAAAGTTGGCGCAGTTCGACACGAAAATGTCGACCTACATCCAAGGCTTGACGAACATCCTCGCGACAAGCGAAAACCTGGAGCTGGCGAATACATCCGCGTCCGAGTTCGGTTCGTTCCTGACGGGCTCGGCGCCGAACCCCTAGGTCTGGCAACTCTTTCTTATCGCGGCGCCAGGAGGCAGTAGATGGGCGATCCGGAAACCGGCGGGGTGCCGGCATGGGAACAGGGTCTCATCAGTGTCCTCAACGCCAAGCAGCCGCTGGACCGCCGAGAGTTCACGACCCCGGGCTGGATCAGCTTGCTCGGCGCGGGATATTACGTCAAGGACGGATCGAAGCCATGGAATGATCCGATGGGAACCCCGGGTGCGAATGAGTTCACGATCTATCGACGGGTGGTGGAAACCCGACCTTCAACGGCTCGCGGCTCGGGCAAAGCCGGTACGGGAAATGGGGTCTTCGAGCAGCACTATTGGATTTTGAAAGGTCGAGTCGACTGGTATTCCGGTGAGAAGGACCAGTCGCCGCACGAGCATTTCTGGAATGATTTCTGGAACAATTCTCACGATATTCTGGGCAGCCCGCCGACCCCGTTGGTGCTGGATCCCGCCACTCTCGACACGGCGGCCGAGTCGATGTACAACCTGTCGATGTGGCTGGACCATGCGAAACAGGTCCTGAAAGTCGAGTTCGAGAAGATCGACACGCATGCCTCCGGTTTCAAAGGTTCAGCAGCTGAGGCGTTCTCACAGGTCCTGACCAACCTTCACGGTGAGATGCACCTGCTTCAGGAGGATCTGAAGACCAACAAGAACTGGACCCAAATGCTGCATGACAATGCGGCTGCGGGACGGAAATTCTGGTCGCAGCTGCGGGATGCCTGGGGCCAATTTGTCAATACGTCGACGAACTGGCCGAGCGAGATGATCCGTAGGGTCATGCAGCAGATCGAGCAGCAGATCGACGCGCTTGGTCAGAAGACAGACGGCTGGAACGACCCGGACCGGGGATCCATGGACCCCTGGGATGTGCTGAGCAGTTGGCCGATGACGCTGGATTTCGGGGCGGGCCCGAAGATCTATGACTTCAAGGACCCCGCTGTCCTGAATTACCTGAACTGGGACATGAAAGGCCATTTCCAACAGGTCGTCGGCCAGTTGGACGGCGCCATGAACACCGCGTTCGCGAATCTCCGGGACAGCCTGGCCGACACGCTTCAAAACGTGCACGACCCTCAGCAGTACCTACCTCCGCGAAGTGCGTCGCCGAACCTTGGCAATGGCAATCCACCCCCGCCGGACCTCAACAAGGGCGGCGGCAATACACCAAACCTGCCGGACCTCAACAAGGGCGGTTCCAATCTCCCCTCCCTGCCGGATTTCAAAGGCGGTGGTGGCGATCTATCCAAGCTGTCCGGTGGCGGTGGTGGCAACCTGCCCGATCTCTCCGGCGGTGACTTGGGCGGTGGCGGTGGCCTGGGCGGTGGCGGTGACCTGGGCGGTGGCGGTGGCCTGGGCGGTGGCGCTGACCTGGGCGGCGGCGGTGGCCTGGGCGGTGGCGCTGACCTGGGCGGCGGCGGTGGCCTGGGCGGCGGCGGTGGCCTGGGCGGTGACCTGGGCAGCGGTGGCGGACTGGGCGGTGCTGACGGCTTAGGCGGCGCTGCGGGCGATGGCTTGGGCGCCGACGGCGGTCTGGGTAGCGGTCTCGGCGGTCTGCCAAGCCTCGGAGGAAGCGGCGGCAAGAATGGCGACCCCAACTCTGCCGGCGGTGAGGTCGGTGGCTCGTTCCCCGACCTGGGCGGTCCCGCTGGCGGTGCCGGTGGCGAACTGCCAGGACTGGGTGGCGGTGACCGCGGCGGGCAGTTTGGTTCACCCGCGACCTTGCCACCCAGCGGCCTGATGGTAGGTCCTCTCGGCCCAGCTCCCATCGCGAACGTCGGGTCCGGCGTTGGTGACGGCGCCGGCGTGCCGGGATACGGCAGCACAATGCCGCCGTTCATGCCGCCGATGATGGGCGGTGCCGGCGGCGGCCAGGGTGAGAAAGACCGGGAGAGAACCACATGGCTAGCTGAGGACGAAGAAATCTGGGGGACCGACCCAGACGTGGCATTGGCGGTCATCGGCCGCGAAGAGATGCCCGACGAACATGCCCCATGGTCCGCTCCCTCTCCACAGGCACCCAGATCACCGCACGGCCCCGCTCGCGGCACCGGGCGCACGACCGGCCGCGGCTACTGACGAGGAGCGTTGCTTTGTCCACTCCATTGCACAACAAGATCGAACAGATGTATGCCGAGATCCAACAACAGAAGGTTGCCATCTCAGATTTCGAGCGCCATATTGCCGAAGCGCAGACGACGGTGACCGCTAAGAATCGCGCGGTCAGCGTGACCGTGGACGGGCGTGGCGAACTCGTCGATATGAAGTTCCCGACGAACTCCTATCGGACCATGGCGCCGGCGGAGTTCGCGCAGTTGCTGGTGGAGACCGTCGGAACGGCTCGTGATCAGGCGCGGAACAGCGCGGCAGCGCTGTTGCAGAATCTGCTGCCGGGCCGCCTACCGATTGCGGACATGCTCCGCGGCCCCGTCAACTTCGATTCGATGATGGCGGACGTCATGAAGGACCTGAACGAACCCCTGCCGGGCATGGCAGACACTGCCAATGCAGAGGAGCGCAAACTATGACGGATTTTCGGGTGGATACCGCGAAGGTCGACTACAGCAACAGCAAGTTGGAGCGAGTGAACCGGGAGCTCGTCAAGCTGGCGGCCGACCTCCAGGCGGCGTTCGAAGCTTCGACGCCGGTCGGCAAAATCCGTGGTCCTCTCGACCAGCAGATTGCGGATACAATCAACGGGTCCGTCCCGCTCGTCTACGAGATCATTGGTGCCATCAACCGCGTTGCCGAGGGGCATATCGGTAATATCGAGGAGCTGCGGAAGATCCTAGAAGAAACCGAGGCGGAAAACGAGAGGGCTGCGCATGTGAATTCGAAGCCGACGCGTTCGGGTCCGGTGCATTAGTGTGAGTGTGTCAGGGCCGCACCGGGTTGTTTCGGTGCGGCCCTTTGTTGTGTGTTTTGGTGTGGTTGGTTGGGGGGTGTGGTGCGGTGGGTTTGGAGATGCCGGATGATTTGGCGCGGTTTTTCAATTGGTTGACCGGGGATGTGTTTCCGGGGTCGGATGAGGATGCGGTGAA
>NZ_BAABAT010000090.1:0-18423 GCF_039537565.1 Dactylosporangium darangshiense
ACCCCGAGCCGGCCGCCCTACCTGTCGCAGCGTGGATCAACAAGCCCGCCGAGCAAGACGACCCAGACGAGCCAGCCCACTCAACGAAAACCTAACCAACCTGCCTCAAAAATCTTGACACGCGCCGTACCGCCGAATTCGAACGACACGTATGTGTGAATTGCCAGACAGTAATCGCAGCCGTTGGCTTGCGACACGGCCAGCGCGATGCTGTGCCGGGTCTTCGCGTCCAGAACCCGGCTCATAGTGCCTTGCAGGGTCGTGACGGCTTCAAGCACAGTCGGGTTCGACGCAATGGTCCTGAACATGTTCGGGACAAACCCGAACTGCGCGCCAACGTTGTCGAGGATCCGCTGCGTGCCCGCGGGAGCGTCATCTAGAGAGGGAGCGTTCAGTCGTGACACAGCAAATCAACCTTCGGTGGGTGTGAGTAGTCGGCGTCGAGCCCACGTCGGCTCTTACCGCTGCAGAGGTCCAGTTCACGTTGTGACCCGAACCTAGACTCGGGATAACTGGACGGTCAAGTCCACTTGCGAGGTCAAGCTGGTGCTGAGGAACACACCGTCATCCCACTTTGCGTCGACGACGGACGCGGCCCGCGCACCGCCGCTAGACTTGCACTTCAGGTGCGGCTGCTCGGCAGGACCCCTGCCACCTCCCGGCGGACTGCTCCGGGCGGCACTGGAGTGCCCTCGGTTGGCCTCAGTCAGGATTCGAACGTTGATTGGGACTGTAGAGTCCAGTTGTAGCGGGAATGCAACCGGTCCGTGGAGTGTCTGTATGTACGCATGTACGCATGTCCAGGTGCGGTTCGCCTGGTTCCTCAGCTTCAAGCCGAAGGCTCGGAAGGGAGAGCTTTGCCCCAGCAGACCCAGTACCACAAGAACCCGGAGGCCGTTTCGCGGCTCGACCCGGAGCAGTACCGCGTGACCCAGCAGGACGGCACCGAGCGACCGTTCGCCAACGGCTACTGGGACAACCACGAGCCCGGCATCTACGTCGACGTCGTGTCCGGCGAGCCAGTGTTCGCATCAGTCGACATGTACGACAGCAACTCCGGCTGGCCGAGCTTCACGAAGCCGATCGCCAAGACGAACGTCGTCGAGAGCGAAGACTCCAGCCACGGGATGACCCCGGGTCCGCGCGCCGGCCCGGGGCCGAGGTGGTCGGCCTGGACGAGGACCCGGCCGGATGAGTGCGGGCTCTCTCCGGCGCCATGCGGGAGATGCCACCTTGAGCCTTGGCCGGGCGGTCAGGGCACTCGGATCGATAGAGGAGTTGATCACCTTGGACGGACAGGAGCTGCAGAAGATCGCGGGCGACTGCACTGTGGAACTGCCCGGCGCCGACCTGGAGCGTCGTTTCGGCCCCGACTGGGAGGTCTACAAGGTGCGCGGCAAGGTCTTCATGCTCATGACCGACATGCCGGGGCGCCCCGTCGTGATCCTAAAAGCTGATCCGGAGGACGCCGCAGCACTGCGTGAGCAGTACGCAGACATTACCCCCGGCTATCACATGAACAAGAGGCACTGGATCACGGTGGAAGGCGGGGGCACCATCGACGAGGAGCTAGTGAAGGAGCTCGTGATCGACTCCTACCGTCTCGTGGTCGGCGGGCTTCCCAAGTCCGACCAGCCCGTGGATCCGCACACCTACGGCCGCCGCGCCTGACCTTCGTCATGCCCATCAGCGGCGAGAAGCTCCAGGACAGAGCGCGCGACACGGCACTGGCGCTGCCAGGGTCAGCCACGGGCGCCCGTTCACCAAGCAGCTGGACGTCTACAAGGTGGCGGGCAAGGTCTTCCTGATCGTCACGGACGACCCGGACGAACGCATCGTCACCCTCAAGGCAGAACCGGAGTACGGGCGGCTGCTGCAACACGAACACCCATCGATCACCCTGGGCCTGCCAAACCAAACCTTCGTTACCCGGCACTTGGCGGAGCAGTCACCCTGTGGGGCGCCAATACTCAGCCAGTCCGCGACCTGGGCATTCAACGTGGCCAACGCCTGGCGGAAGAGCCGACGTGCTGCCGCGGCGTCGCGGCGGGTGGAGATGAGCACGTCGATGACCTGACCGTCCTGATCCACGGCGCGGTACACGTACCGCCAAACACCATTCACCTTGATGTAGGTCTCGTCGACAAACCACCTGTCACCAGGCGCATGCCGGCAGAACCTGGCCGCGTCGGCCAACAGCGGCGTGAACCGCTGTACCCACCGGAAGACCGTGACGTGGTCGACCTCGACACCGCGCTCGATCAGGAGTTCTTCAACGTCGCGGCAGGAGAGGTTGTAGCGAAGGTACAGCCGGACGGCGACCACGATGACCTCCGCCGGGAACCGGAACCCGCCGAACGCCGAACTTGGTGGCAGGGCCGGACGCCGCCGGTTCGAGAACCTCACCGGTCTAGCCTGTCCGACCAGGGCAACGCTCGACGCAACGGACCCGTGCCGGCCGCGGTCAGGTCATGAGTCGAGCCGGGCAGGGCGGCCGACACCCAGATCAGCCGGCCTGCCGGATCGGCGATGACCTGCACGTTGACGCCGTGCCGACGGTGCTTGCCGGAATGGTAGGGCTTCCGATCGGCGACCCAGTCGACCGGGATCAGGGTGCCGTCGAGGATCGCGTACGCGAGCGGACCGATCCTGGTCATCGCCGTGGTCAGGTCGTCGGCGGTGGCGGCGAGCAGGTCGATGGCCACGCGGACGTAGCGCCATGGCGGCTGACTCCAGCCCTGGCGGCCGGCCGGACGACTCGCGTGCCTGGCCGGTCGCCACCTGCCCCTGTTCGACCACCGGCAAAGAACACCCGGCCGACGACCTCGCCGAGAGATACGTCCGCGGCCAGGCGAGCAGCAAGAATCTCGGCGAGGATGTCGAGGACGGCGAGAGCGGCTCCGACTTAAGCCCGACGCCCCGAACGGCGGGTGCGGCGAAACGGAGGAAACCGGCATGAAGTACATGATCATGATGTTCGGCGGGCTCGGCGCCTCGCTCGCCGAGCGGAGCCCCGACTGGATCACCCGGATGCAGACCACGATGATGCAGATGGACCAGGAACTGCGCGCCTCCGGCGAGGTCGTGGAGAGCCGGCACCTGACCGACCCCACCCAGGCCACCACCGTCCGGTTCGTCGATGGCGCGCCCGCACCGACAGACGGGCCATTCGCCGAGATCAAGGAGTCCCTCGCCGGCTACTGGGTCGTCGAGTGCACCCACGAGCGCGCGCTGGAGATCGTCGCGCAGGTGGTCGCGGTAACGGAGTACCCGATGGAGGTCCGCCGGGTCATGGACGAGCCGCCCGCCCAGGACTGACCGGGCACTGAACGCGATGACCGGAGCGCTTGAGGGCCTGCTGCGCGAGCTGGCGCCGCAGGTCCTCGGCGCGCTCGTGCGCCGGCACGGGCAGTTCGACGCCTGCGAGGACGCCGTACAAGAGGCGCTGCTCGCCGCCGCCGCGCAGTGGCCGGTCGACGGCGTGCCCGCGCGACCCAAGGCGTGGCTGACCACCGTGGCCGGACGGGCGCTCGTCGACCACTGGCGCACCGACAGCGCCCGCCGCCGCCGGGAGGCCGCCGCCGCGCTCGACCCGACGAACGAGCCGCCGGACAACCCGGACGACACCCTCACTGTGCTGCTGCTGTGCTGCCATCCCGCCCTGTCGCCGCCGTCGCAGCTTGCGCTCACCCTCCGGGCCGTCGGCGGGCTGTCGACCGCGCAGATCGCTGCGGCGTTCCTGGTTCCGGAGGCGACGATGGCGCAGCGGATCAGCCGGGCCAAACAGCGCATCCGCGACGCCGGCGCCCGGTTCGAGCTCCCCGTCCCCGGCGAACAGGCGGCCCGGCTGGCCGTGGTCGAGCACGTGCTGTACCTGATGTTCAACGAGGGCTACACCGCCACCTCCGGCCCAGACCTGCAGCGGCCGGACCTGACCGCGGAGGCAATCCGGCTGGCGCGGCTGCTGCACCGCTTGCTGCCCGGCGACGGCGAGGCCGCCGGACTGCTCGCCCTCATGCTGCTCACCGACGCCCGCCGCGCCGCCCGCACCGACCCGGACGGCATCATCGTGCCGCTCGCCGAGCAGGACCGAAGCCGGTGGGACACGACGGCCATCACCGAGGGCCAGGCGCTGCTCACCCGCACGCTCGGCGCCGGACCGGTCGGGCAGTACCAGGTCCAGGCCGCGATCGCCGCCGTCCACGACGAGGCGCCGACCGCGGCCGACACCGACTGGCCGCAGATCCTCGCCCTCTACGACGTCCTCGACCACGTCGCCCCGGGTCCGGTCGTCACCCTGAGCCGCGCCGTCGCGGTCGCAGCGGTGCACGGACCGGTCGCCGGCCTCGCCGCGCTCGGCACCCTCGACGGCGACGGCCGCCTCGGCCACAGCCACCGCCTCGACACCGTCCGCGCCCACCTGCTCGAGCAGGCCGGCGACCTGGCCGCTGCCCGCGCGTGCTACCTGCGGGCAGCGTGGATGACGGCGAGCCTGCCGGAGCAGCGGTACCTCACGCGCCGGGCCGCCGGTCTGCCGCCCCCTCCAGGATCGTCTTGAGCCGGGCCAGGTCCTTGCTGTTCGCACGGCGCATCGCGGCCGCCAGGACGGGCGCGGTCACCTTGCCGGGGGCCGTTGCGTTTGTCGATCAGAGGGCTGGGTTCGGGTCCGGGATCGGCTTCAGATGGCGGTGGCGAGTTCGGTGACAGCTGCGGCGATGCGCAGTTCGCGTGGAGCGTCGAGTCCGAGTGCGTAGTGGCCGCGTCGCACGTTCTGGATGAAGGCATGTGCGGCGATGATGGCCTGTGCGGTCCGGTCGGTGCGCAGCCCGCGCATTGGTCTGAGCCGGTGTTGAGCTGGCTATGGTCCGCTTCGATCGGGTGGTTGGCGTGGCGCTCAGCGTGGTGCCACGCCGATGGAATCAGTTCGTCGAGCACGGCCGGGTACACCGGTGCCGCGTCGGTGACGACCTCGCTCGGCGTCACCTTCAACGTGGCCAACGCTCGGCGGAAGAACCGACGGGCCGCAGCAGCGTCGCGGCGGGCAGAGACGAGCACCGGCTCAGTGATGACGAGGGCCGGCGACTGCAACAGATCGCGCGGCGTGGGACCGGGTCACCGATTCGGTTGCGGCGGGCGATGGTCATCATGGCCTCGGCCAGCGGGAACACCGTTCCGGCGATCGCCCGACCGGTCCAGGGCGATGAGGACGCGGACCCTAATGGGTCCTACCGAGAGCGAGACGGCGCTGCCTCCTGATGACAGTCGCTGCGGAAGACTCTCGGGCGGTAGCCGCCGGTGAGTGAGCACTCTTGGACCCTGGACGTCAAGTCCTGCACTGAGACCGTACCCTCGCTGGCGTCCCGGGGAGGTTGACCGTTGATGGGGTGTCGTGCCGTTCGGGCGCTGATTGCTGCCCGAGATGAGCACTGATCCATTAGGGCGCGTGCTGTTCTCCCTTGGCTACTGGTCGATGTGATCGAGCTGAGGAAGGACGAACGCTCTACTGCAGAAAACTCAGCAGTTGGCGTGTGGTCTCCTCGGGTGCCTCTTCAGGGATGAAGTGACCGACTGGTACCGGCTCGCCGCGAACGTCATCGGCCCACTCCTGCCATATCGCGAGCGGATTATCGTAAAGTTTCGCGACCGAGCCGCGCTGGCTCCAGAGGAAGAGCACCGGGCAGGTGATCTTCAGGTTCCCGCGATCCGCCTCGTCCTGCTGATAGTCCAAGGTCGCGGCCGCGCGGAACTCCTCACAGATGCCGTGCACTGTGTCGGGGTCGTTCCATTTCTCGATGTACTGGGCGCGTACCTCGGTTGGGAAAGCGTCCTTCACCTCGGCCCACGAGTTGAGCATGAACTCGACCATACTGCCCGGTGTCGCGTTGATGAACTGTTCCGGCACCGGTTCTGGCGCGGCGAGGAAGGACCATTGCCAGTAGAGAAGGCTGAAGTCCTTGTCAGCACGATCGTACGCGTCGCCGACGGGAACAACGTCCATCACGGCGAGCCGGCGAACCACATCCGGGTGATCCAGTGCGAAACGGTAGGCGCAGCGTGCCCCGCGATCGTGCCCCACGACGCTGAACTCGTCGTAGCCCAGATGGTGCATGACCTCAAGCTGGTCGCGGCCGATCGCACGCATGCTGTAGGGCTCGTGATCGGCGGTACTGGGCGGCTTGCCGCTGTCGCCGTACCCACGCAAATCGGTGGCGACGACGGTATAGCGCTCGGCGAGGTGGGGCGCGACCCGATGCCACATCAGATGCGTTTCCGGAATACCGTGCAGGAGCAGCACAGGCGGTCCGTCGCCGCCCCGGCGTCCGTGGATCGACGCACCCGCCGTAGAGATGTCGAACTCTTCGAATCGATCGAACATGGCCACGGACCCCCCGAGACTCAAGGATCGTCCTGTCCTGTCGCAACTGCCGGTCAGAGTTGACGATGAATCTTTCTTGCCGTTGACCGGCCGAGTGGCCGGCGGCGTCTGCCGGTCGGCGGCATGATCACGCCTTGGTGCTCGCCCGTCCGGTCGACGCCGGCGTTCCCGGTCCTCAACTCGGGCCCGCAACGGACCCTGGACCGACGTGGGCCTGATCTTCACTTGCGGCCACGACCCCAGGCTACCCCGGCACGGGGAGTGTCACCCGGCCCGTCACCAACGTCTCCGCAGATCACGGTGGTTCAGTGACCAAGTGACAGCGGCGACAAGGCAGACTGGTTCGCTCGTCACCGTGAGGACGCTCGTGGCACGTAGCGCGGTATCAGCCCGCGGGTTGGCACGGCCAGTGTCAGGCTCGATCGAGCAGGTAGTCGCTCGGTCCGCGGTCGATCTCGCAGTCCTCGCAGATGCCGAGCAAGCCGCAGGCCGGGCAGCGAAGTCCGCCGAAGATCCAGCGCACGTCGCCGTCGGTCCGCAGCGAGTAGCCGACGGCCGCGGCGAACTCTTCCCGCCGCAGGGGCAGGCGCAGCAGTACTCGGCCTCGGCCTCCCAGTCGCCTCGGCGAGCTGGCCGCCCTCGCTCGGGGCGACCAGCACGTGCCCGGACAGACTGAACGCAGTGGTCCGGGAGTTCCCTGCCGTGCGCTTCGAGCGATACTGCGATGACGTGGTGGTCCACTGCGAGACGGAGGAACAGGCGCACCGGGTTCGCGATGCGATCGCGGCCCGGGTAGGCCATCCCGTCCGGCCAGGCGACATCGGCGGGCAGAGCCGGTGTCCCGCCGAAATGCCCGACCGCCGGGCCGGCACCGTCGCGGTGCAGCTCGAGCCGAGGCCGGGCGAGCCGGAGCCACCAGTCGATGGTGTCGTCCGGCACACCTCAGTCGCGAGCCGCCGCCCGGAAGGCGATCAGCTCGCGCATGACGCGAGCTCGCTGATCCGGTCGACGACGAGGTCGATGTCCGCATAGGTGGTGCGGTAGTTGGTGACACAGGCACGCAGTCCGTGGCGGCCGCCGAGCCGGGCCGGGCCGAGCAGCGCAGTGCCGTCCTCGGCGAGCGTCGCGCGGACCGCGGCGTGCTGGGCCTCGGTCCATCCCTTGATCCGGAAACAGACAGCGCTCAGCGTGACGGGCGCCATCAGTTCGAGGTTCGGGTCCTCCTCGACGCGCCGCCGGAGGTGCTCGGCGAGCTGCAGGACCTGGTCTATGACGCCCCGGTAGCTGTCGACGCCGAAGGCCTGCAGGGCGCTCCACACCTTCAGCGCCTTGAAGCCGCGCGACAGCTGCGGGCCGAAGTCCATGTAGTCGACCATGAGCGGGTCATCTTCGACGGTGAGGTAGGCCGACTTGAACGCATACGCGCGGGCGAGGTTGGCGCGGTCCCGCACCAGCAGGCAGCCGGCCTCGAGCGGGGCGAACAGCAGCTTGTGCGGGTCCAGTGCGATCGAGTCGGCGCGCCGGCAGTCGTCGAAGGCCGGATGCACGCGATCGGCGAGGACGAACAGGCCGCCGTAGGCGCCGTCGATGTGCAGCCACAGCCCCTCGCGCTCGCACAGGTCGGCGATCGGACCGATCGGATCGATCGCTCCGGACATCACGGTCCCGGTGGTGGCGACGACGCAGAAGGGCTCCCGCCCGGCCGCCCGGTCGGCCCGAACCGCCTCGGCCAGCGCATCGACGCGCATCCGGTGCCCGCTGTCAGTGGCGATGTGCCGCACATTGTCCAGACCGAGGCCGAGAATTGCGACGGCCTTGTCGATGCACCGGTGGGCCTCGCCGGAGGTGTAGACGACTAAGGCAGGCCCGGATGTCTGCAGCCCGGCAGCGCGGAACTCCGGCCGGCGCTCGTGCAACGCGGTCGTCAGAGCGTGGAGGCTGGCGACGGAGCCGCCGCTGGTCAGGATGCCCCCGCTGGCCTCGCCGTAGCCGAAGAGCCCGGCGAGCCACGAGACCACAGCGCGTTCGATCACGCTCGCAGCCGGGGACAGCTGCCAGAAGTTGCAGTTCTGGTTAATGGTGGCGGCGATCGCCTCGGCATAGGGCGCGACACCGTTCGGCGGCCCCTGCACGTAGGCGAGGAACCTCGGGTGTGCGACCTTCGTGGAGTTCGGCAGGATCTTCTCGTTGATAGCCCGGAAGAGTCCCTCGACGCCGATGCCCTTGTCCGGGAAAGGGTCGGCCAGCAGTCCCGCCAGCACGTCGCGGTCAACCTGCGGCACGATCGGCGCCGTCGCGACGGACTGCTCATACCGATCGAAAAATTCGGCGAGGAGGCGGCTCGCAGTGCGGCGGTCCTCGTCATCCAATCCGAGCGTCATGCGGAGAGCGTAGCCACAACAGCCTGGCATTCGGTGCCAAAGATTGCCAGCAAAAGCCGATCGACTAGCATGATGTGCCATGGACGAGACTGACCGCGCAATTCTTGCGCACCTGATGCAGGACGGGCGCCTCACCAACATCGAGCTGGCCGACCGGGTACGGCTATCGCCGTCGCCGTGCCTGCGCCGGGTCCGACAGCTCGAGGCGGCCGGGATCATCACCGGCTACCACGCGGCGGTCGACCCGGCCGCGCTTGGGCGCGGGTTCCAGGTGCTCCTGCACGTGGAGATGGCGGTCCAGGACCGAGCCACCATCGAGGCGTTCGAAGCCGAGGTGCAGCGCATCGACGAGGTGCGGTCGTGCCGGCGGATGTTCGGTCATCCGGACTACGTGCTGTGGGTCGCGGTCGCGGATCTCGAGGCGTATGAACGCCTGTACGCGCAGCGCCTGACCGACCTGCCCGGCGTCGCCCGCACCAACTCGCAATTCACCATGAAGGTCGTCAAGGAGGCCACCGTGCCGTCCACGATGTCACTGTGAGCGCGCGACATCCGTCCGATGCTCTCCGGGTTGTAGACGATTACGCTCCGACGTGACGTCGCCGCGAAGGGGGACGCCAGGCCGTCAGCGGGCCCACGCCGGCGCAGCGCATCGGTCAGCGCGGTGTCGACCAGGTCGGTCTTGAGGTGACGGGCGACGGCCCAGCCGACAGTACCGGCCTTCGCTGCATTGCCCGTCGAGCGTCGAGTTTTCTGTCGAACCCTGTCGTATCTTCCGTGGATGACGCACGCCGCCGAGTTCGGCTATGCGTCTGCTCGTGCTCCTGTCCGAGTTGCCCGCCACCTCGGCGGTGACGGCGATCCGGCGCCTTCGGGGGACCGTGGGTGCCGCCAGGTTCGCCCTGCTCACTCGACTAGCCTGTCCGGATGATCAATCCGATCGGGCTTGTCATCTTCGACTGCGACGGGGTGCTGGTCGACAGCGAGCGCATCGCGGTCCGCGTCAACATTGCACTCGGTGCGGAACTGGGCTGGCCGCTGACCGAGGCAGAGGTCATCGAGCGCTTCATCGGCCGGTCCAGCGCGTCCATCGGTGAACAGATCGCGGCCCGTCTCGGACCGGGCGTGGCTGCCACCTGGGCGGACCGGTTCGACCTGGCGCACCGCCAAGCGGTGGACGCCGGACTGACCGCCGTCGACGGGATCAACGACGCGCTTGATGAGATCACCCAGCCGACGTGCGTGGCTTCCAGCGGTACGCACGAGAAGATGCGCCACACTTTGGGCCGCACCGGTCTGTATCCCCGCTTCGAGGGCCGCATCTTCAGCGCGACCGAGGTCGCTCGCGGCAAGCCCGCCCCCGACCTGTTCCTGTATGCGGCGGCGGCGATGGGTGTTCCGCCCGCGGCGTGCGTCGTGGTCGAGGACAGCCACTACGGAGTCCAAGCGGCCCGCGCCGCCGGGATGCGCTGCTTCGGCTATGCGGGCGGATTGACCCCCGCGCACCGGCTGGAAGGCCCGGACACGGTGGTCTTCGACGACATGCGCAAACTCCCAGCTCTGTTGAACGCGGCCTGACCACGCGCGACGGCCCCAGCATCAACCGCAGCACGGACGGGGAAGCCTTGACACTCATGAGCAGCACCGCAGGCTACGGCGAATCTGCCGACATCCTGGCCGAACAGTACGAGAGCGTCTCGTTTGCCGACGTGCACAGAGATGTCCTGTACCTGTTCCCCACCGAGCCCAGCTCGGTCCTGGACATCGGCGCGGGCACGGGCCGCGATGCGGCAGCCTTGTCCGGCCTGGGACACCGGGTCGTCGCCGTCGAGCCCACCCGCCAACTTCGCGCGCATGGTCAACGCATCCACGCCGCCAACGACATCGATTGGGTCGACGACGCCCTGCCCAACCTGACGGTGCTGTGTAAGCGCAACCAACGCTTCAACCTGATTCTTCTAACGGCCGTCTGGATGCATTTGGACCCGCACGAGCGGTCGTCGGCGATGGAACACATCAGCGGCCTGCTGCTACCTGAGGGCCGCGTGGTCATCTCCCTGCGCCACGGCCCCGTGCCTGCCGGGCGGCGGATGTACAACGTCTCGGCGGAGGAGACGGTCGCGCTGGCCCGTCACTTCGGCCTACACCTCATTCACGACTGTGAACGGGCGGACCCCCTCGGTCGCCACGACGTGCGCTGGAGCTACCTCGGCCTGCAGCTGGCGGCACCCTGATCCACGGGACGGTGGGGAGGGTGGGAAGCAGCCGCGACGAAGTCGGGCCGGACCAGTACTACCGGATGGTTCGGGCCTGGGTGAGCGAGACGGGAAGGCATACGAGAGGAACGGGCGTCTGAGGCCTCTTCATGTATGACCAGCTCCAAACCCGGTGGATCTGGGCTGGTGTGCGGTGCGTACCTGACTGTCGTGTGTGGATGGTCGGGGAACTCTCGGGAGGTTCTTGTTGCTGGCCTGGGAGGTCACGGTGAAGGTCTACGGCGTAGCCGTGGCGATGCCGCAGGGTACGGCAAGCACGAAGGCGCACGGCAGAACCCCGTGACCGAGTTATCGAACGGTACAGGCTCGATACGGACCTGGTTGCCGCCGGACTGCCGCCCTCGACGAGCGGCGACACCCCTCACCGAGCTGCGCTGGCGAGACAGCGCGATGATCCACGGCTTGGCCGCGCTCCCGGTCACACTCGACCGCCACATCCGCCTGGACTTTTAATCTAACACTTGGACGTTTAGTCTTGGCGTCGTGATGGGTGATGCAGATGCGATCCTGACGGCACTGCGACCGGTGATCGACGGATTAGCGGCGACGTTCGGGCCGATGTGCGAGGTCGTGCTGCACGACTACCGGCAGGGCGAGCAGTCGGTCGTGGCGGTGGCCGGCTCGGTGACCGGCCGCAAGGTCGGCGGCGCGCTGAGCGAGATCGGTCTGGCAGTCCTCAGTCAGGGCGACGCGGCGGCGAACGACCTGAACTACCTGACCCGTACCCCTGACGGCCGGCTGGTCAAGTCGTCGACGATGCCGCTGCGTGACGGCGCCGGTCACGTCTTCGGGGCGTTGTGCGTCAACGTCGACGTGACCGCCCTGCGCCAGGCGGGCGACCTGCTGACCGCGCTGGCCGGCACGCTGCCCGCCCAGGTTCCCGCGACCACCTTCAGCGACGAGTTCGACGACGTGGTCGACGCGCTGGTCCGGGCCGAGGAAGCAAGCCGCGGCAAGCCGGTCTCGGCCCTGCCCCGCCCGGAGCGCCTGGCCCTGCTGCAGGTGCTGGACGAGCGTGGTGTCTTCACCGTCCGCAACGCGGTACCCCGGGTCGCCGAACGGCTCGGCATGTCCCGCTCCGGGCTGTACGCGGACCTCAACGAATGCCGGAAGAAGGACCGATGAGCCACACGCTGGACGACCCGGACACACCGTTCCTCGCCCTGGACCGATCGACCGTCGCCGCGAACATCACCCGTCTGCGCCGGCACCTGGACGGCCTCGGTGTCACTTTGCGGACGCACGTGAAAACAGCCAAATCCTTGGACGTCGCCGCGATGCTGGACCACGGCCGCCCCGTTGCGATCACGGTATCGACGCTGGCCGAAGCCGAGGCGTTCGCCGCCGCCGGATACCGCGACATCGTCTACGCCGTGGGGATCGCGGCACACAAACTGCCCCGGGTGCTCGCCCTACGGCAGCGCGGCGTCGACCTGACTGTCCTTCTCGACAGCGTGGCGCAGGCCATCGCCGTCGGGGCCGCAGGCGTCCCCGCCCTGATCGAGATCGACTGCGACGGCCATCGCGGCGGGGTGCCGCCACACGGCCCCGAACTCCTGGAGATCGCCCGGACCCTGGTCGACAGCGGCGCCGAGGTACGGGGCGTGCTGACTCACGCCGGCGAGTCGTACTTCGCCGACGGCGACGACGCCCTCCGCGCGGCCGCCGAGAACGAACGACGGTGCGCGGTCGAGGCGGCCGAGAACCTGCGAGCAGCCGGGCACGAGGCGCCGGTCGTCAGTGTCGGCTCGACACCGACCGCACACTTCGCCGCCGACCTCACCGGCGTCACCGAGGTACGCGCGGGCAACTTCGTATTCTTCGACCTGGTGATGGCCGGCATCGGGGTGTGCACACCGGCCGACCTGGCGATGACCGTGGTCGCGACCGTGATCGGTCGTCGCCCCGACAAGGGCTGGATCCTGACCGACGGCGGCTGGACAGCCACCTCCCGGGACCGCGGGACCGCCCGGCAGCGCGTCGACCAAGGGTACGGCCTCGTCGCCGACCTGGACGGCCGCCTCCTTCCGGATCTGCTCATGACCGACGCCAGCCAGGAACACGGCGTCCTGTCGATCCGTCCCGGCAGCACGGCGCCCTTGCCCGACCTGCCCATCGGCACCCGGGTCAGGATCCTGCCCAACCACGCCTGCGCCACCGCGGCCCAGCACGACCGCTACCACGTGACCGCCCCCGGCTCCCGGACCGTCACGGACGTCTGGCCGCGCATCAAAGGATGGTAAACACCATGCATTACCTGCCCGAGGCCGATTCGGCCGCCCTGATCACCGAAGAACTCGCGTTCACCGCTGTCCGTGAGGCCCTGATCGCGGCCGCCGGCACCGAGGCGGAGATATTCCCGGCGGTCCTCGGGCACGGGTCCGACCCGCGGAACCGGTTCACCGTCAAGTCCGCAGCATCGGCCCGGCACGCCGGCGTCAAAATCGGCAGCTACTGGCCGGGCAACGCCGACCACGGCCTGGCCCGGCACAACTCGGTGGTCCTGCTCTTCGACCAGGAACGCGGCCGGATCGCCACCGTCGTCGAGGCAGGGGTCGCCAACGCGTACCGGACCGCCGCGGCCGACGCGGTCGCCGCCGATGTCCTGGCCCGGCCCGACACCACCACGCTCACCGTCTTCGGCACCGGCCACCAGGCGCTCTACGAGTGCACCGCCCTCGCCCGGGTACGTCCCATCAGCAGCGTCCAGGTCGTCGCCCGGACACCCGAACACGGTGAACGGTTCCTGGCCCGGCTGGCCGAGCACAACCTTCCCGGACGACTCGTCGATGCCGAGAACGCGTGCCGTACAGCTGACGTCATCGTCACAGCCACCACCGCCACCGCACCCCTGTTCGACGCCGCCTGGGTACGCCCCGGAACACACGTCGCGACCATGGGCTCCGACGCTCACGGCAAACAGGAACTGCCGCCCGGCCTGCTCGCCACCGCCCGGCTGTTCTGTGACCTGCCGTCGCAGTCCGTCCGCATCGGAGAGCTGCAGCACGTCGCCGGCCCGATCGCCGACGGCACCCTGACAGCGACCGCCATCGGTGACGTCCTGACCGGCCGGGCCACAGGCCGCCGGAGCGAGGACGACATCACCGTGTTCGACAGCTCCGGCATCGCCCTGCAGGACCTGTTCGTCGCCGAGGCCCTGCTCGCGGCCGCAACCACCACGGGAGGTCAAACATGATCACCCTCCGCTGCGTGTCCTGCGGACGAACCCACCCGCTGGACCCACGACCGGGACGTCAACGCGGCGACGAACATGTTGGCCTGCTCGCGGCGGGGGGCGGTTCTGGTTGACGGCCTGGACGCTGGGCCTTGACGGCGTCGATCTGGGCGATGCGCGGCATGCGGATGGTTTGAGGACGCCATCCCGTGAGCACCACCAGAATCGACGGTGTGACGATAAAAATCGACACCGTGTAGACTTTTTCGGAGGGAGCGGTCCGGCTCCTCGCGAGACCTCTCTGGAGGAACAGTGCAAAAGCAGAACTGGCTCATCACCGGCGTCAGCACGGGCCTCGGACGTGCCGTCGCCGAGGCCGCCCTGGCCGCAGGTCACACCGTCGTCGGCACAGTCCGCTCCGAGGAGGACCTGCGGGCCTTCGAAGAACTCAGGCCCGGTAACGCTCACGGTCGCGTGCTGGACGTGACGGACGATGACGCCGTCCCCGGTGTGGTCGCGGAGGTGGAGCAGAGCGTCGGCCCGTTGGACGTCGTCGTCGCCAACGCCGGCTACGGCCTGGAGGGAACCTTCGAGGAAACCCCGCTGGCCGAGGTTCGGCGGCAGTTCGAGGTCAATGTGTTCGGGACAGTGGCCACGCTGCAGGCGGCGCTGCCCCACATGCGCCGCCGTCGCCGCGGACACCTGATGGCCGTCACCTCCATGGGCGGGCTCATGGCCGTGCCCGGCATGTCCGCGTACTGCGGCAGCAAGTTCGCCCTGGAAGGCATCCTGGAGGCGCTGGGCAAAGAGGTCGCGCAGTTCGGGATCCATGTGACGGCGATCGAGCCCGGCTCCTTCCGCACCGACTGGGCCGGACGGTCCATGACACGCGCTGCGCGGACCGTCGACGACTACGACGAGTTGTTCACCCCTATCCGCGAAGCACGACAGAAGGCCAGCGGCAACCAGCTGGGCAACCCGGCCAAGGCCGGCGACGCCATCGTGCACATCGCCTCGGTCGGACGGCCGCCGGCCCACCTCGTCCTGGGTTCGGACGCGCTGCGGCTGGTCACCGCCGCCCGCACGGCCGTGGACGAGGACATCCGCGCATGGGAGGCACTCTCCCGTACGACCGACTTCGCCGAGGGCGCTCAGCTCTGATGCCCGGCCACCACCCCGCGCGCGGCCGTCGCACCACCGAGCGCAAGGGGGATGCCCGGGAGCGGGCCATCCTCGACACCTGCGAGGCCCTGCTGGCGCGGAAGGGCTACGACGCCATGACCATCGGCGACATAGCCCAGGGGGCCGGCATCACACGCGGCGCCCTGTACTTCTACTTCGGCTCCAAGCAACAAGTGGTCACGGCACTCGTGGCCCGGACCGTCGAGCATCTGTGGGAACGGTCCCGGGTCACCGCGCAGACGGAGGAGCCGCAGCAGGCCATCGCGGCGGCCCTGCGGCGTACGGTCGAGCTGTGGAATGAGCACGGCCTGGTCATGCGCACGGCGATCGACTTGTCGTTGACCGTGCCGGAGATCGGCGAGCTGTGGAGCCACACGGCTGACCTGTTCATCGCGGCCATCACCGCCGTCCTCGAACGCGCCGGCATCCAGGCCGGCGCCGCACCGGACCAAGCCTCAGCGATGGCGCGCGCCCTGTGCTGGATGATCGAGCGGACCTTCTACCACGCCTCACAGGAATCCCGCGAGAAGCTCCAAGAGGCGTCGGCGACGTGCGAGCACATCTGGATGACCAGCGCCGGTCTGATGACCTGAGGCATCTGTCATCGACGCGGTGAGGCGCGGAACCATCGCCACATACCGGTTGCGACCGCCGCGAAGCGGCTGACGGAAGCGGCGACGCGCACGCTGATCAGCCTTCTGGTCGGTGCAGCTCAGTCCTGCCTGCCGTCGTCGTCCTCGTCATCGGTGTGCGGGTCACGCTGCCGCAGGCCCGGCGCGGCCAGCCGGGTGAAGGCGTAGCGGCCGAGGGCCAGGAGGACCCTGATCACCGACATCGCTCTGAACCTCACCGCTGGACAGCAAGCCACATTCACGGTCGACGAATGACACGACCGATAGCAAGACCGAACGTTCTATGACCTGCCCCGCCAGAACCACCCGCTGCCCAAAGCCCTCGACGACCCCGCCGCGGCGAAGCTGCTGCGCGCGGCCCAGCACCAACCCCGGATGCTCACCCGGGTGGTCGTGGAAGTGTTGCTGCGCACCGGTCTGCGGGTCGGTGAGTTCACCGCGCTGCGCGCCGACGCGGTCGTGCTCATCGGCGCCGCGCACTGGCTCCACGTCCACGTCGGCAAACTCCACGAAGACCGCTACCTGCCCTTACACCCGCACCTCGTCACCCTCATCCGCGACTACCGGACCCGGCACGTCACCGAGGACAACCCGCTGCTGCTACCCCGGGAGGACGGCCGGGCGCTGGACCGGCGCACCGTCACCCGCCTGATCAACAAAGCCGGTGCTGCCGCCGGCCTGCCCCACATCCACCCCCACCAGCTACGGCACACCCTGGCTACCCAAGCCATCAACCGCGGCGGGGACGGGCCGATCGGCAGACACCTTCCTCGGGTGATCAGCGCGACCTTGGTAAGGCCGCAACTGTTCGCCAGCTCGCACTCGACCGGCGAAGCGGTTTGGCCATCGGTGTGGTGTCGGGGTGCGTCACCGTGCGGGAGCGGTGTCCGATCCGGTCTGGTCGCCCTGCTGCACGTTGTCGGTGTCCGTACCCGCCTCCGCGTGATCCGAGGTGTTGTCCTCGACGCCGCCAGGAGCGTCCTGCTCCTTCTGGTTGCCCTCTTGGACGTTGTCGGCATCCGGGCCGTTGGTGACCTCGTTGTCCGGTCCGTCGGACGTTTCGGTGTCCGGGCTGGCCGAGTTTGTCGGGCCCGCCGCAACGGCCGGGTGGGCCGCGCCGACTGAGTGCGCCACGCTGGTCGCGGCCATGCTGGGGACCGTGGCCGTGCTCGCTTGGGCGACGGTGGTAGCGCCCGCACCGCCGAACAGTGCCGCGCCTACGGCCAGGGCGCCGATCAACATCTTGCGTCTGGTGATGTCCATGAGCCTTGCCTCACTTTCACGGGAGGGCATCCGGGGCCGGTGCGCGCCGGATCTGATCTCCAGGTTCGACCCCGGCACCTAAGGCCACGATGAGCGCGTCTGAGAACGCTTTCAGCTCGCCGAGGCGGCTGCCGTGTTGGCGGGGCTACGGTGTGGTGCATGGGGACCCCTGCGGCTGAGGGCGGCTGGCTGAGCCGTCGGCTCGGGGTTCGGCTGCGCTCCGCCTTCGCCGCGGTGACCGTGGTTGCGGTGGTGTTGATCCTGGCCGCTGCGGCGTTCGTGGTACTGCATCAGCGGTCGATGACCGACCGGGTCGACGCCGCTGCGCTGGCCCGTGCCGAGGTGGTCGCTGGTCGGGTGACGGTCGGCGACCGGGCGGGGCTGGACTGGTTGCTGCGGTCGCGGCCGGGTGACGAAACCGTGGTCCAGGTGCTGGGACCGGGCGGGACCGTGGTTGCCGGGTCATCGGAGGTGGAGGGCGAGGGACCGCTGTCGTCGCTGCGTCCGGTGCCCGGCGCCGTGCAGCGGGAGGACCGCCGGCTGCCGGTGGCCGACGAGGACCCGTTCCGGGTCGTCGCGGTCGGCGTCACGAGCCCCGCCGGACCCGGCGTGGTGCTGGTCGGGCAGTCGCTGCGGCCGGTCCGCGACGCGGTCGCGACGGAGGTCGCGTTGTTGGCGGTCGGGTTGCCGTTGGTCCTGCTGCTGGTCGGTGCCGCGACGGCGTTGTTCGTGGGGCGTTCGCTGCGGGCCGTGGAGGCGGTCCGCGCGCGGGTCGCCGTGATCAGCGCCCGGCAGCTCCACGAACGGGTACCGGTGCCGAAGGGCGAGGACGAGGTCCGCCGGCTCGCCCAGACCATGAACGCGATGCTTGACCGGCTCGAGACGTCCGCCGCCGCGCAGCGCCGCTTCGTCGCCGACGCCAGTCACGAGCTACGCAGCCCACTCTCGACCCTGCAGGTCGGCCTGGAACTGCTAGCGGCCCGGCTGCGCAGCGAAGGGCCTGCGGACGGACCCGCGAGCGTCGCGATACTGCAGGGCGAGACCGGCCGGATCGGCCACATCGTCGCCGACCTGCTGCTGCTGGCCCGGGTCGACGAACGCGGCCTCGCCCCGCGATCCGAGGATGTCGACCTCGACG